>JANXVW010000020.1 GCA_025351455.1 Betaproteobacteria bacterium | reverse complement strand
CTTTTTTTATGTGCGCTCGATCCGATCTAGATTGCCAACTCTTTCGGCAGCGGGAAGGTCACTTTTTCGGAAATCCCGGCCAACTCCTTGACCGAATCCGCCCCCAGAGACCGGAGCCTTTGAAGCACGGCCTCCACCAGCACCTCCGGCGCCGACGCGCCGGCTGTCACACCGACCACCCTTTTCCCGTCCACCCAATCGGGTTTCAGATCGGCGGCGTTGTCCAGCATGTAGGCGGGCACGCCGAGGTTGGACGCGACTTCGCGCAGCCGGTTGGAGTTCGAACTGTTCGGCGAACCGACCACGATCACGACATCGCAATGCCTGGCCAACGCCTTGACTGCATCCTGTCGATTCTGGGTGGCGTAGCAAATGTCGTCTTTCTTCGGTCCAATGATGGAAGGAAAGCGGCGTCGCAATGCATCGGTAATGGAACGGGCATCGTCCACCGATAAAGTGGTCTGCGTCACGAACGCCAGATTGTCCGGATCCTTGACCTTCAGGCGTTCGGCATCCCCGATGGATTCCACCAGGTACATGCCGCTGCCGACCTGACCCACAACACCCTCTACCTGACCCATGGTGCCTTCCACCTCCGGGTGGCCGGCGTGGCCGATCATCACAATTTCGCGCTTGTTGCCGTGCATCTTGCCGACCTCGACGTGCACTTTGGTCACCAGCGGGCAGGTCGCATCGAATACATTCAACTTGCGCGACTCGGCGTCGCGACGCACTGTCTGCGATACGCCGTGCGCGCTGAAAACCACCGTCGCCCCCTCTGGAATCTCGGCAAGATCTTCCACGAACACCGCCCCCTTGGCGCGAAGGTCGTCCACCACGTATTTGTTATGCACAACCTCGTGACGCACGTAGATCGGCGCACCGTGCAGCTTTAGCGCTCGTTCGACAATTTCGATTGCGCGGTCTACGCCGGCGCAGAAACCGCGGGGATTGGCGAGCAGGACTTCCATGATATGAGCGGGATGATTGACGCGGCGATTATACGCGCGGGCCCCGGGCTAAAGGTTGCCCTGCGAAAAGCGTTCTTCCTTCCAGGGATCGGCTTCGTTGTGATAACCCCGCACTTCCCAGAATCCTGGCCGGTCTTCTTCGTGGAATTCAATGCCGGTGAGCCATTTGGCGCTTTTCCAGGCATAGCGTTTGGGCACGATCAGGCGGACAGGGCCACCGTGTTCCGGTGGCAGCGGCTTGCCGAACACGCTGTGCGCCAGGATCACATCGTCGTCGAGCAGCGCTTCCAGCGGCAGGTTCGTAGTGTATTCGTCGGCGCTGTGCAGGGTCACGAACGCCGCTTTTTCCAGGGGACGGGCGCGCAGGATCACATCCCTTGCCGGTACGCCGCGCCAGTTCATGTCGAGCTGCGACCAGCGCGTGACGCAATGGAAATCGGTAGTCAGGTCGACCTGCGGCAATTCGTTGAATGTTTTCCAGCTGTAGGCGAGTTCTCCCTCGACCAGCCCGAACACGCGCAGATTCCAGCTCGACGGCGAAACGTCGGGCTCCAGGCCAAGATCCAGGATGGGAAAATCGTAGACTTCCTTTTGCCCCGGCGGAATGCGCGGGTTGTCGCCCGCCTTCGACGGCCTCGCCCCGCGCTTGGCCAAGGCAACTTTGGCTTCAATCATCTTCATCCAGTTCGGCATGACGATTTCCTCATGCGATTTTCACCGCAAAGACGCAAACGACGCAAAGTTGACGGCAATATTGAAACGCCGGGTGGATTGATATCCGATCGAGTTGCGGCAAACACTGCGATCACCTTTCAGAACGGTCACTGACTACCCGGGCTACTTCTCCCATTCGCATTTCTTCGCATTTCTTCGCATTTCTTCGCGTTCCTTTGCGTCTTTGCGGTGCCACTTGACCTGAAGTAGTCATTCGGGAGATTTGACCCGCGAGCGGCGGAAACTATCCCAGATGAGCAAGGCGGCACCGACCGTAATGCAGGAATCGGCCAGATTGAATGCCGGCCAGGGATCAAACAGCCTGGGGCCACCGGGCCAGCGCACCAGCACGAAGTCCACTACCGCGCCGGTCACGGCGCGGTCGATGAGGTTGCCCACGGCACCGCCGAGGACCAGTGCGAGTGCGAAACACAGAAAACGATCCGACTTGTGCTTGATCATCATGTAGATGATCAGCGCAGAAGCGAACAGGGCAATGGCGAGGAAAAAATAACGCTGCCAGCCCGAACCCGACGCGAGGAAACTGAATGCGGCGCCGGGATTGTAGGCCAGCACCAGTGACACCATCGGCGGCAGAACGTCGATGGATTGTCCCTGCGCCAGCTCGCGCTGGACGACGATTTTCGTGATCTGGTCGAGCACAACGAGCACTGCGCTCAGGCCGAGCCACCCGCCGGGGCTACGCATGGACGCGCTTCTCGCCGGGTCCGTAGAGGTTCTGTGTGCAACGGCCACAGATTTCCGCGTGGGCCGGATCCGCACCGACATCTGCACGGTAATGCCAGCAGCGCTCGCATTTCCTGTGCTCGCTCGGATGCACGGCGATGGCGGCGCTGCCGTGTACAACCTTTGCCTGCGAGGTGATGAAAACGAAACGCAGATCGTCTCCCAGCACTTTCAACGCGTCCAGGCGTGTGCCTTCGGCATGCACCTCTACCTCGGCCTGCAGCGACGAGCCGATTTTCCCGGCGGTCCGTAATGCTTCAAGTTCCTTCTGAACCTCGGCACGCACTACGCGGATCTGGTCCCAGCGCTCGCACAAATCCCCTCCGGCATCGGGAAACTGGTGCCAGGTGTGCAGGAGCACGCTGTCCTTCTCATCGCGCGTGAATATCGACCACGCCTCATCCGAGGTGAAAGACAGCACGGGCGCGATCAGCCGCAACAGGCTGTGGGCAATGTGGTAAAGCGCGTTTTGCGCAGAGCGGCGTGCCGAGGAATCCCTTGCCGCCGTATAGAGGCGATCCTTGAGAATGTCCAGATAGAATCCGCCGAGGTCTTCGGAACAAAAAGCCTGAAGCTTCTGCATGACGTAATGGAACTCGAACGCGTCGTAGTCCTTGAGCACCTGCCGTTGCAACCGCTCCGCCATCTGCAACGCATAGCGGTCGATCTCCAGCCACTCGGATACCGGAAGCCTATGCGCCTTGGGATCGAAATCGTCCAGGTTCGCGAGCAGGAAACGCAGCGTGTTGCGAATGCGCCGATAGGATTCGACCACGCGTTTCAGAATTTCGTCAGACAGGGACAACTCGCCGGAATAGTCGGTCGAGGCGATCCAGAGGCGCAGAATGTCCGCGCCGAGCGTATCCATGACTTTCTGCGGCGCGATGACGTTGCCGACCGATTTCGACATCTTGCGGCCCTGGCCGTCGACCACGAATCCATGCGTCAACAGGCCTTTGAACGGCGCCTGTCCGTCGATCGCGCAACCGGTCAGCAATGACGACTGGAACCAGCCGCGATGCTGGTCGGAGCCCTCGAGGTAAAGATCGGCGGGCTTGTTCAGTTCATTGCGCCGTGCCAGCACCGACATGTGCGTCGTACCGGAATCGAACCACACGTCCAGCGTGTCCGGCACCTTGCGATATGTCGCCGCATCCGACCCGAGCATCTCTTGCGCTTCAAGCGAAAACCAGCCTTCGATGCCCTGCTGTTCGACACGCTTCGCAACCAATTCGACAAGCTCATCGGTGCGCGGATGCAACTCGCCGGTTTCCTTGTGCACGAAGTAAGCCATCGGCGTACCCCAATTGCGCTGCCGGGATACGCACCAGTCGGGGCGATTGGCGATCATCGATTCCAGACGCGCCTGCCCCCACGAGGGGAAAAAAGCCGTCGCTTCGATCGCCGCGGACGCGGTCTGCCGCAAGCTGCGCTCACCGCCGAGATCCATGCCGATGAACCATTGGCGCGTTGCGCGGAAAATCAACGGCGACTTGTGGCGCCAGCAATGGGGATAGCTGTGCCTGATGTTTTCGATCTTCAGCAATCGCTCGTGGTCCTTGAGTGCCTGGATCACGACGTCGTTGGCCTGCCACACAGTCAGGCCGCCGACCAACGGGGTCTTCTGGAAGAAACGGCCGTCGTCATCGACCGGGTTGTCCACCGGCAGTTTGTAGCGCAGACCGACCGCGAAGTCTTCCACGCCGTGCGCGGGCGCCGTGTGGACCAGGCCGGTGCCGGATTCGAGCGTGACATGGTCACCCAGCACGACGGGCACGATGCGATCGTAGAAGGGATGCTCGAGTTTCAGGTTCTCGATGTCCGCTCCTTTGAATTCCTCAACGATCTCGTAATCCTTCAACTGGTACGACTCAAGGCATTTCGCCGCCAGATCCTTTGCCAGGATCAGAAATCCCGCTGAGAAATGAACCAGCACGTAGTCGTATTCCGGATGCACTGATACGGCCTGGTTGGCAGGCAGGGTCCACGGCGTCGTGGTCCAGATCACGGCGAACACCGGTTCGTAGATATGGGTGAAGCGCAGCAGCTTTGCCAGCGCGGCGTTGTCATGCACCCTGAACGCGACATCTATCGCGGGCGAAGTGCGGTCTTCGTACTCGACTTCCGCCTCGGCAAGCGCCGACCGGCAGTCCAGGCACCAGTGCACCGGCTTCGCGCCTTGGTACAGATAGCCCCTGCGCCTGATCGAATCGAGTGCGCGGATGGTGTCGGCCTCGGTCTTGAAATCCATGGTGCGGTAGGGATTAAACCAGTCGCCGAGCACGCCCAGGCGAATGAAATCCTTGCGTTGCCGGTCGATCTGCTCGGTCGCAAAATCGCGGCACAGCTTGCGGAACTGCGCAGCCGGAATGTTCTTGCCGTGTTTTTTCTCGACCTGGTGCTCGATCGGCAGGCCGTGGCAATCCCAACCGGGCACATAAGGCGAATCGAAACCGGACAGCGTCTTCGACTTGACGACGATGTCCTTGAGGATCTTGTTGACGGCGTGGCCGATGTGGATGTCGCCGTTGGCATACGGCGGCCCGTCGTGCAGGACGAACTTCGGCCGGCCTTTCGACGCTTCGCGAATGCGCTCGTAGAGTTTTCCTTCCTGCCATTGTTGCACCCAGCCGGGCTCGCGCCTGGCCAGATCCCCGCGCATCGGGAAGGGTGTGTCGGGAAGGTTCAGCGTGTTTTTATAGTCAGCCATTCGAGATAACTTTCACCGCAAAGTCGCAAAGGAAAAGGTGCTCAGAGTTCATTGACAATTCTCTTGATTCCGGACCGCATCAACTGTACGTTGAAATTAAGCATGAGTGCCATCCTGAGGCCGGTCATTTTCAGATAGGTCAACACTTGGGCCGTATGGATGGGGAGTACCGTGTCATGGATTTAACTTCGAGCAGCAATTTTCCTTCAACCAACATATCTATCCGATAACCCTCATCGAGAGTGATCTCCTTGTACCGAATGCGAACCGGTACCTGGTTCTCTACAGCGATCCCGCGCTGGCGCAATTCCCAGGACAGACAACTCTCGTAAGCCGACTCTGGCAATCCCGGGCCAAGGTTGCGATGAACCTCGATCGCTGCGCCTATTGTTTCGTTGCTTAAACGATTAAGTTCATCCACATCGCTACTGGTCAAACTCATGTATTCCTTTGCGCCCTTTGCGTCTTTGCGGTGAGGAAATAGTCCCGCGCAGCGGCCGCGTCCCTGTCCATCTGCGCCACCAGCGCGTCAATGCTGGAGAACTTCTGCTCGTCGCGCAATTTCTTCAAAAAACGTACGCCAATGCGCCGCCCGTAAATGCGCCCGTCGAAATCGAACAGGTGGACTTCCAGCGTCGCCTGGCCGCGGTCCTTTACAGTCGGGCGCACGCCCAGGCTCGCCACGCCCGGCAACGCGTCGGGTCCGAGGCCTTCCACTTCGACGATAAAGATTCCCGACAGCGGCGCCCTGGAGCGCTTCAATTGGATGTTCGCGGTCGGGTAACCGATCTTCGCCCCCAGCTTGTCGCCATCCACCACCCGGCCCGTGATTGAATAGGGCCGGCCGAGCAGCTGCTGCGCACCCGCCAGGTCGCCCGCCTCCAGGCGTCCACGGATCGCCGTACTGGAAACCCGTTCGCCGACTGCCACCACGCTGGTCATCGCCTCGACGTCGAATCCCGAACGCGAAGCCAGCGCCTTCAGCAGGGTGAAATCGCCGGAGCGCCGCGCGCCAAAACGGAAATCGTCGCCGACCAGCAGCCAGCGCACCGCCAGACCGTCCTGCAAAATCCGGGAAACAAATTCGTCAGCCCCGAACTGCGCGAACGCATAGTCGAAGCGGCAGATGTAAACCCGGTCCACCCCGCAATTGCGCAAAATTTCCAGCTTCTCGTGCAACGAGGTCAGGCGCGCCGGCGCCTGGTCGGGCGCGAAAAATTCCTGAGGCTGGGGTTCGAAAGTCATCACCGCCACCGGCAGGCCCTGCCGATGCGCGACCTCCTCGAGGCGCGCAATCATGGCGCGGTGTCCAAGGTGGACGCCGTCGAAATTGCCGATGGTAAGCGCGACGGGAACGTCCGCCCGCGCCGGGATGCCCCGAAAGACTCGCATGTCCGACTGACCAAAAGGCTGAATTTTAGCGGCTTTCGGCGCGCCGGAGCGCGGTTTTCAGGCCGGGCGTCAGCCGGAACGGGACAAATGCTGGGCGAAAGCCCAGTCGGCAATCGCGTCAGTGAGGTCTTCCGAATCGCCGATTGCGCTCGTGACGTCGATCCGCAGCGCTGGATGACGGCTGCGGATATCGGCGAGCAGCCTCGGCAAATCCTGCTTCAGATGGCCGCCTTGGGCAAGGAACAGCGGAATGACGGTAATGTATCCGATACCCTCACCGGCCAGCCCAGCGACCGCCGAGGCCAGGTCCGGCTGCATGATTTCCAGGAACGCCAGTTCCACGCGCAGGCCGGATTGCCTGTGACCCAGTCGTGCCGCGATGCGTCGAAACGGCTCCGCCCACGACGGGTCACGGGCGCCGTGGGCAAACAGAAGAATGGCCGAAACGGGATTTGTGCTCAATGATCTGCCGGACCTGAAACTAAGGCGATTGCACCGCAAAGACGCAAAGGACGCAGAGACCGGCTACAGGGAGCGGAGAAGAACGGCCCGGACAATCACCTTATCGCTATGTCCGGTGAATCGTCGAGCCACCTTATTTCATGCCCTGGATCTTCCTTTGCGTCCTTTGCGCCTTTGCGATGAAGATTAGTCTATTGCATCTGTCGCTAGTGTAGCTGACGGGGGAACAGGTCATAGCGGCGCGGCCGGATGAATACGCGTTCTCCGGCCACAAGCTTCAGTTCGCGGAAACGCTCCCTGCTGATTTCCGCCTTGATCGGGTCGGTCTGCTCGCCGCCTTCGCGGACAAGTTCCACCCGGATCACCGGACCCACCGCGAGCACGTGCACGATGCGCACAGGCAGCGCGGCTTCCCCATTCGACACGCGCTCGATTTCGATGTCGTGTGGCCGGACATAGGCCACCGCGGGCTGCTGTTCCGCTTCGGCGTGTTCCGGCGCATCGAGTTCGATCTCGCCGATGGTCGCGCGGCCGCGATGCAGGCGGCCATGGAACAGGTTCACATGACCGAGGAATTCGTAGACGAAAGGCCCGGCGGGATGGTCGTACACCTCATCGGGCGTGCCGATCTGTTCGATGCGGCCTTCATTCATGACGACGACGCGATCGGCGACTTCGAGCGCCTCCTCCTGGTCATGGGTAACGAACACACTGGTGATGTGCATGTCGTCGTGGAGCCGGCGCAGCCAGCCGCGCAGTTCCTTGCGCACCTTGGCATCCAGCGCGCCGAAAGGTTCGTCCAGCAACAATACCTTCGGTTCCACAGCTAATGCCCGTGCCAGCGCGATGCGCTGACGCTGTCCGCCGGAGAGCTGATGCGGATAGCGATCGGCAAGCCAGTCGAGCTGCACCAGTTTCAGCAGCTTCATCACGCGCTCGCGGATTTCGCCTTCCTCGGGCCGGTCTTTCTTCGGGCGCACACGCAGGCCGAACGCCACGTTCTCGAATATCGTCATGTGGCGGAACAATGCGTAATGCTGGAACACGAAGCCGACACGGCGGTCGCGCACATGACGGTCCGTGGAATCCTCGCCCTGGAACAATACCTGACCGGTATCGGGCACTTCGAGGCCCGCGATGACCCGCAGCAGCGTGGTCTTGCCGGATCCCGATGGGCCCAGCAGGGCGAGCAATTCGCCGTTCTGCACCTGCAGGCTCACATCGCGCAGCGCGGAAAACGTGCCGAACTGTTTCGACAGATTGCGGACTTCGATGGTCATGGTTTGGTGTCCTGTTCCTTGTCCGTCGCAGCGCGGTCGCCGACGACACTCTTGAGTACCAGTGTTACCAGCGCCAGCAATGCCAGCAGCGAAGCCACTGCGAAGGCGGCTGCGAAGTTGTATTCGTTGTAAAGGATTTCGACGTGCAGCGGCATGGTGTTGGTGCTGCCGCGGATATGGCCGGAGACAACAGACACCGCGCCAAATTCGCCCATCGCCCGCGCGTTGCACAGGATGGCGCCGTAGAGCAGCCCCCATTTGATATTGGGTAAAGTCACCCTGGAGAAAATCTGCCAGCCGCTGGCGCCGAGTACCGCGGCGGCCTCTTCCTCTTCGCTGCCTTGCGCCTGCATCAGCGGAATCAGTTCGCGGGCAACGAAAGGGAAAGTCACGAAGATGGTCGCCATCACGATGCCCGGCACCGCAAAAATAACTTTGAGGTCGTGCTCCGCAAGCCACGGCCCGAGCCAGCCTTGCAGGCCGAAAATCAGTACGTAGATGAGGCCTGAAACCACCGGAGAGACCGAGAACGGCAGGTCGATCAGCGTGATCAGCAGGTTCTTGCCGCGGAATTCGAACTTGGCGATCGCCCACGCGGCCGCGATGCCGAACAAGACATTGAGCGGGACCGCGATCGCCGCGGAAATCAGCGTGAGCTTGATGGCGGACAAGGCATCCGGCTCGACAATGGAAGCGAAATAGACACCGACGCCTTTTCTGAGCGCCTCGTAGAACACCGAGATCAGCGGCACGAACAGGAACAGGGTCAGGAAGGCGAGCGCGACGCCGATCAGGGTCCGGCGCACCCATGTCGGCTCCTGCGTGGCGCGCAGGCGACTCCGCCCGACGTCGAGGGGAAGCGTGACTGTACTCATCGTGGCGTGCTCACAGGCCATCTTCGCGCCGCCGGCTCCACCACTGCAGGCCGTTGATGATCAGCAGCAGGACGAAGGAAATGACCAGCATCACGACTGCCAGTGCGGTGGCGCCGACATAGTCGTATTGTTCGAGCTTGGTGATGATCAGCAGCGGCGTGATCTCCGAAATCATCGGCATGTTGCCGGCGATGAAAATTACCGATCCGTATTCGCCGACCGCGCGTGCGAAGGCCAGGGCGAAGCCGGTCACCAGCGCGGGGAAAATGGTGGGCAATATCACGCGCGCGAAAGTCTGCAGCCGCGAAGCGCCCAGGGTTGCTGCCGCTTCCTCGAGTTCGCACTCCACGTCCTCCAGTACGGGCTGAATGGTGCGCACCACGAACGGCAGGCCGATGAAAGTCAGCGCGACGAAAACACCGAGCGGCGTAAACGCGATCTTGATGCCGAAGGGTTCGAACCAACGACCGATCCAGCCATTGCCCGCGTATAACGCGGTCAGCGCAATGCCGGCGACCGCGGTCGGTAAAGCGAACGGAAGATCGACCAGCGCGTCGATGATCTGCTTGCCGGGAAAGCGATAGCGCACCAGCACCCAGGCCACCAGCAACCCGAAGAGCGCATTGAGCAAAGCGGCCGCCAACGAGGCGCCGAACGTCAGGCGATAGGACGCCACTACCCTCGGCGTGGTCACCGTGGCCCAGAATTGCGGCCATGACAGGGTCGCCGTCTTGATGAATGCCGCCGACAGCGGGATCAGCACGATCAGGCAAAGATAGAGCAGCGTGAACCCGAGCGCGAGGTTGAACCCCGGCAGGACACTGTGCCGCTTGAATGTCGTTACCACGCGCACTCCCCACCGGCGATCAGCGCTGTCATGTCCGTCCGCTTACTTCTGGTAGATCTGGTCGAACACGCCGCCGTCGGCAAAATGGGCCTTCTGCGCCTTCTGCCAGCCACCGAATACCTCGTCGATCCTGAACAGGTTGATCCTCGGGAACTGGGCCGCATACTTCGCCGCGATCATGGCATCGGTCGGGCGATAGAAATTGCGCCCGGCGATGTCCTGGCCTTCCTCGCTGTACAGATACTCGAGATAGGCCAGCGCCACCTTGCGCGTGCCGTGCTTGTCGGCGACCTTGTCGACGAGCGTGACGGGCGGCTCGGTCAGGATGCTGATCGATGGCACGACAATGTCGACTTTCGCCGGGCCGAGTTCCCTGACCGCGAGGAAAGCCTCGTTCTCCCAGGCCAGCAAGACGTCCCCGATGCCGCGTTCGACGAATGTGGTCGTCGAACCGCGCGCGCCGGAATCCAGCACGGGGACGTTCTTGTAGATTTTCGCCACGAATTCCCTGGCCTTGGCCTCGTCGTTGCCGTAATTCTTCAGCGCATAGCCCCAGGCCGCCAGATAGTTCCAGCGCGCGCCGCCGGAGGTTTTCGGGTTCGGCGTGATCACCGAGATGCCTGGCTTCGCAACATCATCCCAATCCTTGATGTGCTTGGGATTGCCCTTGCGCACGAGGAAAACGATGGTGGAGGTATACGGCGCGCTGTTGTGCGGCAAGCGCTTCTGCCAGCCGGCCGGCAGCAGTTTCGCCCTGGCAGAAATTTCGTCGATGTCATACCCGAGCGCGAGTGTGACCACATCCGCCGTCAGGCCGTCGATCACCGTACGTGCCTGCTTGCCCGATCCGCCGTGGGATTGCCTGATCGTGACCTTGTCCCCGGTTTTCGCTTCCCATTGCTTGGCGAACGCGGCGTTGAACTCCTGGTAGAGCTCGCGCGTCGGGTCGTAGGACACGTTGAGCAGTTCGACATTCGCGGCGAAGGCGCCCCATTCTGAAACTGCAAACAGGACGGCGGCGGCGTGTTTTAGCGTTCTTGAAATGGAAGACATGTTCCGTTCTTTCTAGAAATTGGCCTGGATGCGCGTGAATATGGCCTTCTCGCTGCGCAGATCGGTGCCGCCTGGCCCACCGCCATCGAAATCCGTCTGGTCGTAATTGAGCTGGACTTTGAAATTGCGGTTGAAATACCAGTTGACGCCGATACCGGCGTCACGCGCTTGCCTTGCGGACGCATTGGGATCAGCCAGGCGTGTCGTCGCACTGCCGGCGAAGGCGGAGTCGTCGATGGTCTGCACGCCATACCGGACGACCAGTTCCACCGCCCCCAGGCCCGGGTTGGTGCCGGCGTAAGGCCTGCGCGGGTTGGGGTTGCGAAACGAGGCGTCTTCGCCGGTCACGACCCAGTATCCGTTGACCTGCCAGGCCTTGCTGTCGAACTCGCTTTTCTGGTTGACTGCCCGGGTGACTTTCTGACGCGAACCGATGTACTCGCCAAGCAGACCGAACGAACCAACGTAGTAGTAGAACTGCGGCGCGATTTTCTGGCGCTCTCCGTCTGCGAACGCGCCCGTGCTGAAGACGAAGAAATTCTGCTGGCCGACCGTCTTGTATGTCGCCAGATTTGAAGCGGTAACCGTCCCCTGCTGCACGCCATACGCGTACGCTATGCCGATTCCGAGCCCACTCAACCAGCTACTGCCGTTGCGAAACGGCTCCGCAAAAATGCGTCCGAGATAGTCCTTCGCGTCGTTCGTATCCGCGTCCGCAGTGCTGTTGTCGGTGACGCCGTTAAATACACCGACCTGGTACGAGAGCGTGTCGGCCAGGACGCTGCCGCCAAGCTGGATGCCGATGTCGCGATTGGGCGCCAGGTTGGTTGGCAACCCGCGTTCGACAAATTCTGTTTCGGAATCCAGTACCAGGCGCTCCAGGCTAATCGGGGGTTTGAATTTTCCGGCGCGGATATTGGCCGCTTTGTCGAGCTTCAATTCGACATAGGCGTCCTGCAGCACGGTCGTGCCGTTGCCGAAGTCCGGCATCAGCCTGAAGCCGATGTTCTGGAGGAACACGCCTTCCAGTACCGGGCGCACTTTGCGCAATATGAGCGTGTCCGCCGTGCCGCCTATGGGCGCGGTCTTATCCGGATACCAGTGGCTGTCGAACTGGATAATGCCGCCGATCCTGATTTGATATGCGTTGTCCGCAGACCGGATCCAGAAACCGTCTTTTCCAGATGACACCGTAGGGGTTTCTTTTTGCTTTTCCTCGGCCGCCTCCTTTTCCAGTTCCCGCTGTCTCTGCAGCACACGTATCTTCTGGTCCAGTTCGTCCACTTGCTGTTTGAGCTGCGAAATGTCGTCTTCCGCAAGCGCGTAAGACGAAGTCATGATGAAACTGGCGGCCAATGCGCCAGCCACGGTTCGAAGACGCAACGGATTCATGCGAAGAACTCCCTTGATTGATATTGCGGAGCCCTCCGGTCATCCGGTCGGGTCCGATGTCGATCTGTTTTTTTGTGCCGCCTCCAGTTTTCTGGTGGCCTGCCTTGGGTGATGCCGGCCGTATTACCCGGGCTGGCGGATTTGACGTATCGCGTTCCTACGGCCCGGTTCGACTCGGACAAAGCGAATTTTTTCTCTACACTCTATTTGCACGACCTTGCCGTCATGCACGACCACTTCGATCGATCCGAAATCTGTACGCGCTATCGTCCGGAGAATCTTCTGCTCGATCTCCGGGGACAGCCGCCGTTCGGTCTGCTCGGCTTCAATACTTTTTGCGTCGGATTGGCCCATTGGTAGTTCGCCTTTGAGATTTATTTGACCTGATAGATCTGATCGAACAGGCCGCCATCGCTGAAATGAATCGCCTGAGCCTGTTTCCAGCCGCCGAACATTTCGTCGACCGTGAACAGGTCGAGTTTCCTGAACGTCGCATCGTTGCGGGCCAGGATTTTCGCGTCGCACGGACGGAAGAAATTCCTTGCCGCCAGTTCCTGGCCCTCCTTTGAATACAGGTATTCGAGATACGCCGTGGCGACTTTCCGGGTTCCGCGCTTGTCGACGACCTTGTCGACGACGCTCACCGGGTTCTCTGCCTGGATGCTGATCGATGGATACACTACGTCGAATGCGTCGCTGCCGAGTTCCTTGCGGGTCAGGAAGACTTCATTCTCGAACGTCAGCAGTGCATCACCGATGCCGCGTTGCACGAAAGTCGTCGTGGCGCCCCGTCCGCCCGCATCGAGAACCGGCACGTTCTTGAACAGCCTGGTCACGAATTCCCTGGCTTGCTGCTCGCTGCCGCCCTTCTTGACCACGTACCCCCAGGCGGCGAGATAGCTGTAGCGCCCGTTGCCGGAAGTCTTGGGATTCGGAATCACGACGGCGACCCCCGGCTTGACCAGGTCGTCCCAGTCGCCGATGTGCTTCGGATTGCCCTTGCGGACCATGAATACCGTCGTCGAGGTATACGGTGCGCTGCGATAGGGAAAGCGCTTTGCCCAGTCGGCGGATACCAGCTTGCCTCGCTCCGCCAGCAGGTCGATGTCGTTGGCCTGGTTCATGGTGACGACATCGGCGTCGAGGCCTTCCACCACGGAGCGCGCCTGCTTGCTGGAACCACCGTGGGACTGATTGATGGTGACCGCCTCCCCGGTCTTGCCCTTCCAGTAGGCAATGAACGCGGGATTGAATTCCTTGTAGAACTCGCGCGTCACGTCATAAGAGACATTCAAAAGCGCGACATCGGCCGACGCAATCGGCATGACGGCCAGCAACAGCCACCCCGCAAGCACGCTACGAATCATGACTCCCTCAAGTCTGGCTCGCTCCTCAAAAAAAAGCCGCCGGCCGCCGGCCGGCGTCATAGTGAACAACAGAGGAATTACGAAACCGAGTGGGAAGTTACCGCGGACTCGTTATGAATGGAAATAATATAATCTAATTTTATAATCGTTATTTCGCATAACTAAAAACCGGCGTCGCGCCGGCTTTTTTCTGGCTGCAAACCGGCCACCGCCGCCCCTAGCGGGGAACGGCCAGCAGCGGCTTGGCGTCTATCAATATGTCGTGGCCGATCAGGGTATGCGCGCGTTTCCTGAAAACTTCGCCGAACAACAGCAAGGCGGGCCCGGCTAACCCTTGGGCCGCACCGTTTTTGAGCCCTTGCAAGGTCGTCCCAATATGTCGGGAATGCGGCAACGATGCATTCTCGACCAGGACCACGGGTGTAGCGATCGGCATGCCTTGCGCCTGCAGAACCCCGGCTATCTCCGCCGCCTGGCCGACCGCCATATACAGCACCGCCGTGTCGGCCCGGGCCACTGCGGGGGCCCAGTCACTAACATCCTCGCCTTCGCCAACGCGCGGCGTGGCAAAAACAACGCTGCGGCTGACGCCGCGCCCGGTAAGCGAAACCCCCAACTCCGCGCTGGCCGCCAGGGCGGATGTGACGCCGGGCACGACTTCGCAGGCTACCCCTGCCGCTTCCAGAGACTCGATTTCTTCCTGCGCCCTGCCGAACAACATCGGATCGCCGCCCTTGAGCCTGACCACGATGTCGTATTTCGCTGCCGCCTCAACCAGGTTCCGGTTAATGAAGCGCTGGTCAGTTGATATTCGGCTGCAACGCTTGCCCACGGCCACTTGCCGGGCTTGGGGCGCCAGCGCGAGCATGTCCGGTTGCACCAACGCATCGTAGAAAACGATGCCGGCTCGTTTGAGCAATTCGGCACCCCGCACGGTGATCAGGTCGGCGGCTCCCGGACCCGCACCGATGAGATAGACCTTGCCCATCACGCCATCTCCAGCAAAGCGCGCTTGTCCTTGACCTGCGCCCAATGCTCTGCATCGGCGGGCGCAGGTTTCTTTTCGGTGAGCGGTGACCAGGCTTTTGCCGCTTGCGCATTGATGCGGATGAAGTCGCGCTGGTCTTCGGGCACGTCATCCTCGGCGAAAATGGCTTCGACCGGGCATTCGGCCACGCACAGACTGCAATCGATGCAGGTGTCCGGGTCGATGGCGAGAAAGTTCGGTCCTTCGACGAAGCAATCGACCGGGCACACGTCGACACAGTCGGTGTGCTTGCAGTTGATGCAGGATTCTGTCACTACATAAGTCATATTGCATTCCTGTGATGCGAAATGGCCGGCCTACTGGATGAGCCCGGCGGCCACGGTATTGTTATTCGTCTCATCGATGACGATGAAGCTGCCGGCCGATCGATTGCTGCGATAGGGTTCGAATGCGATGGGCTGCGCTGTCTTGACCGAAATGAGTCCGATGTCATTGAGGGCGAATGTATCAGCGGGTTCTTGCACCAGCGTATTGACGTTTGTCCGGTATTGCGGAGAACCGAACAGGGCTTTTACCACCCGCGTCCCCTGCTTGATTAAATAGCGTCGGCCGCGATTGAACGGCTCGGTCGCGAGCCAGCACAGCGTCGCATCGAATTCGCGTGCCACGACGAGCAACGACCCGGTGGTCGCCAGGACTTCACCGCGCGAGATGTCGAGCTGGTCTTCCAGCACCACCGTAACCGACTGCGGCGCCTGCGCCCGCCCGACAGCGCCCTCGAAGGTACGCACCTCGCGAACACGGGAAGTCTGGCCGGACGGCAACACGGTGATGGCATCTCCGACGCCGATGCTCCCCGACTCGATCCTGCCGGCATACCCGCGCGCGCCTTCCACGCCGCTGTCTCCCGGCCGCGATACGAGCTGCACCGGGAAAAAAAGCTTCCCATGCACGGCGGACCGCGCAACTTCCGCGCTCTCGAGGATTTCCAGCAACGTCGACCCGCGATACCAGGGCAGATTTTCGCCGCGTCCGACGACCATATCGCCCTGCAGCGCCGACATCGGCAGCGCGTCGACCCGGTAGAAATCGAGATCTCGCACGAAGCCATCGAAGGCAGTTCTGATGTCGTCGAATACCTGTTGAGAATAATCGACGAGGTCCATTTTGTTCACCGCCAGCACGACATGCGGAATGCGCAGCAGGCTGGCGATATAGGCGTGGCGGCGCGACTGCGTCAGCAAACCCTTGCGCGCATCCACCAGCACGATCGCCAGGTCCGCAGTAGAAGCCCCGGTCACCATGTTGCGCGTGTACTGCTCGTGTCCCGGCGTATCGGCGATGATGAACTTGCGCGAAGGCGTGGCGAAATAGCGATACGCCACATCGATGGTGATGCCCTGCTCGCGTTCGGCCAGCAGCCCGTCGGTCAGCAACGATAAATCGATGCCGGCCTGGCCACGGCGCTTGGTCGATTTCTCGATCGAGGACAACTGGTCCTCGAATATCGCCTTGGTGTCATATAGAAGCCGTCCGATCAGCGTGCTTTTGCCGTCGTCGACGCTTCCCGCGCTCGAAAAGCGCAGCATGCCGGTGTCGACTGGTTGAATATTTTCTATCGCAGACATTTACCCACCTGATTCAAATTCTCACTGCGCCAAATCAATTCTCACCGCAAAGGCGCAAAGTAACGCAAAGGAAACCGGACGGGACAACGGGTGCCATCTCACATATGATTTTCATGTATTTCTTCGCGTTCCTTTGCGCACCCCTCAAGGGGGTATAGAAAAGAATCTTTGCGGTGCACATTGTCTCTAGAAATAGCCTTCCTTCTTGCGCAGTTCCATCGATGCTTCCGACGTCTGGTCGTCCATGCGCGTCGCACCGCGTTCGGTGATGCGGGTCGTCGCTGTTTCGACGATGATCTCTTCCGCGTTTGCGGCGGTGGATTCTACGGGGCAAGTGCAGGTCATGTCACCGACAGTCCGGAACCGGACGGATATCGTTTCCACGGTCTCCCCCGCCTTCGGCTGAACCAGTTCCGAAACCGGCAGCAGCCCGCCGGGCCGGCGCACGACTTCCCGCCGATGCGCATAGTAAATCGACGGGACTTCCAGCTTTTCGCGATCGATGTACTGCCAGACATCGAGCTCGGTCCAGTTGCTGATCGGAAACACGCGGATGTTCTCGCCCTTGTGTACGCGCGTGTTGTAAAGGCTCCACAATTCCGGGCGCTGGTTCTTCGGATCCCATTGGCCAAATTCATCGCGGAAAGAGAATATGCGTTCCTTCGCGCGCGCCTTTTCCTCATCGCGCCGCGCGCCGCCGATACAGGCATCGAAGCCGTACTCGGCAATCGTGTCGAGCAGGGTCACCGACTGATGCACGTTGCGGCTCTCGTCTTCCGAACGCAATCGCACCCGGCCGGAGCGGATCGAATCTTCCATGTGGCCGACGATGAGGCGTTCGCCCAGCTCGGCGACGCGTTTGTCGCGGAAAGCCATGACTTCGGGAAAATTGTGCCCCGTGTCAATGTGCAGCAAAGGAAACGGAAACCTGCCGGGCCGGAACGCCTTTTCCGCCAGCCGCAACATCACGATCGAATCTTTACCGCCGGAAAACAGCAGCGCCGGATTGCTGCATTCCGCCGCCACCTCGCGCATGATGTGGATGGCTTCGGACTCGAGCCAGTCGAGATGGTTAATGCGCGTCGAATCGATCTGCAGTGACCCGCTCACGATGTCTTTTCCCTGGTCGGTTTGACTAATGGCGAGACGTGGATCCCGCATTCCTTGTTGTCCCTCGATTCCCACCACCAGCGACCGGCACGAACGTCCTCGCCTGGACGGATCGCCCGAGTGCATGGGTCACAGCCGATGGATGGATAGCCACGGTCATGCAATGCGTTGTAAGGCACTGCGCGGTCGCGAATATAAGCCCACACCTCTTCTTCGCTCCAGTCCGCCAGCGGATTGAATTTGACGAGGCCGTGGGCGGCATCGAATTCGCGAAGTGGCAGATCCGTGCGCGAGACGGCTTGCGCGCGGCGCAAGCCGGTCACCCATGCGTCGCGGCCCGCGAGGGCGCGCCTGAGCGGTTCCACCTTGCGGATGTGGCAGCAGCTTTTGCGCAACTCGACGCTTTCATAAAAAGCGTTCGCGCCATTCTCCGAAACGTAACGCGCTACTTCATTCGCATCCGGCCGGAATATTTCCACTTCGCGCGAATAGCGTCCGCGCGTGCGCTCCAGCAGATCCAGCGTTTCACGCGGCAGGCGGCCGGTATCGAGCGTGAAAATAGCGATCGGCAACGCCGCCGTGAAAATGGCGTCGGTCACCACCATGTCTTCCGCGCCGAGGCTGCTGGCGAACGCGACACGGCCAAACTCGCCGGCGATCTCCTGGAGCCGTGCGACAAGCGTCGCTGCCGGGTAGGCGGCATCCTTCGCAGGAATGACGGGCTGCACGTGCGTGGCCATATCGGCTTTCAGGGCTTGACCTGCGCCCGAGGCCAGGCGCGATCGTGACGGCGAAATGCGGGAACCGCGTTGTCCCAGGAGCCCTGGTAGGCATCGGTGAACGGACGCAGGCTGAGCAGTGCCTGGCGAATGTCCTTGTCCGCGCGCACGGCGAATGCGTCAAACCCCACGCGCTTCATGTAGAACAACTGGTCCGGGAGTACGTCGCCGATCGCCCGCAACTCGCGGCGATAACCAAATCGCGAACGCAACAGATAGGCGATCGAGTAGCCGCGACCGTCGGTGAATTTCGGAAAATCGACCGCGATCAACGACAGCGACGGCAATGACGGCGCGAGCTTCCCCGGATCGTCGGTGCCAGCCAGCCAGACGCCGACATCGCCGCGCGCAGCCAGTGCGGCGTGCTGATCAAGCCATACTGCGAGGGGAACAATGATGCGGCCCGGCGGCACGATCACCGTCTCATCCGCGACCGGACGCAGCACCTGCCAGTCATCGGCCACTACCCCATCGTGCAGAATGATTTCAGACATCGGCCGGCACTCCTTCGCGTGCGCGCAATGGCGAACCATAAACGCCCGACTTGAAGGGCGCAATGCCCAGGCGGCCAACGGTGTCGATGAAACGCTCTTCGGCTTCGCGTTTTTCCAGGTAGATGTCGACCAGCCGCGAGATGACATCGGGCATGTCGTCCGCCTTGAACGACGGACCGATCACCTTGCCGATGGCGCTTCGGCCTCGACCGGCGTTCGAACCGTCCGCACCGCCGACCGATACCTGGTACCACTCCTCGCCATCCTTGTCGACGCCAAGGA
>JANXVW010000019.1 GCA_025351455.1 Betaproteobacteria bacterium | reverse complement strand
ACTTTTAATCCGTTGGTCGCGAGTTCAAGTCTCGCACCGCCTACCATTTCGACCAAAGGGGTTAACGAACTCTAGCTGGTCCTCAGGTCTTTCAAACGTGTCGAATTCGTGATTAGGGTCACCACGTTTTCTCCACGTCCCTACTTGGCATACCGGTCCCCGATTCACCATCACGAGAGACTTCCACTCGCGCACCTCTTTCGCGAAGGGGCAGAACTCATGACTGCGTCGCCATAACCCTGGCCCGCACGCGGCGGCAGCAAGAGCCCCGCTCCCGTTTCAACATTATTGCGCCATTACCCGTATTTATTGCATAGCACCAATGCGTTTTTAGGTCTTTCCTTTTCCGATGAGGAGAGGAAGATGTGGCAATGCACCAATTTGTCTTGGTGCCCGATCGCTGACCTTCCCTGCCGGTCCGCGGCGGCTCACGTAAAGGAAATTGCAATGACCAAGTTGAAAACCCTGTTTGCGGTATTAATCGTCGGGGCTTCGTTCGATACCGTTGCGGCCGACTGGAACATGGTGTCCTCCTCGGCGGAGGAGCAAGTGTTCGTCGACGCTCAAAGCATCGTGAAGAATGCGGATAACCTCATGCAGGTCAACGTCCTTGAGAATTTCGCTGACACGACGAATATGGGCCATGGTCTTTACGATCACAAATCCCGCTTCATGTTGCTGGCTGTTGACTGCAAGGCCGGCGCTGTAACCTATGAGCAATGGAGTCTGCACGCCGATGCGCTCGGTACAGGCGCCACGGTGTGGGCCGACAGCATGCAAGGCGGTCCGGCTTTCTTCCGCCCCGATCCGGGAACCGGCTACGATCGTGTCGTGGCAACGGTCTGCAACTCCCCGATAGCGATGCATTGAGTTCGCGGCGCAGGCGAAATGTACGGGCGGCACAGCCTGCCGCCATTCACGCACCTCCCCGTGTCTTTGCCGGTCTGGATAAGACCTCCGGAGGAAAGCTCTGCGTGTTTTGCGAAGATGTCCGCGACAATAAGCAGCGTCGCCCAGTGCACGTAATTCATCCGGTTAATGGCATGGCAATGCTCTTCGACGAAGGCGGGGAAGCTGTGTGCCCCATTTGCCAGGCAAAATGGCGGCGTGAGCGGAATGTCATGTCGCTGGTCTGATGCCCGGTGTAGTGCGCGCAACGTCGCCGAACGGGAATCCACGAATGGAAACGAGTGGGACCATTTCCAGGTCCGGCCTGGATTTTGATCGGCCGTATCCGGAGTTCTACTTTATTTCGGGGTTTGTAATGTTCACTGCGATCGCTTGCGGATGTGCTTCAGGATCGCTGCGATGGTGTAAGGCAACATCCCGCCTTTGCGCTTGCCATCTTTGGATGTTTGAATATGGTGAGCGATCCGGACATCGTCCCAGTGCGGATGTTTTTTCGAAACGTTAGAAGCCATCTCCCGCCAGCGACCTACGCGTAGCACCGCTGCGTGGGTAACCAGGCCCTTCGTTTTACCTTGCTTCGCCTTCAAATGAAGCGGCCCGCATCCTGTGCTTTCCTGACTAGATCCGCCAGAAGTCCTGTCACGAGCCTGGAGAATTTCCAATCGATGAATCCGGTCGCGACGGGCAGCCATTCGTGAGCGATCCCGTCGGCGGTGACAACGAGGGCGGGGTCGTCCCGGACAGAAATCGTGAGGCTATGTTGCTGGTGAGGCCCGCAACCGCGGCCTGCGTCGAACTCGACATTCAGATGCTGGGTGTCAATGGCTTGCCGGACGGCGACAAGAAGTACGTTTTCCACCGCATCGCGCATTACCAATGGATACATCGACCGCTCTTCACTCGACATTGTGGGCGTTTATCTTTTTTTGGACTCGGCGCATGCATTGAATCATGTTAATCATCAGCCCGCTATGAGTGCTTGTCCTACGGCAGTTTTCCCGCCAGCGTTGGCCGGATTGCCAAATAGCGACGTTGTTCCTTTTGCTTCCAAGGTTCCACGAGATCGTGAAACAACAAGGCCGGCGATTGCCGGCCTTGCATGACGACCACCAGCCGCCGATCAGTGCTTGAGTGCCTGCATGACTTTTTCGAAATTGTCGTTGCGCACCATAAAATGGACCGGCAGGGACTGGGTCGACGCGCGCTCGACGATGCCGAGGATGACGACGCTCAGGTCCCTGTCGTTTTTCTTCTCCATGAGGTCATCGGAAAAATTGATGACGTGGCGCATGCCGCCCAGGCGCACGATGAATTCATGGATGCCCTCGCCTGCCTGGTAGTCGAGATCGGCGTCCGACAAGGATTCGCCCAGGCGCTCCAACACCGATGCTGCCTTGAAATCGGTCTTCAATTCATGCTCCTCGCGTCTGACGGCCCGTCCATCGGGGCGCGTGTGACGCAAATTGTATGCGACTGCCGTCAGGTGACGGCATACGACCTGCAAATTCAGCCTCAGGGCGGTGCACAGATGCTGCCAGACTACAATGCAGGAACTGTTCCCGGACAGCATGCGGATGCTCGCTTCTGCGCGACTTTGCTCCGCTGCGACGGGATTTGCCGTTGCGCCGGGATTTTGGCGATTCCCGGCCCCGCAGTCCGATTTTTTGCTAGAATTCGCCCCTTCAAAAAAGGGCTGTTAGCTCAGCTGGTAGAGCAGTGGACTCTTAATCCAACGGTCGCAAGTTCGATCCTTGCACGGCCCACCAAGTATCAAGGAATTGGCACAGTCTCGACACCGCAAACGTCAGGCTGTGCCATTTTTGTGTCTATCGCCTTGGCGTGCTCGGCCAATACCGCCGGGGAGAGGTGAGCATATCGCCTCACCATTTCGGGACTCTCCCAAGCCCCCATTTCCTGAATTACCGCCATTGGGACGCCTGATTGCGCAAGCCAGGACGCCCAGGTATGCCTTAAATCATGCCAGCGAAAATCTGCAATGCCAGCCTTCTTCAAGGCTTCCCGCCAAGCCCGGGTATTTGCTGCCGCGATAGGTTTGTCTCTAAACACAAACACCCTAACCGGATGTTTGCCAACTTGACGCTTTAGCGCCACAAAGCGGCAGACTGATACCGGTGGCGCAGTCGGGCGACGACGGGGGTTATCTGGAGGGCGTTACGATCTTCACCGACGATCGTCCCGAGGGCGATGGTCCGGCGGACAGGGCATTTCGCGAAGGCAAGCCTTACATTTGCCGCGACTTTTCTTCCGATCCGTTGACGCTGCCGTGGCGAGCGGAGGCGCAGCGCCGCGGGTTCCGCGCGGCTGCCGTGTTTCCGATCAGGCTCAAGGGCGAGGTCAGCGGCACGCTCGCGGTCTATGCGACGGATACGGAAAGTTTCGAGGACAAGGAAATTTCGCTGCTCGTCGAGGCCGCCATCGATGTGTCGTTTGCGCTCGACAATTTCGCCCGCGAGGAAGAGAGCCGGCGCAACGAAGACACGCTCAAGCGGCTTGCCGCCATCGTGGAGTCCTCCGACGACGCCATCATCGCCCAGAATCTGGAGGGGATCATCACCGACTGGAATCCGTCTGCGGAGAGGCTGTTCGAGTACAAGGCTGCCGAAATCATCGGCCGTCCTATGCGGGCGCTCATCCCCCCGGATCGCGCGGGAGAGGAGGATCAGATCCTGGCCCGCGTCGGAAAAGGCGAACATATCCGGCACTTTGAAACCCTGCGCATGCGCAAGGACGGCCAGACGATTGCCGTTTCCGTCACCATATCCCCGATCTGGGCGCCCGACGGCGCGATTGCGGGCGCGACGAAAATTGTCGGCGCCTCGAAGATCGTGCGCGATATTTCCGAACGCAAACGCGCCGAGGAAGGCCTGCAACGCTTTTACATGGCCATGCAGACCTCGCAGGACGGTATTTTCCTGATCGATTTCGAAACCTTCCGCTATCTCGACGTCAACGAAACCGGGTGCCGCATGCTGGGCTATTCGCGGGAGGACTTGCTCGGCTTGCGAACCCTAGATACCAATCCCGGCATGACTGAAACGGAGCAGCGGCGGCGATTTGACGAGGCCAAGGCACTCGGTTCGGAACACGTGCTGACCGAACCCGAGGGGCGCACCATGCGCCACAAGAACGGTTCGGTCTTTCCGATCGAGGTGGCGCGCCGGTATATGCGCATCGGGGAAAAGGAACTCGTCGTTGGCGTCGCACGCGACATATCGGTACTGACGTCAACCCGGCTTCGCGCTGAAAAAATCGCGCATGACCTGACCGGGGAATTACGCGAACGGGAGCGTCGTTTTCGCGCGCTCTGGGAAACCACCAATGACGCGGTCGTGCTGTTGGACGATCAGGGGCGCATTCAATACGCCAGCCCCGCACTCCGGGACGTTTTTGGTTATGACCCAGCCGACGTGATCGGCAAAGACATCGAATTTCTCCAGCCGTCGCATTTACGGGCCGGGCATCGTGCGGGATTCGCCCGCTATCTGCGCACGGGCAACAAGACGGTCAACTGGCGTTCGGTGCAAACCAGTGGCTTACATCGCAAGGGCCATGAAGTGCCGGTGGAAATTGCCTTCAGCCAGATGAATTTTGATGGCAGACCGGGCTTTGCCGGTTTTATTCGGGACATTACCGAGCGCAAGCGCGCGGAGGAGGCGCTACGCGAGAGCGAATACAAATATCGCCAGATCGTGGAATTGTCTCCCGATGCGGTGACCATTCACGAGGACGGCAAATGGGTGTTCGCCAACCCGGCAGCGGCCCGCCTCCTGGGCGTCGAGCAGCCCTCGCAACTGATCGGCAGATCGCTGCTCGACTTCATGGATCCGGACATTCACGAGCAGGTCAGGCAGCGCTGGAAGCGATTGTATGAAGACATGCAACCCGTCAGTCCGGCTGAGCAGAGAATGATCAAGCCGGACGGCAGCATTGTGTACCTGGAAACAAGCGGCGCGCCGGTCGTCTGGCAAGGACGCCCCGCGGCGCAGGCGATTGCGCGCGATGTCACCGAGAGCAAAAAAGCGAAGGCCGCGCTGGAAGAATATGCCAGGCAGTTGCAAGCCCTGTCGCGGCGGCTGATCGAGGTTGAAGAGGCCGAGCGGCGCAACATCAGCCGCGAATTGCATGACCGCATCGGGCAGAACCTGTCAGCACTGGGCCTCGGTCTGAACCTCATCCGCTCCCGGCTTTCGGAAAATTCGCAGCCCGACATCGCCGTGCGTCTGGATAAGACGCAGGCTTTGCTGGAGGAAATCACTGCGCAAGTACGCAACGTCATGGCCGAACTGCATCCGCCCGCCCTTGAAGATTACGGCCTGTTCGCCGCGCTTCGCACCCACGTTGAATTTTTACGCGGCAGCGCCAGCATACCGATCGAGATAACAGGAGAGGATGTGATTCCCCGTCTGTCGCCGGTCGAAGAGATGGGGATTTTTCGCATTGCACAGGAGGCAATTGCAAATGCCTTCAAGCACGCGCGCGCGCAACATATTGACGTCACGCTTGCGGCGACTCAAGACAAGGCAACGCTCACCATCGCCGATGACGGAGTGGGTTTCGATACCGGCCGCACCGGTGCGGGGCGCGCCAGTTGGGGACTTACGATCATGCGCGAACGAGCCGAGGCGATGGGTGCACTGTTGCGCATCGAATCCGGTCCGGGCGACGGCACCCGCGTGGTGATCGAGGCTCGTCGGCAGCCCCAATGACCATAAGCGTTCTGCTGGCGGACGACCACGCCATCTTGCGCGACGGCCTCAAGGCGCTGCTCTCGGTCAGCCCGAGCATCACTGTCCTCGCCGACGTCGGCGATGGCCGGGAAGCCGTGAACCTGAGCGAGAAGCTCAAGCCGGATGTCGCCATCCTGGACATCTCGATGCCCGGCCTCAACGGCATCGAGGCCACGCACCTGTTGCGCGAGAAGTGCCCCCAGACCCGAATCATCATCTTGTCCATGCATTCGAGCTCCGAGCATGTGTTCCGTGCGTTTCAGGCGGGCGCCACCGGCTATTTGCTCAAGGAGTCGGCCGGCGGGGAGCTGGAAGCCGCTGTGCGCGCGGTCCACGCCGGACGCCGCTACCTGTCGCGCGCGCTCATGGCGCTCGATCCCGGGGCCGGAACCGGAACAGCGCGCGCGAGTCCGCTCGACAGCCTGAGCACCCGCGAGCGCCAGGTGCTGCAACTGGTTGTCGAAGGCCATTCCAGCGCGCAGATCGCCGCAGTCATCCATCTTTCCCCCAAGACCGTCGAGACTTACCGCGGCCGGCTGATGAAGAAGCTCGGCGTGAGCGACATTACCGGTCTCGTCCGGTTTGCCCTCAAGCACGACCTGACCGTCCGTTAACGCTGTCCCGTCGCGCACGCAACGTCGTGGCCGGGGCCGGTTCTTCTGGCCTACGCTTCGACCGCCCGGCCCCGGGGCCGATTGTCAGGTTCTCCTGACAGACCTGCCGGGCACCCGCGCATACAGTAGCTTCGCTGGCTCACCGCGCGCCGAACCGTCGCGTGGCTGGCCCACCTCCTTAACTCAAATAACCATGCGCCAGATATTTTTTCCAACGGGCCGAAGCGAGTGAAAGTGCTGATCGTCGAAGACCAGGACATCATGCGGCAGATGCTGCGGGAGTTCCTGCAATCCGCCTATCCGGAGGCGCGCATCCTTGAAGCCGGGAACGGGGAACGCGCTCTGGCGCTGTGCCGCGAACATCGCCCGCGCCTGGTGTTGATGGATGTGAAGCTTCCGGACGCCAACGGAATCGACCTTACCGCCCAGACCCGGGCGTTACTGCCGGAGACTTCGGTCATCGTTATTTCGCAGGAAACCGCGCGGACCTATGTCGAACGCGCGCGGGCCGCCGGTGCCTTCGCCTATGTCGCCAAGCACAATTTACAGCGCGAGTTGCTCCCCGCTGTGGCGAGTGCGCTGTCCAATTCAGCAACGCCGTGATGCCGATCCCCAGACGGGAAGCCGCGTGATCCCTCACGACCTGCCCACCGGCTCGCCAATCGGATTGCTGATGAGCAACCCGGTCGATGCGAAGCTATTGCGCCACTTTCTGGGTTCGATGGGCCACGGCGTGGTCGTGCTCGGGGACGCGGAAGAGGCCCTGCGCGACATCGATGACAGCGGCCTCATCATCGCCGATGAAGTCCATGCCGAGCGCCATGCCGAGGGCTTGCTGCAGATGAAGCGCGAGGCGGCGCCGTTCCTGTTGCCGATTCTGGTGGTGGCCGGTGCGAAATCCGACGCGGCAACGTGGATCAAGCGTGGCTTCGACGATGTCCTGAGCATGCCGCTCGACAAGACCGAACTGATGGTGCGCCTGGAGACTTTCCTGCGGCTGCGCGCGGCGTCGATCCAGGCGGACCGGGAGAGTGAAAAGCGCTTCCGGATGACCTTCGATGAGGCCCCCACCGGCATTGCCCACACCGGGCTCGATGGGCGTGTTCTCATGGTCAACCGGCGTTTGTGCGAAATGCTTGGTTATAGCGAAGCGGAGTTGCTGCGGATGCGCTCGGCGGACATTACTTTCGCCGAGGATCTCGACGCCACGCAAAAGCTGCGCCGCCGCGCCATCGTCGGAAAATCGGGCACCCATTCCGTCGAAAAACGCTATGTACGCAAGGACGGCACGGTGTTCTGGGGCGAATTGCTGATTGCCGCTGTGCGCGACGATCAGGGCGAGCCCAGCCGGTTCATCAGCATCATCAGCGACATCTCGGAGCGAAAGGCGCTCGAGACCCAATTGGCCCGCGTGGCGAGGGCGCGCCGTTTCATGGCCGAGTGCAACCGCATCCTGGTGCATGCGACCGAAGAAACGGCCCTGCTTTCGCAAATGTGCGACGAGGCGGTGCGCAGCGGCGGCTACCGCATGGCCTGGGCCGGAATGGCACAACCCGACGCCAGAAAATCGGTCGTCGAGGTGGCCAGTGCCGGTCTGCATGCGGATTACGCCAAAAGCATTTTTACTTCATGGTCGGCGGACGATCCGCATGGCCACGGCGGGATGGGACGGGCTATCCGCTCGGGAGAACTGGTGGTGATCGGCGACATTACGTCCGATCCCGCCATGGCACCCTGGCATGCCGACACATCCGCACGCGGTTTGCGCGCAGTCTTCGTGCTTCCGCTGAAGGTCGCAGGCCATCCTGTCGGCGGACTGGCGATTTATTCGAGCGAGGCGCACGCCGTATCCGAGGACGAGCGCGAACTGCTCAATGAACTCGCCGCCGACATCAGCTACGGCATCGAAACCTTGCGCGCCCGGCGGGCCCATGCCGCGGCCGAGGCCGCATTGCGCGAATCCGATCGCTTTGCGCGCTCCACCATCGATGCGCTGACGATGCATATCTGCGTGCTCGACGAAAGTGGCACGATCATCGCCGCGAATCACGCCTGGCGGGAGTTCGCTGTTGCGAACGGCGATGTCGGGCGCGACTGCGTCAACGAGGGCTGCAATTACCTGGAAGTTTGCGAACGGGCAGCGCTCGCGGGGACGAACGAGTCCGCGCAGGTCGCGGCGGCCATCCGGGCCGCGATCGCTGGAAACGATAAAAGCTTTTCTCTGGAGTATCCCTGCCATTCGCCCACCGAGCAGCGCTGGTTCCTGCTGCGCATCAACCGGTTTGCCGGGGCAGGCGCCCCCCGGGTGGTGGTGAGCCATGAAGCGGTGACGCAGCGCCGGCTCGTCGAGGATGCCCTGCGCGAAAGCGAAGCGCGATTCCGCAGCCTGACGGAGCTGTCCTCGGACTGGTACTGGGAGCAGGACGCGCAATTCCGGTTTACCACCATGACGGGCGCCATGCTAGACCAGGTATGGCCGCACCAGATGCTCGCCATCGGGAAGACGCGTCGCGAATTGCACGACGCGGATCCGCTACATCAGTACATTAACCTGAGCGCTGCCGACTGGGCAGCGCATCAGGCCATGCTCGAGGCGCATCTTGCGTTCCGCGATCAGGTGCTTGCGCATCGTGGGCTGGATGGGCAAGTCCGCTTTACCAGCATCAGCGGCGAACCTGTGTTCGATGCCCACGGGGTGTTCAAGGGTTATCGCGGCACCGGCAGGGACATCACGCCGCAGAAACGGGCCGAGGAATCCTTACGCGAGAGCGAGGCGCGGTTCCGGAGCCTGACTGAGCTGAGCGCCGACTGGTATTGGGAACAGGACGAGCAACTGCGGTTCGTGCATTTGTCGAATGGGTTTTTCCATGCGGCGCAGTTGCAAAACGAGGATTGTCTCGGCAAGGCGCGATGGGAAATCCCGGGTAATGTCGCTCCCGCCGCCGGTTGGGCAGCGCACCGCGAGCAACTCGCCCGGGGTGAAGCCTACCGCGACCTCGTCTACAGCCGCGTGTTGCATGATGGCACCACGGCCTATTTCAGTTTCAGCGGCGAACCGATGTTCGATTCCCAGGGCGCGTTCAAGGGTTATCGTGGCACCGGCAAGGACATCACGTCGCAGAGACGTACCGAGCAGGCCCTTCTGCAGGCGCGAGAGCGCATGCGATTCTTGCTGTCTGCAACGCCGGCGGTCATATTCGCGCGTGAAGCGGTGGCGCCCTACGCGCCGACGTTCATCAGCGACAACGTGCTGAACCAGTTCGGCTACGACCCGGCCGAGATCCTCGGCGATGCCGAAACAAACCGGCGCGACCGCATTCACCCGGAGGACCTGCCCCGATTTCTGGCGGCCTTGCCCAAGGTATTCGAAGGCGGACGACATCAACTTGAGTACCGATTCCAGCGAAAGATGGCCATTACGTCTGGGTGCAGGAAGAGGTGCGCTTAGCCCAGGTCGACGGCGGCAAGCGCGAAATAGTGGGCTATCTGATCGACATTACCGAAAAGAAGCGCTTCGAAGAACAACTGCTGCACCTCGCGCACTACGATTCGCTGACTGAACTGCCGAACCGGGTGTTGTTCTACGATCGTCTCACCCAGGTGGTCGCCCAGGCGGAGCGCAATCAGTGGAACGCCGGGGTCTTGTTCATCGATCTGGATCGCTTCAAGGCGGTGAACGACACTCTGGGACACGGCATCGGCGATGAACTGCTGCGTCAGGTTTCCGCACGCCTCAACGCGACCGTACGGAGCGGCGATACAGTGGGTCGCCTGGGCGGCGACGAGTTTGCGGTCATCCTGGGCGAACTGCACCAGCCTCAGGATGCGGGCATCGTCGCCCAGAAGATCATTCGTTCGTTCGACGAGGCGTTTACGTTGAACGGGCGCGACATGTTCGTCACGGCGAGCATCGGCATTGCCGCCTATCCTCCAGACGGGCTCGACCCGGATACCTTGATCAAGAACGCGGATACGGCAATGTACCGTGCCAAGCAGCTCGGGCGAAATAATGTGCAGTTCTACACCCCGGAAATGAACAACCGGGCCGTGGAACGGCTCGAGCTGGAAATGAGTTTGCACCGCGCGCTGCAACGAGACGAGTTCCTGCTGCACTACCAGCCCAAGGTGAGCACGCGCAATGGCAAACTGGTCGGCATGGAAGCGCTGTTGCGCTGGGCCCGGCCAGGTCATGGGTTGGTCTCGCCGGCGGAGTTCATCCCGATTCTGGAGGAAACCGGGTTCATCGTGCAGGTCGGCGAGTGGGTGCTGCGTGCGGCGTGCGCCCAACTCAAGGCATCAATTTCGGGCGGGCTCCGACCCGTGCCGATCGCGGTGAACCTGTCAGCCAGGCAGTTGCAAAGCGCGGGCCTGGTCGACATGGTCCGCAAAATCTTCGACGAAAGCGGCGTCGATCCGGCGCTGATCGAGCTGGAGATCACCGAGAGTTCGCTGATGCACAATACCGACGAGGCTGTGGTCTTGCTCACTGCGCTCAAAAACACCGGGCTCCGCATTTCGATCGATGACTTTGGCACCGGATACTCCAGCCTGGCTTACCTGAAACGCTTCCCGGTGGATACGCTGAAAATAGACCGAACCTTCGTGCGCGACATCGCAGTAGACGAAAGCGACGCCGCGATCGCTCGCGCGATTATCACCATGGCGCACCAGCTTTCCCTAAAAGTGGTGGCCGAGGGGGTGGAAACGGAGGAACAGCTTGCCTTTCTGGTGAAAAATGGCTGTGACGAAGCCCAGGGCTTCCTGTTCAGTCGGCCCGTACCTGCCGATTCGCTGGCCAGCCTGCCGAAGGTGTACCTGGTCACCGCATGAGCGCTGGCCGGCGCCGTGGTCAGCAACAAGTCCGGGTATTCGGGCAAAGTGAACACGCTTAAAACAAGCCAAATTCCGCATCCGAGTCCGCAGAGCGGGCCAGTCCATCTCCATCAAAGGCCCCCATGCCCATCGCAAATGATGTTGTAACCTGCGTCAATCACCCCGAACGGCGCATGAACCGCAACGACCGTCCGGCTGTTCTGCATCCCGTTGAGCTGGTGGACGGCAAGGCGGCGCCGATTCCCACACGGGGGATCTTTCTGACGCCCTATATTTGCCTGGAATGCGGTTACGTCGAGTTTTACGCTGTCGACAAAGAGGCTGCGATGGAAGCGCTAAACATGGGCGACCAGGCGGAAGACTCGCGCGCAATGCTCCGAAAGCTGCTCCACGAAACGACCTGAAGCGGCTGCCAGTCCCTTTTGTCAGCGAGGAGCCGACCCGGACCCGTAACGGCGCGCCTTGTTTTCACAGACTCGTCAGATATTGCGCCAGCGCGTCGATCTGTTCATCGGTCAGGTTCTTGACTGTCGGCCCCATGATGTCGCTGACGCGGGCGCCATCGCGGAAATCTTTGAGTTGCTTGACGATGTACGGATATTTTTGGCGCGAAACGCGCGGGAATTCGTTCAGGCCCTTGAAATTCGGCTGGTGGCAGATGACGCACTGGGCCTCGAAGGCAATTTTCTTGCCCTGGTCGATCATCGCCGGATCGGTCTTGGCGGTGCTGCGCACCAGGGTCTGTCCGGAGAAATACTCGGCCAGATCCTGAGCGTCCTGATCCGACAGCACGACGGCTGCCGGCGACATCATCGAGTTCTTGCGCGTGCCTTCCTTGAAGGCCTTGATCTGGCGATAGAGGTATTCCCGTGTCTGGCCGGCGAGGCTGGGATAGGCACTGGAAGTGGAGTTGCCGTCGGTGCCGTGGCAGTGCGCACAAGAATCGGATTTCGCGGCATCGGCCGTTCCTGTGAACAGGAAAACCGGCAGGGCCAGCGCGGCCGCGCCGGCGAGCACCTTCAGCTTCAGTTTCATTTCCACTCCCCAAAAAATTATTGTTGTAGTAACGGTGCGATCTCGCGCCAGCTTGGATTATAGGGCATCGGCTGCGGCGGCCCGGCCTGCGTGCCGGTGTAGACTGCTTTGCGCCAACGACCGTCATTCCGGCTATCTCCATGTCCACGACCGACGACCATCACGTACTGGCGTTCTACAGCCGCCATCCGATTTCGCGCGACCAGATTCTTGCCGGAGTACAGTCCAGCCGCGGTCATCTCGACGGGCTCGCTCCCCAGGACCTGTTTGCATTCGATCAGGACCACTATGGTGGGTTGGCGATGGTCGATGCGCTGGCCGAGCGCGCAGGTATCGGGCAAGGCTGCCAGGTGGCGGATTTCTGCGCGGGTCTGGCCGGCCCCGCGCGTTATCTCGCCCACAAGTACGGCGCCATCGTCACCTGCATAGAACTTAATCCGCATCGCGCCCCGGGTGCGGCCGATCTTACGCAACGGGTTGGTTTGGCAGAGCGCGTGCGCGTCGTGCGCGGGGATGTCATGCGCGTGCCGCTGGCCGCGCAGACCATGGATGCCGTCATCAGCCAGGAAGCGTTGCTGCATGTGCCCGACAAGCGCGCTGCATTGTCGGAGGCGTATCGCGTGCTCAAGCCTGGCGGGCGGCTCGCGTTCACCGACTGGGCCGAACATCGGCGCATGAATGCCGCCGATGCAGCGTCGATGTGGCGCGGCATCGCCGCGCAATCGGTGCAGAGCTTTGCCAGCTATCCGCAGATGTTGCGCGAGATCGGCTTTCGCCACGTCGCGGTCGATGACCTCACTGCGGACTGGGGCGGCATCCTCGAAGAACGGTTTGCGATGTACCGGAAACTGCGCGAGGAAACGCAAAGGCTCGGAACGCCGTCAGGGGACGACGAGTTCTACCGTTCCTATGCGCGCCTGGTGGCGTTGGTCAAGGAGCGCACGCTCGGCGGCGGGCGATTCACGGCGCAGAAGTGAACCCGTCCCCGGGACGTATAATCCGGCAACAAAAAACGGGGGGGGCAGCATGCGTTTGTGCACCATTAAACAGGACGGCCGGGAGCAGGCCGCGGTCGTAACGCCAACGGGCATCGTGCCGGTAGCGGCAATCAACACCCAGTTGCATAAATCCTGGCCGGACGAATTGCATGCCTTGATCCGGCAAGGCATCGACCAGCGCATCCTGGCCGACGCCGGGCAAACCACGGTCAGGCTCGACCCGGCTTGCGTGCAATACGGGCCGCTGTACCGGCACCCGCGCAAGATCCTCGGCATCGGATTGAATTACCGCGACCACGCGGCCGACCTGAACGCGCCGTATCCGACCGAGCCGGCGTCGTTCATGAAATGCGACAACACCATCATCGGCCCCGGCGACACGATCGAGCTGCCATCGCAGTCGGAGCGCGTGACCGCCGAGGCGGAGATCGGCGTGATCATCGGGCGAACCTGCCGCGACGTATCGGAACAGCAGGCGCCGGACTACCTTGCCGGCTATTGCCTGATCCTCGACATGACCGCAGAGGATATCCTGCAGAAGAATCCGCGCTTCCTGACGCGCTCGAAAAATTTCGACACGTTCTTCTCGTTCGGCCCGGAATTGATTACGCCAGACGAACTGCCCGATGTCCTGAAGGTGAAGGTGGGCACGTATAACAACGGCAAGCTGCATCGCGAGAACGTGGTCGCGAACATGGCGTTCCCGCCGTACTACCTGGTCTCTTTCCATTCGTATGTCGCGACCCTGTATCCGGGCGACATCATCAGCACCGGCACCCCGGGAGCGGTCGTCATCCGCGACGGCGACTTGGCGGAATGCCGCATCGAGGGCCTGGGCAGTCTCTCCAATCCGGTCAGGATGCGCTCCGGCACGCCGCGGGGAGCGTAAACGAAAGCGGCGGTCCGGCGTTAGGCACTGGGATAAGATGACGGCCGTGCGCGACTCTCCCCGCCTGTACGACGGGGGGCAGGATGGCGCCGGGATAAAAACGACTTAAGACACACTCCACGGAGGAGCAATCATGCATTTCGGAAAAGTATTTCGCGGCCTGTTCGGGCTGCTGGCGATGTTGCAACTGGTCGGATCCGCGTTCGCAGCGGATACGATCAAGATCGGTTTTCTCGACCCCTTGTCGGGTCCGTTTGCCAATGTCGGCGAGCATGGCGCACGCGAAGCCCTGCTGGCGATCGAAGGCGTCAACGCCGCCGGTGGCGTGCTGGGCGGCGCCAAGTTCGACCTCGTGACATTCGATACCAAGAGCAGCCCGCAGGAAGCGCTGATTTCCCTGAAGCAGATGACCGATCAGGGCATCCGTTACTTTTTCATGGGCAACGGCTCCAACGTGGCCATCGCGCTGTCCGACGCGGTCAGCAAACACAACGCGCGCAATCCCGACCAGACGATCCTGTTCCTGAACTATGGCGCGGTCGACCCGAGTCTGACCAATGACAAATGCAGCTTCTGGCACTTCCGTTTCGATGCCGATACGGACATGAAGATGCAGGCGCTGACCAACTACATGACGCAGCAGAAAAGCATCAAGAAAGTCTATCTGCTCAACCAGGACTACGCGTTCGGTCAGGGCGTATCCCGGGCGGCCAAGGCGATGCTGGCGCAAAAACGTCCCGACGTCGAAATCGTTGGCGACGATTTGCATCCGGTCGGCAAGGTGAAGGACTTCGCGCCTTACGTTTCGAAGATCAAGGCGTCCGGCGCGGACAGCATTATCACCGGCAACTGGGGCAACGATCTGTCGTTGCTGGTCAAGGCCGCCAAGGAGTCGGGCCTGAAGGCCGATTTCTTCACCTACTACGCCGGCATCGTCGGCGGCCCGACGGCGATCGGTCAGGCGGGCGAGGATGTTCGTCAGGTCAGCATGTGGCATAACAACGTCGGGGACGCCGGATCCAATGCGCTCGCCGAGTCGTATCGCAAGCGGTTTCCGGACGTGAAGGACGACTTCTTTTTCCTGTCGCTGAAAAATGGCGTCGAGATGCTGGCCAGGGCGATGAACCAGGCCAAGTCGCTCGATCCGGCGATGGTCGGCAAGGCGCTGGAGGGCATGAAGTACCACGGCATCACCGGCGAAGTCGAAATGCGCGCCGACAACCACGAGTTGCTGCAGCCCCTGTTCATATCGAGTTTCGTGAAGTCGGGCACCAAAGGCGTCAAGTACGACGTCGAGCGCACCGGCATGGGCTTCAAGACTGAAGGTCGCGTCGAAGCAAAGGATACGGCGTTGCCGACCACCTGCAAGATGGAACGGCCCTGACCGCGTCTTCTCATGCGTTTGAAAAAAAGGCCGCGGAAACGCGGCCTTTTTGTTTCTTCACTTCCCCTTTGCCGCTGGTGTAAAGGTGCAAAGCGACGTTCCCGGGGGGGTCGTCCGCCAGCGACAGGCTTTATGAGGACAGGCTAATTGTTCAAGAAATCCGGGGGGGTATCGTGTAGTCGCTTAACGACAGGCTCGTGCTAGGCACTGCCGCGCTTATTCCGCCCGCGGGGGAGGGACCACGGGCGGAGGGGCGGTGTTACGAAAACGTCAAAGCGATCCAGTGACGACCAGCTTGAAGGCAAAAAACAGCCCGAGAGCGAGACAGCCGTAGACGAGAATGTCGCCGCGCTTCCCGAACATCGTCGCATTGTCGAAATAGCGTTTGGCGCAGGTGGTGACGCCGATCGCTGCCAGCAGCGCCACGATCGCCATGGTGGGGTGCTGCGCCCAGAAGCCGCCCAGGATGGATTCTATCCAGCCACCACTGCGCAGGGCTTTGTAGATCAGGCCGCCAAAGCCGAGCAGCAGCAGAGAAAACAGCAGCAAATGAAACAGCGTCTGGATTCCCTCCTGCAGGATGAGCAGGACGCCTCGCGCGGGACGGTCGGTCAGACTTGATAACGGATCAAACAACATGGGAGTCACCTCGTGGATGCAAACTTCACGAGTGATTGTCGCAACGCCCGTGCCACAAGCGAATTCCCGTAGGCGGCCAATCACTTAGCGCGGGCACCTCGAGACAGCGGCCGCCCCGGGGCCGTTTTGACTGTAAATACGTCGCTACCCAACGACCGCGGGGTCGGACAACAAACGAAATCGGGAACCCGGAAGAAAAATGCCGGATCAGCGCTATTGGGTCTTTTCAGAAATCCCGCAATGCAGGAAGTGGCACTCGCGCTGGCAATCCTGAGAGAAGCCGCATTCGAACAGGCCGATTCGGGCGGCGCCGGAATCGTCCGCCCCGCACGCTTCGCCGGCCGGCATCTGATTGAGTTTCGGCCGCCACTCGCAGATATGGCAGCCTGCCGTCAGGCCCGGCAATTCGAGCGATTCGCTGCGCGCCGTGGGGATCTTCGACATTTCCTCTGCGGCGGCCGGTCCGGCGATGGCCAGCAGCACCACCATGCATGCGGCGAGAAATTGCGACACTTGAGCGTGCTCCGCTACGAATGCGACTGGGCCATTATAGGCGCTCCCCCGGCAGCGAGACGGGGGTGCGCCGGTGCCGGCGCTCGGCGACGAACCCCGCGATCAGCACGCCCGCGATCACGACGAGACAGGTCGCCGCCTTAAGCAGGTCACGTTCGTGAAGATGCGGGATCAGCATGGGCTCGTGCAGCATCATTTGTGCGGCTGTCCAGGCGAGCACGCCGGCCCCGATGTACACGATGACCGGAAAGCGGTCCACCCACTTCAGGATCAGAGTACTGCCCCATACCACGATGGGAATGCTGATCAGCAAGCCGAGCACGACCAACAGGAAGCTGCCCTTGGCGGCGCCGGCAACCGCCAGCACATTGTCCAGTCCCATCAGGGCATCGGCAACGACGATGGTCTTCATTGCCGCCCAGAAATTATCGACCGGTTTGCCGTGGACGTCTTCGTCGTGCGGCTTGGGCACGAGCAACTTGTACGCTATCCAGACCAGCGCCAGGCCGCCGAGGAAACGCAGGCCCGGCACCATCAGCAGCCACACCACCACGAGTGTCATGGCGGCGCGCACGGCGATCGCACCGACTGTCCCCCAGATGATGGCCTTCTTCTGCAAGGTGGCGGGCAGGGAACGCGCCGCGAGCGCAATGACGATGGCGTTGTCGCCGGCCAGCACGAGGTCGATGACGACGATCGCCAGCAGCGCGGAAAGAAACTCCACGGAAAAAATATCCATTGATTTCGTCCACCGCCCCATACGGGTGGAAAAGCCAGGCGGGAAAGTCGGGGCGAAAAAAAACCTTTACCGGCTGGTAAAGGTCTCGCGACAGCTTGCGCTGCCAACGGCGCCGGGGCATGTTGCCCGTGCTGACGGCCACCGTCGTAAAGCTACTCCCCTTTAGATCGCAGAAGCGATTCTGCCGATTCAGTGGCGGCTCGTCAACCTTTCAGCCGCCAGATGCGGATGACTTCAGGCACGCGCCGCAGGCTGCGCATGACGCGCGCGAGGTGCTGGCGGTCGTGTACCTGCAAGGTGAAGTGAATGATGGTGTAGGCGCTGGAATCGCCTTGCTCGAGGCTGACGTTGTCGATGTTGGATTCCGTCTCGCTGATTATTGCCGCGACCTTGGCCAGCACGCCGCGATGGTTCGATACGACCATCTTGATGTTCACCGAGAACAGCTTCTTGGTGTCCGGTGCCCATTCGACGTTCAGCCATTTTTCCGGATCACCGCGCGTCTTGCGCGCCACCGGGCAGTCGTGCGTATGCACCACCAGGCCGTGGCCCTTCTTCAGGAAGCCGATGATCGGATCGCCGGGAATGGGATGGCAGCATTTGGCGAACTGCAGCGCCATGCCCTCGGAGCCGCGGATGATCAGGCTGCCGGGCAGCTTTTCGCCCTTGCTGCCTTTTGGTTCGGCGATCGACAGCAGTTCGCGCGCAATGACGATGGCCAGCTGTTTGCCGAGCCCGATGTCGGCCAGCACTTCCTGGCGCGACTTGGCGCTGTTCTCCTTGAGCAGCTTTTCCCATTGCGCCTCGTCGACTTTGTCCGGGTCGGCTTTCAGCGCGGACAGCGCCTGGTTCAGCAGGCGCTCGCCGAGTTGCGAGGACTCTTCGTACTGCATGGTCTTGAGGAAATGGCGGATGTGGGAGCGCGCCTTGCCACTCACTACATAGCTTAACCAGGCCGGATTCGGCTTCGCGTGCGCGGCGGTGATGATTTCCACGCGATCGCCGTTCTTCAGTTCCGAACGCAGCGGCACCAGCTCATGGTTGACCTTGGCGGCCACGCAACGGTTGCCGATGTCGGTGTGCACCGCGTAGGCGAAATCCACACAGGTCGAACCATGCGGCAATGACAGAATCTTGCCCTTGGGCGTGAATACGTAGACCTCGTCCGGGAACAGGTCGACTTTCAGGTGCTCGAGGAATTCGATGGAATCGCCGGACTCGGACTGCATCTCCAGCAGGCTTTGCAGCCACTGGTGGGTCTTCATGTGCAGTTCGTTGATCTGCGCGTCGTTCTCCTTGTACAGCCAGTGCGACGCGACGCCGGCCTCGGCGATCTTGTGCATGACGAGTGTGCGGATCTGCACTTCGATCGGCGTGCCGAACGGGCCGAACAGCGTAGTGTGCAACGACTGGTAGCCATTGGCCTTGGGGATTGCGATGTAATCCTTGAACTTGCCGGGGATGGGTTTGTATAACTGGTGGAGCGCGCCGAGCGCCAGGTAGCAGGCCGCCGTGTCCTTGACGATCACGCGGAAGCCGTAGATATCGAACACTTCGGCGAACGACAGGTGCTTCTCGTGCATCTTGTTGTAGATGCTGTAGAGGTTCTTCTCGCGGCCGCTGACCGTGGCTTCGAGGTGATTGTCGGCCAGCTTCTGCTTGATGGCATCGAGAATCTTGTCCACCACTTCGCGCCGGTTGCCGCGCGCGCGCAACAACGCCTTGGACAGCACGTTGAAACGGTTCGGATAGAGGTGGCGGAAGGCGAGTTCCTGCAATTCCTGGTAGAGCTCGTTGAGGCCCAGCCGGTGCGCGATCGGCGCGTAGATCTCGAGCGTCTCGCGCGCGATGCGCGCGCGCTTCTTCGGATGCATGACCGTCAACGTGCGCATGTTGTGCAGGCGGTCGGCCAGCTTGATCAGGATCACGCGCACGTCGCGCGCCATCGCCAGCAGCATCTTGCGGAAGTTTTCCGCCTGGGCTTCTTCCTGCGTCTGGAATTCGATGCGGTCGAGCTTGGACACGCCGTCGACGAGGTCGGCCACTTGCTTGCCGAACTTCTCGCTGATCTCGCCCTTGGTGACCGCGGTGTCCTCCATCACGTCATGCAGCAACGCGGCGGTCAGGGCCTGGGCGTCGAGATGCCATTGCGCGAGGATCTGGGCGACGGCGATCGGATGGGAGATATAAGGGTCGCCGGACTTGCGGAACTGGCCTTCGTGCGCGATTTCGCTGAACTGATGCGCGCTTTGCAGTTGAACGATGTCCTCCGGCTTGAGGTAGCCGGCTGCGTTCTTGAACAGAAGCTCGGCTTCGGACATGGGGGCTTCAGCCGCGGCCGGCGGACTCGCTGCGTTCACCGGCAGTTACAGGGGAGTGGGCTGAGCCTCCTGCGGTCGTCGTGACGGCGGGGCCGTCAGGCCTTGGTCTTGAGGATTTCGGCCCCGACCTTCTGGGACGCGATTTCGCGCAGTGCGATGACGGTGGGTTTGTCCTTGTTGGTATCCACCAACGGAGACGCGCCGGTGGCCAGCTGTCGCGCGCGGTAAGTTGCGGCGAGCGTGAGCTCGAATCGGTTCGGGATGTGTTTCAGGCAATCTTCTACGGTTATGCGCGCCATATGCAGCTCATTTCAGACTGTTGATTAAATCGCTGTGGCGGGAAACTTGTGCGGCGATCCGCAACCGGGTCGCCCGCACGATGCTCACCAAGTCTTCGACAGCATCATCGAAGTTGTTGTTGATCATAACATAGTCGAATTCGCTCAAATGGGCGATCTCGCCCCGGGCGGCCTGCAGCCGCCGCTCGATGACGGCCTTGCTGTCCTGCCCGCGGTCGATCAGGCGCCGCCGTAGCGTCTCCGGTGAGGGCGGCAGAATGAAAATGCCGATGGCCTCGGCAATGAGCCTGCGCACCTGCTGCGCGCCCTGCCAGTCGATTTCCAGCACGATATCGACGTCGCGGGCCAGTTGCTCGTCGATCCAGGCCTGCGATGTGCCATAGAGGTTGCCGTGGACCTCAGCGCTTTCCAGAAATTCGCCGCGTTCGATCATGGCCTCGAATGCCGGCCTCGCCACGAAATGATAGTCGCGCCCGTCCTGTTCGCCCGGCCGCGGCGCGCGCGTGGTATGCGACACCGACAGCCGCGCGCTGCGGTCGCGCCTTAGAAGTTCGGCGACCAGCGAGGTTTTGCCGGCGCCGGACGGCGCACAGATGATGAATACGTTGCCTTTCATGACTCGAGGGACGAGGGGCGAGGGGCGAGGGGCGAGGGAAGGCAAGGTAGCATTCGAGGGAAGTTGCCTGCGCGGACCGATGTTGATAATCCCACCATGGCGTCCAAGCTGCTAGAAAAGCGATAGGGCCACCAATTCCCCCTCGTCCCTCGTCCCTCGCCGCTCGCCCCTGTTCTCATTCGATATTCTGGATCTGCTCGCGCATCTGCTCGATCAGCACCTTGAGGCCCATCGAGGTCTGGGTGAATTCCATGTCAACCGATTTCGAGCCCAGGGTATTGGCTTCTCGATTGAGCTCCTGCATCAGGAAGTCGAGGCGCTTGCCAGCGGCGCCGCCTTTGTCGAGGATGCGTCGGATTTCGCCGAAATGGGCGGTCAGCCGCGACAATTCCTCGTCGACGTCGATCTTCGACGCAAACAGCACCAGTTCCTGCTTCAGGCGCTCGTCGTCAAGGCTGACCATCGCGTCTTTGAGCCTCGCCGTCAGCTTGTCACGGTAGCTGCTCACCAGTTGCGGCATGCGCGGCGCGAGCCTGATCACCAGCGCCTCCATGGACGCGATGCGTTCGAGCAGAAGATCCTTGAGCTTTTCGCCTTCGCGCCCGCGGGTTGCCGTCAAATCGTCGAGCGCGCGATCGAGCAGGCGACCGCAGGCTTCCTGCAATTCGTCCGGCACCACGTCGTCGTTGCCGAGCATGCCGGGCCAGCGCAGCACGTCGGCGACCGACAGCGACTGGGCCTCGGGCAGCACGGTTTTCACGCGGGCGTTCAGTTGCGCGAGTTGGCCCAGCAACCTGCCATCGAGTTCGAGGTTCGACTGCGAGGCAGCCGATTTGGCCACGGCGATGCGCACTTCGACCTTGCCGCGGCCGATGCGAGACGTGGCCTTCTCCCGCAGGCCCGATTCGAGCGGACGCAGTTCGTCGGGGATGCGAAACTGGATATCGAGATAGCGATGATTCACCGAGCGTAGTTCAAGATTCAGCGCGCCGAATGGAAGTTCGGCTGAGGCGACTGCATAACCCGTCATGCTGTAAATCATGGGCGGCCCGGAAGCTTTACAAGGGATAAAGACTTCACCAGAATTGGCGAGCCGAAAAGATAGCACACAAATCAGGGCGTTTTCCGATTCGCGCGGCGGCTTCCATCCCTTGCCGCGCGCCCCGAGCCCCCTGCCCATTCCGACGTCATCCAGAAAAGAAAGAACAGCCATGCGACCGAGCGGACGTGCCCCCGATCAATTGCGAAAGCTCAACATCACCCGCGCCTACACGCGCCATGCGGAAGGATCGGTGCTGATCGAGTGCGGCGACACCCGGGTCCTGTGTACCGCGAGCGTCGAGGACAAGGTTCCGCCTTTCCTGAAAGGCAAGGGCCAGGGCTGGCTCACCGCGGAGTACGGCATGCTGCCGCGCGCCACCAACACGCGCTCGGACCGCGAAGCGGCGCGCGGCAAGCAGTCCGGGCGCACGCAGGAAATCCAGCGCCTGATCGGGCGCAGCCTGCGCGCGGTGACCGACCTCCATGCGCTGGGCGAGCGCACCGTCCAGATCGACTGCGATGTCATCCAGGCCGATGGCGGCACACGCACCGCGAGCATCACCGGGGCCTTCATTGCATTGCATGACGCGGTCACGTTTCTGAACAATAAACAGGCCTTCGCGAAGTGGCCCCTGCGCGATTTCGTCGCAGCGATTTCGGTCGGGATATTCCAGAGCATTCCGGTGCTCGACCTGGATTACCCGGAGGATTCGAACAGCGATACCGACATGAACGTAGTCATGACCGGCGGCGGCGCGTTAGTAGAAGTGCAGGGCACCGCCGAGGGGGAGCCGTTTTCCAGGCTCGAGATGAACGCGATGCTCGACCTTGCCGAACGCGGTATCGGGCAACTGATTGCCGCGCAGAAAGCTGCGCTTGGAAAGACTGGCTAACCGCAAAGGCGCAAAGAAGAGCGCGCAAAAGTAGAGCGATGCCATGGAGAGGGTGAGGTTCACGTTGACGAGCGAGCTACCTACGAAGGACACCGGATCAACGAGGTGTCAATATTCGGTCTCCTTTGCGTTTCCTTCGCGCCCTTGCGCCTTTGCGGTTCAAGCTCCGGATGTTCAATAAACTGGTTATCGCGTCGAACAACCCGGGTAAGCTGCGCGAGATCGGCGAGATCCTCGCTCCGCTGGGCATCGAGGTGGCGCCACAGTCGGCATTCGGGGTGCCCGAGGCGGACGAGCCCTACGATACGTTCATTGAAAACGCGCTGGCCAAGGCGCGGCATGCGGCCGGCATTACCGGATTGCCGGCGCTGGCGGATGATTCCGGCATCTGTGTCGATACGCTCGGCGGCGCGCCGGGGGTGCATTCGGCGCGTTACGCCGGGGAGCCGCGCTCGGACGCGCGCAACAACGCAAAACTGCTCGAAGTGCTGGGCGGGCGCCAGGACCGCCAAGCGCATTATTACTGCGTCATGGTATTGATGCGGCACGCGCAGGACCCGCAGCCGCTGATCGCCGAAGGCCTGTGGCGGGGCGAAATCCTGCGGGCGCCGCGCGGTTCTGGCGGCTTCGGCTATGATCCTTTGTTCCTGGATCCATTATTTGGGCAGACGGGCGCGGAACTTGTACCCGCCCAAAAGAATCTCATGAGTCACCGTGGCAAGGCGCTGGCGCTACTCGTCGATGCCTTGCGGCAACGCGGCTGATTGGCGGGAGAATTCGACGGTCGCCGCGGTTTTAGCAAAGAAGCCCTATTCGCTACCTAAGTGTGTTGAATCAATCCGGGAGACTGACATGAAAAGCAAGGCGATTTCGGCAGACAAACTGATGGAGGATCTGCGCCTGGTGGTGACCGACGCGGAAGAATTGCTCCGGGCGACCGCCGGACAGGCGGGTGAAAAGGTCGCTGCAGCGCGGGCGCGGGCGGAAGAGTCCATCGATGCGGCAAAGACGCGTATCGCGCAGGCCGGCTATGCCGCCGCCGCGCAGACACGCGAGGCCGCCAAGGCGACGGACGATTACGTGCACGACAACCCGTGGACTGCCATCGGCGTCGCCGCCGCGGTGGGCATCGTCATCGGCGTTCTGCTGGCAAGAAAGTAAATTGCGGCGCATGAGCGACAAAAAAGAAGATTCCAGCGGGCCGCAAGGCCATCCTCTGAGCATGTTCGATTCGATCAGGCGGTTGGTCGACACGCTGGTCGGCATTGCGCAGACCCGCATAGCGTTGCTAGGCACCGAAGTCGAAGAGCAGGTCGCGCGCCTGACATCGATGCTGTTGTGGACCATCGTCGCGCTGTTCCTGGCGTTTACGACGGCTGTCCTGATCGCCGTGGCCATCCTGATCGCGTTCTGGGATACCAATCGCATCCTGGTTGCCGTCCTGCTGGCAGCGGGATTCGCGCTGCTCGCGCTGATCTCCTTCATGCGGGTCAAGGCTGTGGCGCGGAGCAGACCGGCATTGTTCAAGGCGACGCTCGAGGAACTCGCCAAGGACCGCGATCGCCTGGGGGAAAAAAGATGAACGCCCGGCTGCGCGAAATCGTGCGGCGGCGTCGCCTGCTGGTGGCGCTGGCCACCGAGCAGCGCGTGGAAATTGCCTTGCAGGCAGGCGAAGTTCGCCAGTCGCTGGCGTTCGCCGATCTCGCATGGCGCGGTTACCGCCGCCTGAAATCGAATCCCGTCATGATCGCCGTTGTCGCCGTCGGCCTGTTTGCGATCGGACCCGGCAGGGTGCTGCGGACGGGTTATCGCGGCGGGCTGACCCTGCTTGGCCTGCTGCGCATGATCAAGCTGTTCAGGGCGTTGCGTTGAAATCCTGCCGGTCGTGAAAGTCCGGCAGGCGTTGCAAGCGGGCCTGCGGCGCCCATAGTTCGCTCAGCAGCGGTTCGATTCCCTGTATCGGTCCGCTGGTCCAGAATACTTCGCTTCCCGACCCGGCCGTGTGCGCCGATCCACGCAATGTCAGTTGGCGCACCACTTCCTTTGCCACGGCCGTGCCGTTTTCGATAACTGCCACGCCGGGGCCGGCGATGCGTTGAACGATATGGGCGACCAGCGGGTAGTGGGTGCAGCCGAGCACAATGACGTCCGCGTGCGCGGCCAGCAAAGGTTCGACGAAGCCGCGCAACAGTTGCTCGGTGTGCTCGCCAGCGAGATCGCCGCGCTCTATGTGTTCGGCCAGGCCGGCGCAAGGCTGCGCCACGATGCGCACGCCCGCGGCGAAACGTTCGATCAGGCCGCGGTAGCGTTCGCTCGCCAGCGTCGCCGGTGTCGCGAGCACGCCCACCACGCCGCTGCGCGTGGCGGCCACTGCCGGTTTGACCGCCGGCTCGACACCGACGATGGGAACGCATAGCCGTTCGCGCAGGTGGTCGATGGCCGCGGCCGTCGCGGTATTGCAGGCGACCACGATGATCTTGGCGCTTTGTCCGATCAAAAACCCGCCGATCGCCATGGCCCGATCGCGAATCTGCTGCGGCGATTTTTCTCCGTAGGGGACATGGGCGGCATCAGCGACGTAAACCAGATTCTCGCAGGGCAGCGCCTGGCGTACGGCGCGCAGGATGGTCAACCCGCCCACGCCGGAGTCGAATACCCCGATCGGACTGTTACTGCCGGATTGCATCATTGCGCTGATGACGGAATGCGTGGCCGTTGCATGGCGGGGGAACGTGGCGGACAGGTTATAGTAGAAACCGGATTTTCTTCAAGACACGCATGCAGATCCTGGACTCCCCCGTTTCGAAGCGGCCGGTCGCGCTGTCGGTATTGCCGCCGTTGTCCCTCTACGTGCACATCCCCTGGTGCGTGCGCAAGTGCCCGTATTGCGATTTCAATTCGCATGAGTTGAAAGGGGCGCAGGCCGCCGGCGATGGCGCGCTGCCCAATCTGGATCGCGCACTGGAACAACGCTACATCCACGCGCTGATCGCCGACCTGGACCGGGCCTTGCCGCAAGTCTGGGGGCGCACGGTCTACACGGTGTTTTTCGGCGGCGGCACACCGTCGCTTCTGTCGGCGCGCGGCCTCGATGAATTGCTGTCGGCCATCCGCGCCCGCCTGAAGCTCGCGCCGGATGCCGAGGTCACCCTGGAAGCGAATCCTGGAACCTTCGAGGCACGCAAGTTCGCCGAGTTTCGCGCACTCGGCATCAACCGGCTGTCGATCGGCATCCAGAGCTTCAACCCGGCGCATCTCAAGGCGCTCGGCCGCATCCACGACGCCGCGCAGGCGCGCTCCGCCATCAACATCGCGCAATCGAGCTTCGACAATTTCAACCTCGACCTCATGTATGCGCTGCCGGGCCAGACGTTGGCGCAGGCCATGGAAGACATCGATACCGCGATCGGTTTTTCGCCGGCGCATGTCTCGGCCTATCACCTCACTATCGAGCCCAACACTTTGTTCTACCGGCATCCGCCCATCGTGCCTGACGACGATGCGTCGGCGGACATGCAGCAAGTCATCGAGGCGCGCCTGGCCGGCGCCGGCTATCGGCACTACGAAACCTCGGCGTTCGCGCAGCCCGGCCGCGAAGCCAGGCACAACCTCAACTACTGGAGCTTTGGCGACTACCTGGGCATCGGTGCCGGGGCACATGGCAAGTTGTCGTTCGCCGAGCGCATCCTGCGGCAGATGCGCTACAAGCAGCCGCGCGAGTACACGGAAAAGGCGCTGGACGGCGCCGCCGTTCAGGAAGAGCAAGCGGTCACGGCCGACAGCCTGCCTTTCGAGTTCATGATGAACGCGCTGCGCCTGATCGACGGTTTCGACCTGTCGCTCTATACCGAACGCACCGGCCTGCCCTTGCATGGGTTGCGCAAGGAATTGCAGGAAGCCGAATCACGCGGCCTGATCGAACGCGATCACCTGCGGTTGCGGCCCACCCTGAAGGGCCAGCGTTTCCTCAACGACCTGCTGCAGATTTTCCTGAAGACTTGACGGGCTGTCCTGCGTCAACGCTCTTATTGCCGGCCGTTGGCCGGCTTAGCGCGCCAGAAAGACGAGGTCGCGCACGACATGGCCGAGCTTCAGTCCGCGGCTTTCGAATTTGGTCAGCGGCCTGTGCTCCGGGCGCGGTGAAAACCCCTCCACGCTGTTGGCCAGCAAGGCTTCTCCTGACAAGACCTCGAGGATCTGCGCGGCGTACTCCTCCCAGTCCGTTGCCACATGCAGGTATCCACCGGGTTGCAGCCGGCTTGCCAGCACATGCACGAACCCGGGTTGCAGGAGCCGTCGCTTGTGATGGCGCTTCTTCGGCCAGGGATCGGGAAAGAAGACGTGGATGCCGGACAGGCTGGACGCCGGAATCATGTGCGTCACGACTTCCACCGCATCGTGCTGGATGATGCGGATGTTGGTCAGCTGTTGTGCTTCGATCAACCGCAGCAGACCGCCTACACCGGGCGTGTGCACTTCGATGCCGAGGTAATCGCATTGCGGATGCCCGGCCGCGATCTGCGCGGTGGTTTCCCCCATGCCGAAACCGATTTCGAGGAATCTTGGCGCGGATCGGGCAAAGGCCGCATCGAAATCGAACGGCGCGGCGCCATAGGGAATGCCGAACAAGGGCAGCAGGGAATCGACGGCGCGGCGCTGCGCGTTCGAGACCCGGCCCTGGCGCAGCACGAAACTGCGGATATGTCGTTGCGGGGAGTTCACCGGGCGCGAATATAACGCCGCGACTGGCGCAAAGCCAGACGCCTGCTCGCGCGATTCGGGGTCAGGCCGCCCTATCCTGGCTGGCTGGCGCAATGACGCCGTCTGTCGGAGACGAGGGGGCGGCGGCGTAAAGCTTTTTGGGCATGCGCCCCGCAAGGTAAGCCTCGCGCCCGGCCTGGACGGCTTTCTTCATGGCTGATGCCATGAGCACCGGGTCCCGCGCGGCGGCAATGGCGGTGTTCATCAATACGCCGTCGCAACCGAGTTCCATGGCGATGGCTGCGTCGGAAGCGGTGCCCACGCCGGCATCCACCAGCACGGGCACCTTGGCATTGTCGATGATTATTTGCAGATTCCACGGATTGAGGATGCCCATGCCCGACCCGATCAACGAGGCGAGCGGCATCACGGCCACGCACCCGATCTGTTCCAGCTGCTTCGCCATGATCGGATCGTCGGAGCAATACACCATGACCTTGAACCCGTCCTTGACCAGGGTCTCGGCTGCCGACAGCGTTTCCACCATGTTGGGGTAGAGCGTCTGCGGATCGCCGAGCACTTCCAGCTTCACCAGGTCATGGCCGTCGAGCAGCTCGCGGGCGAGGCGCAGTGTGCGCACCGCGTCCTGCGCGGTGTAACAGCCGGCCGTATTCGGCAGAATCGTATAACGCCGTGGCGTAATCACGTCGAGCAGATTGGGCTCGCCGGGATTCTGGCCGATATTCGTGCGGCGGATCGCCACCGTGACGATCTGCGCGCCGCTCGCCTCGATGGCCGCGCTGGTCTGCGCGAAATCCCGGTACTTGCCGGTGCCGACCAGCAGGCGCGACGAGTAGGACTTTCCTGCGATGACGAGTTGATCCATTTGAATTCGGTGACAAGGGATTGGTGATTGGTGACTGGTCCAGGCCTTGTGCTCTGGCTCGCCAATCACCAGTTGCCAATCACCGCTTTTTACCCGCCTCCAACCGCGACCACAATTTCGAGCGCATCGCCGTCATGGAGTTCCAGCGCGCCGAACCGGCTGCGCGGCACGATTTCGCCATTTCGTTCCAGCGCGATGCGTTTGCCCTGCAACTCGAGTTGTTCGACCAGGCCGGCGACGTTAAGCGGGGCTGGAAAGGAGCGCGGCTGGCCGTTGATGATGAGTGCGATCACTTCAAAATGCGCAATGGATTCTGTACTATGAATGTTAGCACGCGGGTGTAGTTCAATGGCAGAACGAAAGCTTCCCAAGCTTTAGACGAGGGTTCGATCCCCTTCACCCGCTCCAAAATCCTTACGACAGCCCACAGGCGCGATAATGGCGCCGTCCAATCCAACGCGGGATGATGTCCATGAAGTTGCTGAAGTGGGTCCTGATTGCAGCCGGCGCGGTGGTGCTTCTTTTCGCCGCCGCGCTCGCCTTCATCGCAGCGACGTTCGATCCCAACCAGTACAAGGCGCAGGTGGCCGAACTGGTCAGGGACAAGACCCAGCGCACGCTGACCATCGAGGGCGATATCCGCCTCATGCTGTTTCCCAAGCTCGGCGTTCATCTGGGCAAGACGCGCTTTTCGGAATTCAAGAGCGAAAAGGATTTCGCGAGCCTCGACGACATGCGGGTTTCGCTGGCCCTGATCCCGCTGCTTTCCAGGCAGGTGGTTGTGGACCAGATCCAACTCGATGGCTTGCGCGCCAATCTGGTCAAGCACAAGGACGGCAAGACCAATTTCGACGACTTGCTCGGCGGGGACCAGCCCGCCGGCGAGAAAAAGGAGGTGCCTGCGAAGCGCGCCGATTCCGCGCAGGCGCCGATCCGGCTCGAGGTCGAGGGCGTGCGCATCGGCAAGGCGGAACTGGTGTGGAAGGACGAGTCCACCGGCGCGAGTTATGCGATTTCGGATTTCAATCTGAAAACCGGCCGAGTCGCACCCGGCGTGCCCGCGAAATTCGATCTCGGCGCGACGATCAGGGGCAACGAGCCGAAGCTCGATATCAAGCTGCAGGTCGGCGGCACGCTGACGGCGGACCTGGAGAAACAGCTGTTTTCGGTGGCGGGCCTATCGGTCAAAGTCAATGGGGACGCCGCCGGCATCGCCGGCATCGCAGCGGACCTGTCCGGGAATGTCAGTGCCGATCTCAACAAGCAAACGGCCAATGCGGACCTGGTCCTGAAGTTCAGGGAAAGCAATGTCAAGGCGAAGCTCGCCGTTGCGGATTTTGCCGCGCTGCGAACGACATTCGACATCGCCATCGACAAGCTCAATGTCGACCAATACCTGCCGTCCAGAAAGGCGGGGGACCCGGCCGCCGCGCCGGCTCGCGCGCAACCGGAGCAGCCGATTGATTTTTCGCCGATCAAGAAACTCGATGTCGTGGGCAATGTGCGGATCGGCGACCTGACCGCGTCGAACATCAAGGCGCAAAACCTGCGCATCGACCTCAAGGCGAAGAATGGCCGCCTCGACGTCGATTCCCTGTCGGCCGATTTGTACCAGGGCAGCGCGAAAGGGCAGGCGTCGGTGGACGCGAACAGCAACCGCATCGCCGTCAAGCAGAACCTTGTCGGCATTTCCATCGGGCCGTTGCTACACGATGCGCTCGGGCAGGACCTCCTGGAAGGGCGGGGAAACGTGGCGCTGGATGTCACGACCGCCGGCAATTTGGTGTCGGCGATGAAGAAGGCCCTGAACGGGACGGCCAGGGTGGAACTCAAGGATGGCGCAATCAAGGGCATCAACCTGGCCAAATCGCTGCGCGATGCCAAAGGGATGCTGAGCGGCGGCAAGCGCGAGGCGGAACAGGGCGCGGTCGCGGGCGAGAAGACGGATTTTTCCGAGCTGACTGCGAGCTTCGACATCAAGAACGGCATCGCGCACAACGGCGACTTCCTGGCCAAATCGCCTTTCCTGCGCCTGACCGGGGAGGGAGTTATCAATCTGCCCGAGAGCTCGCTGAACTATCTGGCGAAAGCTGCGGTTGTGGGGTCCAGTTCCGGGCAAGGCGGCAAGGAAATGGCCGACCTCAAGGGTCTGACCATTCCCGTGCGCGCGTCAGGACCCTTTGCTGCGCTCAAATACAAGCTCGAATATGGGTCGATCGTAGCGGATACCGCAAAGCAGAAATTTGAGGAAAAGAAGGACGAGATCAGGGACAAACTCAAAGCGAAACTGCTCGGCAAACCCGACGAGCCGGCTGCGCCAGCGGCCGAAGGCGGGCAAGCCCCGGCGCAGCCCACGCCTGAGGACAAGCTCAAGGCGAAATTGAAGAAGCTGTTCTGATTACCCCGGTGACCGGATCGACGATGCAGTCCTTCGCCGCGCGCGTGATCGAGTGGCAACGGCAGTCGGGCCGGCATGACCTTCCGTGGCAGCGCACGCGCGATCCGTTCCGCATCTGGCTGTCGGAAATCATGTTGCAACAGACGCAAGTCGCCGCGGTCGTGCCCTACTACACGCGCTTCCTCGCACGCTTTCCCGACCTCGCCAGCCTCGCATCCGCTGCTGAAGACGATGTGCTCGCGTTGTGGAGCGGGCTGGGCTACTACGCGCGCGCGCGCAACCTGCACAGGGCTGCGCGCGCAATCGTCGAGCGACATGGGGGGGCGTTTCCCGAGGCGTTCGATGACATCGTCGCATTGCCGGGCATCGGTCGGTCGACGGCAGGGGCGATTGCGGTATTTGCCTTCGGCGCGCCCCACCCCATCCTCGACGGGAATGTGAAGCGTGTGTTCGCGCGTGCGCTCGGCATCGAGGGTTACCCCGGCGAGAAAAAAATCGAAACCGCGATGTGGGCGCATGCCGGGGCTTTGCTGCCACCGGGCGATGTCGAAGCTTATACGCAGGGGTTGATGGACCTGGGCGCCGGCGTCTGCACGCGCAGCCGGCCGCGCTGCGCGTCATGTCCGTTGCAAGACGAATGCGTGGCCCGACGGGAAAACCGCATTGCGCTCCTGCCAACCCCGCGGCCGAAAAAACCCTTGCCGGAAAAATCCACCGTGATGCTGATCCTGCAGCGCAATCGCGAGATCCTGCTGGAAAAGCGGCCGGCACCGGGCATCTGGGGCGGACTATGGAGTTTTCCCGAGATTGCGCACTTGGGCGACGCGGCGGGCGTTTTGCGCACGCGCTTCGGCGCGGAGGTGATGACCGAGGGCACACTGGCAGCGGTGCGCCATGGCTTCACGCATTACGCACTGACCATTACGCCCGCACTGCTGCGCGTGACCCGGCTGGAGCGTCGCGCCCATTCGCCCGGTCACATATGGCTGACACCCGCCGATGCGATCAACGCTGCGATACCGGCGCCGGTTCGCGAAATCCTGCGCCGGCTCGATCGCGACTAGGCAGCCTGTTGCAGGTAGCCGTGTAATTGTTCCAGCCGCGCACCGTCGTCACGCAACTCCAGCAGGCCCTGTTTGTCCCGCGCTTCCAGCGGCAGCACTTCTGCCAGGCGGTAACTGGTCCAGCGCGGATCGTCAAAGCTGAGCGGCGGGAAAAAATAATCCGCACCGACTTTCTCGACGATCTGCTCGAGCACGCGGCGGCATAGTGCGAACGATTCGGGGCTGACTTCGCCGACAGCTTCCGCCAGAAATTCGACGTCGGCGCGGATCAGACCGCCCGATTGCGTGGCCTGACGCAGGATGCGAAACGGTTGCTGCCCTCGCGTTTGCAGGTGGAAAACGCCCAGGTGGGGCATCTCCCATTGCGCGATGAGCGCGGTGCAGCCGATCTGTTCGGGCACGGCGGGCAGACCGACTTCCTGGCCTTCGCGGATGCGGCAAACGCCAAACGGGGTGCCATCCCGCACACAGGCCTTGGTCATGTCGAGGTAGCGCTGCTCGAATATCTTCAGCGGCAGCTGGCTGCCAGGATAGAGCACGGTATTCAGCGGAAAAATCGGTATGGAGGTCATTTCAATTGCGGCGGGGTACAGGCCGTGCTGATTTCGTCAGGAACTAGTTATCGTTGTTTTCCGTTTCGCCCCACCGCGGCATAAGCCCGTGATCGATGCCGACATGGTCGAGGACGCGCGCGACCACGAAATCGACGAGGTCCTGCGCGGTTTGCGGATGATGATAGAAGCCCGGATTGGCAGGCAGGATGATCGCGCCCGCGCGCGACAACTTGAGCATGTTCTCCAGATGGATTGCGGAGAGCGGTGTTTCACGCGCAACAAGGATCAGCGTGCGCGCTTCCTTCAACGCCACATCGGCTGCGCGTTCGATCAGGTTGTCGGCCATGCCTGCGGCAATCGCAGCCAGCGTTCCCATGGTGCAGGGGCAGACCACCATGGCGTCGGCGGGATTCGACCCCGACGCGACCGGCGCAAACCATTCCTCGCGGCCGAAAGCCTGCAACTGGCCAGGTGCCGCGCCAAATCGCGCGCTGAAAAACGCCGCGGCGTCTTTCGCGCGCGCCGGCAACGACAAATCCATTTCCTGGCGCGCGACAATCTGGGCGGCCTGTGAATACAACAGGTACACGCGAATGTCGGCCTTGAGCAGGCACTCCAGGAGCCGGATGCCGTAGGGCATGCCCGAAGCGCCGGTCAACGCCAGCGTAATCGTTTCCGGCCTATTCACGCGCATGCCGGGGTGGTCCAACGCAGAGCGTGGTCAGTGAATTCACACCGACAATTCCCGATGACGCACCAACACCTTGCGGCTGCCGCGAAAATAGGTTGCCAGGGCTTCAGCCAGGTAGACGGACCGGTGGCGCCCGCCGGTGCATCCAATCGCTACGGTGAGATAGCTGCGGTTGTCGCGCACGAAGCAAGGCAGCCATTTCTCGACGTAGTCCCGGATGTCCTCGAGCATGCTTTGCACGTTCGTATCGGTCTGCAGGAACGCAATGACCGGGCCATCGCGGCCGGTCAACGGGCGCAGGACGGGATCGTAGTGCGGGTTGGGCAGGCAGCGCACGTCGAACACCATGTCCGCATCGAGTGGAATGCCATGCTTGAAGCCGAAGGACTGGAACAGCAGCGTGAGTCCGCTTTCGCCGAGGTCGAGCAGTTCCTTGACCCACAGGCGCAGCGTGCCGGGGCTCAGATCGCTGGTGTCTACGCGATGGCCGAAGTCGGCCAGGTCGGCCAGCAGTTCGCGCTCGTGCTCGATCGATTCGGGAAGGGTGCGCTTGCCGTCCGCCAGCGGATGCCGGCGGCGGGTTTCCGAGTAGCGCTTGACCAGGGTATCGGTCTTGGCGTCGAGGAAACCCAGATGCACCTCGATGCCGCTCGTGCGCAGTTCGGCCAGAAAGCCGGGAAGCTCGGACAACGTCGCGCCGCTGCGCACGTCGATGCTTACGGCGACGCGCTCGTAACCTTCTTCTGCAAGCAGCCGGGTCAACCCCATCAGCAGCTTGGCCGGCAGGTTGTCCACGCAGTAGTAACCGCTGTCCTCCAGCACGTTGAGCACGATGCTCTTGCCGGATCCCGACAGGCCGCTGACGACGATGAGTTGCATGATTACAGGCGCACCGACTTTAGCTGCGCCTGTTGAGCTGCTTTTCCTGGCGCTGGATGAATTCCTGGGTGCTGTCGATGCCACGCAGCTGCAGGACATAGTTGCGTACTGCCGCTTCGGCCAGAACGGCCAGGTTGCGGCCGGCTGCGACCGGCAATACAACCTTGCGGATGCTGATACCCATGATGTCTTCGGAACTGGCATTCAGTGGCAGGCGGTCCAGCCCGGGAATGACCCCGCCCACCGGCTTTTCCATTTGCACGATCAGCTTCAGGTTCTTCTTTGTTCGCACCGCGGTTTCGCCAAAGATCGTGCGAATGTTGAGCATGCCCAGGCCGCGAACTTCGAGGAAGTCCTTCAGCAACTCCGGGCTGCGGCCTTCCAGCGTTTCAGGGGCGATGTGATACAGCTCGACCACATCGTCGGCAACCAGCCCGCTGCCGCGCGAAATCAATTCCAGCGCCAATTCGCTCTTGCCCACGCCACTCTCTCCGGTGATCAGCATGCCCATGCCCAGCACGTCGAGGAATACGCCGTGGCGGGTGACGAACTCGGCGAGCGCGCGCCCGAGGTAGGTGCGCACCACCCAGATGATCTGCAGGCTGTGCAGGGGCGAGGAAAGCAGCGGGATATTGCGCGAAGCGGCGAATTCTGCCAGAGCGGTCGGGGATTTTTCCTGCTCACTGAGGATGACGCAGACCAGGCCGCTGCTCGCGAGCCTCGCCAGCGCTTCGCGTTGCTCGCCTTCGCCCAGCGCGGCGAAATAGGCCGCTTCGGTACGGCTGAAAATCTGGATCCAGTTGGGATGGACCAGGTTCAGGTGGCCGATCAGACCCTGCGAAGCCTGATTGATTTCGCTGCTGTCGAGAAACGGCGAGGGGTTACGCGGCCCGGAAATCCATCCGAGCTTGAGCGCGTCGGCATTGTCCTCAAACAGCTGCGCGACGCTGACCTGGGGCATGAGGTTCCCATTCGCTGATGATCTGCTGCACGGCCGCCGCATCCGGCAACGCGGCAAGTTGGGCGCGCATTTCCTTGTCGCTGAAAATCTGCGCCAGTTCAGACAGGATTTGCAGGTGCAGGTCGGTTGCCTTCTCCGGTACGAGCAGCACGAATATCAGATTTACCGGGTTGCCGTCCGGGGCCTCGAACGCAATCGGCGCGCCGGTGCGCACAAATGCGCCTGCAGCATCGCGCAATCCCTTGATGCGTCCGTGCGGAATCGCGATACCGTGCCCGAGGCCGGTGGATCCCAGGCGCTCGCGCGCGAACAGCGCGTCGAACACCTGGCCGCGGCCGATGCCCAGCGCATTTTCAAACAGCAGGCCGACATGCTCGAACACCCGCTTCTTGCTGGTGACGTCGAGGTCGAGCGTAATGTTGGCGACCGGCAGCAGCCTTGATATCAGACTCATGGCAGGATCGGGGGGGAGGGGGCCGGATTACGACGAGGGCAGGTTCCGGAAAGATTCTTCCTGGTGGTGGTCGACGGATTTTTCCTTGTGCTTCAGGATCTGGCGGTCGAGTTTGTCGGCCAGGCCGTCGATGGCGGCATACATGTACGAATCGATGCACTCCACGTGGATGTCCTTGCCGCGCACGTGCACGGTGGCCTCGACCTTATGGTCGAGCTTGTTCACGGACAGGATGACGTTGACGTCGATGACGTGGTCGAAATGGCGGGAGATGCGGTTGAGCTTATCGATGACGTAAGAGCGGATGGCGGGCGTGACTTCCAGGTGGTGACCGGATAGCTGAAGATTCATACGCTTTCCCTCCATGTGGGGGTTGATCAGATCGACTTACGAAGATTGACCGGCAGAATCTGCAGAGATTCCCGGTATTTCGCAATCGTGCGGCGCGCCACCATGATGCCCTGCTTGCCGAGCACCTCGGAGATCTGGCTGTCGCTCAGGGGCTTGCGCGTATCCTCCTCGCCGACCATCTGCCTGATCAGCGCCCGAATAGCGGTCGCGGAACAGGCGCCGCCGGTTTCAGTGGAAACGTGGCTGCCGAAAAAATACTTGAGTTCAAATATGCCGCGCGGCGTCAGCATGAATTTCTGCGTGGTGACGCGCGACACGGTGGATTCGTGCAAGCCGAGCGTTTCCGCGATCTCGCGCAGCACCAGCGGTCGCATCGCCACCTCGCCATGCTCGAAGAAGTGGCGCTGGCGGTCGACGATGGCCTGGGAAACCCGCAGGATGGTATCGAAGCGCTGCTGCACGTTCTTGATCAGCCATTTTGCTTCCTGCAACTGGCCGGCGAGCTGCTGGAAGCTGGCGTCGCGATTGCGGTGCAGGATGTCGGCGTACATGCGATTAATGCGCAGTTTCGGCATCGCTTCCGGGTTGAGCGACGTCACCCACATGCCCTTGGTTTTGCGCACCACCACGTCCGGAATGATGTAACGCGTTTCGCCGCCAGAGAAATTCGCCGCCGGCCGCGGGTTGAGCCCGATGATCATCGCCTGCACGATGCGCAACACGTCGTCGTCGCAACGCAGCAGTTTCTTGAGCCGGAAATAATCGCGCGCCGCAAAAATGTCCAGATGCTGCTTGACCACAAGCGAGGCTTCGTCGCGGTACGGCGTGTCTTCGGGGAGCGCTTCCAGTTGTAGGGCGAGACACTCGCTCAGGTTGCGCGCGCCTATGCCGGGCGGGTCCAGGCTTTGCAGGTACTTCAATCCGATGGTCAGCGCCTCGGAATCGATCTCCAGTTCGACTGGCAACAGGGCCGCCAGTTCGACGAGATCCTGGGTCATGTAACCGTCGTCGTCCAGATTGTCGATCAGGAAGGCGACGATGCGCTTGTCCCGGTCGGGCATCTGCATGAGGTTGATCTGATCGAGCAGGTGGTCGCGCAGTTTGGCCGGTTCCGCGGCCGCCTGCGGTGCTTCGGAATCGTCATCGCCGTCCTGACCGCTGAAGGAACCATAGCCGTCGTCGAGCGACCAGTCTGTTTCGCCGGCGGAACGCTCGTCCGCATGCTCGTTTTCGCTGGGGGCCGGCGCGGATTCGGATTCCGATGAAGTGGTCGCAGTGCTGGCCGGGGTCAGGGACGGGGGCGGCGCGGGCGCTTCTTCCTCGTCGTCACGCTCCAGCAACGGGTTTTCCTGCAGAAAAGTCTCGATTTCCTGATTCAGCTCCAGCGTGGACAACTGCAAAAGTCGAATGGACTGTTGCAGTTGCGGCGTGAGGGTCAGGTGCTGCGAGAGCTTGAGCTGCAGGGAATGCTTCATTAGCTGACTGTCGGTATCAGGCCCGAAATCAAGCGGCCCGCAATTTCGCGAACGGCATCGCGGTTGCTACAGCCGGAAATGCTCGCCCAGATATACTTTTCTTACGCTTTCATTATAAACGATTTCCTCGGGCTTGCCCGCAGCCAGCACGGAGCCGTCGTTGATGATATAGGCACGGTCGCATAT
>JANXVW010000096.1 GCA_025351455.1 Betaproteobacteria bacterium | reverse complement strand
GGATTGTGGGCGCGCCGCGTGCGCCGCGCCGATGCTTTCTTCTTCACCATCAAAAACTCCTTTTTGCCGGACCGTGTCCGGTCCGGCTTTATACCCGGAGTTTCCACTTATAGCCCTGTTCAGATTTGCGGGACCACTTCTCCTCCCGGGAACTTTTCAGGTCTAGTATCTTCGCCCGCACTGCGGGTCTCAACTCGCGATATATAGATATGGTTTGGATTACCACCTCAAATGTCTCGGAAGAAGCTTGGCGGTATGTGATGGAGTACGCCAATCTTGAGTTGGCAGTAGAAGCTATTATTCGGCGACACGGGCCTCCAAAAAACAACGCAGAAAAATCGAATTATGATAAACAAGCGCGTCAGATTCGCGCCGCCTTGATCCAGGCGGCGGAATATTTCGACGCCGCTCGTCAGTCCACCGTTGTCACTAGTCCGAATCATCTCTACTACGGCATGGTTTCCCTAACTACCGCCGTAATGTTACTTCTTGGGGATGGCAGAAAATCCCTTGATTTCCTTCGTCTTCAAAAAGGCGCAAGCCACCACGGGTTAATATTTACTACGGGCGCAACGTCCAAAACATGCTCTATAGAACTTGATCTTCTTCGACACTCCTTTGTCCAGGTGCATACGAGCGGCCATTTTACAAATTGGTATTCAACGTTGCCAAAATCATGGCCCGTTTACGGAACAATTTCCAAAGTATCGGGCACGATGGGTTCAACGGATAGAGGCCGAGTAGGAACAGAGGCTAGTGCTGGTATAGAAGATCTGATAGGTAAAAAGCGCTCGCTTTTCGACTTGTTACAATATTTTCCGGATCTGCGCGCGGAACTAGCCCGATACGGGCTATTGGTTCCGTGCAGCCGTGTCACACACTTTTTTAATCGCGTATTCGAAAAAGGAAAACTCGTCTCTGACAAGCATGAATGGCGCATTCATGGTGCGGCATCAGCTTCCAATCTCGAAACCATCCTAGAGCAATATTCGACGGAGTCAATGTACTCGCATCTTCTGACTTGCAATGCGGAAGAAAACTCTGGTGCGTGCACGGTGACATTTGAATTTAGTCACGATCCGGATAGCCGTCCCATAAGCTATGGGCTCAAGTTTCCCTCTGTTCGAGAGGATATGAACAATCAGGCGATTGCATATGGTGTGTCGCTGGAGTCACCGGAACTATCTGACGCGTTTCTTTGCGCTTTTGGCTTGTCGATGCTATCGCGGTACTACCCTGACTTGTGGGTGGGTTGCCTTGAATCGCACTGCAAAGCGGCCAAACTTATTGAGCGACTAGCTAAGATACTTTTTGATAAGGCGCCGCTAATGACCGCTCAAGCAATGGCCGGAGAAGATCTGGTGATATCTACGCATCGACCGTTTTGGCACTAGATCGAATGCCGTTTCGACTTATTCTCGCCACGCACACCTCGGGCACCGTGGTTTCGCCGGGCACTATCCTCCTGACCCTGGTGCCGCACAACGATCCGCTCAAGGCCGAGGTCTGGGTCACCAACGAAGACGCCGGCTGGGTGGAAGTCAACCAGAAGGTCAAGATCAAGCTCGCCGCGTTCCCCTTCAACAAGTACGGCATGGTCAGCGGCCACGTCGAAACCATCAGCCCCGATGCCGCCGAACTCCCCGACACGCGCGAGCGCGATCGTAAGGACACCCGCGAGCACGTCATGCCGCCGTCAGGCTTCCGCACGCTCGTGGTACTGGACTCGCCTTATCTCGAGCGCGACGGCAAGAAGTTCCCGGTCACGGCGGGCATGGTCGTGTCCGCGGAAGTCAATCTCGGCAGCCGGACGGTGATGGAGTATCTGCTATCGCCGGTGCAGAAGGTCACGCACGAAGCGGGGCGGGAAATGTGAGGCTGCAAGAAGAGGCAGGCACGGACGTCATTTATTGATCTTTTCCTAATTCACGTCGGCGCATTAGATCCATCCTCACCCTCTCCCCTTGGGAGAGGGTCGGGGGTGAAGGATTGAGCGTCTTCCCTCTGTCATCAATTGGAATATGCACAATGAGCAAGCCCGCCAGTGCCTCAAGGCCGATCGGGGCTCGGTAATCTTTTAATCTATCGCTTGCGGTCAACCAGTATCGCGCGCAGCCTTTCCCGCCAAGCGCACGACCGCCATCCTGACAGGGCCAGAGACGCGGCCATTTCGATCGACGCGACGCCGCGCAGGATTTACGCGCGAAATGTTCTACTGAGGCCCCGAAGGGGGACCCTCGCAACAAGAATTCCGAACGTCTGTGAAGCCTCGGCGACGCCGACCAGGCTCTGGCTGGAGAAAATGCCGGGCTTGCATTCGTCCTGACGGGAATGTTTCTTAGTCCGGCGGAATAACGAGGCGGCGCAAGGTTAAGCGGCTCCAGTCAGAAGCGAAAACAACAACAATTACGGGGGGCTAATTTGAATTTACTATTGCCACGACCAGGGCGCTGCCCGAACTGCACCAGCCTATTCAAGATCGTCGCCAGGACAGGGTCGAGTTGCGGCACACCTTTCGCAGTGGACCTGCTGGAATGGTTATGCGATAGCTGCGGGCACGGTGAGGAAGAATTACGGTACCAGGCCGACGGTGTTGATGGCGCGTGGCCGTTGTCGAGATTCTCTGAAACATAAAAGGCCGGCCGAAAGCGTAGCTGTCGGATTCAGTCGTTGCCTGGCGACAAAATTCAGTGCCGGCCAAACAAATGGGAAGCGGTGGAACTCTAACCGGCCTGGGACTGTCTTCACCGGCTATGGCCAAGTACCCGAGAAGCAAGCTTTGCGTGTTGTGCGTGGATGTCTGCGCTGACACATCGCTAAATCCAGTGCACGTGATTCATCCGGTCACCGGCATGCAAATGCTTTTCGACGAGCGTGGTGAGGCGGTCTGCCCGATCTGCCATGCGAAATGGCGGCGCGAGCGCAATGTCATGTCGCTGGCGCAATAGGGGCTCACCGGCCCCGCGATTTCCGTACTTCGCAGACGCAGATCCACGCTTTAACGAAACGCATGGTCCTCATCAAAGAACTGTCACGTCTGGAATTGCCCGCACTCGATCGCCATTTCCTGGCGCTACCTAACGAAGACCGCCGGCTTCGCTTCGGCGCCGCGCTCAATGACCTTTCAGTCCGCGCTTACGTAAGGGCCATCGATTATGAACATGACGCCCTGTTTGGCGTGCTGGACGACGAATTGTGCATCATCGGCGCAGCCCATCTGGGGCGTCTAAATGGGCATGCCGAGTTAGGCGTTTCCGTGTTGCCCGGACATCGTGGTCTGGGCATCGGAGGAGCGCTCCTCGGGCGAGCCTACATGCATGCGCGCAACTGGGGCGTTCACGCACTGTTCATGCATTGTCTGACCGAGAACAGCGCAATCATGCATCTTGCGCGAAAACAAGGCATGGACATTGTCGCCCAGACCGGCGAAGCAAATGCCTGGCTGACATTGCCGCCCGCCGACACGACCAGCTACATGAGTGAGGTGTTCGCGCAGCGCGCGGCCGTTTTTGATTATGTC
>JANXVW010000095.1 GCA_025351455.1 Betaproteobacteria bacterium | reverse complement strand
GGATTGTGGGCGCGCCGCGTGCGCCGCGCCGATGCTTTCTTCTTCACCATCAAAAACTCCTTTTTGCCGGACCGTGTCCGGTCCGGCTTTATACCCGGAGTTTCCACTTATAGCCCTGTTCAGATTTGCGGGACCACTTCTTTTCTCGGATTGTGGGAGCTTCTTCCAATCCTTCGCGAGATCTTGCCGTATCCAAGACTATTAGCAAGGTCTACTCCGGATTCGTCCACGCGGCCTCGCCTCATATAATGGAAATGTGTGACGGAACGCCACCGCGATTTCGATTATCGGGAATGTTGGGAACGCCACGCATTGAGGAGTACGAGTACGATATCTGGAACTACTATTACCGCGGCCTCCTCAGCGCCACGGTAACTGGAAAAGCGTTGGGAGATGCCCCGCTCGTGGACGCCCTCTTGAAATTCAGTTTCAAGTTTCAAGAAGCATTAGGGAGAGATTTTGGTGCGCGGCGTCCCGAAGCCTGATTATCGCTCAGCGCGGACCGTCCCTGGTGGGCTGTCCCCGCACCAGGGCTGCTTGTTACCTTGATAGGTTAGGCGCCGGTAGAACTGGGCCCCTGGCATTGGCATCGAAGGTCGAGGAAGAAAGGAGGTCGTTTTTGGCGCGCCGCATGATCGAAGCTGGATTCCGTGAGGAACAGTGGCAGCACCGAAATGACCCGCACATTGCTCCGATCAACCGGTTGGTTGACGAACTACGCCGAATGCCAGGTCGTGACTCGGTGCCTTACATCGCACCCATGTATGGCGGCGTCGACGCGAGACTTCTTAGCGTTCTGCGCGATCCCGGGCCGAAGACCCAGGAAGCCAATGGGGGAAGTGGCTTTCTGTGTATGGAAAACGACGACGCCACTGCCGAGGCCATCAGCAATCTCTTTTCTGATGCAGGGATCGACGCTGGCGACATCGTCTCTTGGAACGCCTATCCTTGGTACATTAACCGTGCTCCGAAGGCGGCCGAACTGGAGGCTGGTGTCACCCCTCTGGGGCGCATCATCGATTTGCTGCCTAAACTGCGGGTTGTGATGCTTCACGGTGGTTCCGCTCATGATGGTTGGAATCGACTCACCCGCCAGTACCCGAAGATTGTCGCCGTCCGAGGACTACACGTTATCAAGACTTACCACCCCAGCCGCCAAGCCTTTTGGCATCGTGATCCATTGGTACGTGAGGCTAGGAAGAAGGATCTATATGAGTCATTCCAGAAAGCGGCGCAATACTTGCACAATGTCTAACTGCGGGTAAAACGGACAGGCCACAAGCGGCGTGTGGTCCCTAGCCGCAACGCGGGTCCGCCATTCACCACGACGCTAGGCCGAAGCAACTAATCAACCTCTGGCTCTATGGACAAATTTCGCGATATCTGGGAAACCTTCGATCAACTTCAAGACTTCCCGTTCCCTGAGACAGCGTTTTCTGAACTGAAGCGCTACGTAAAAAGCGTTCATGAGTTCCTGCCACATATCTCAGATCAACAAGCGGTAAGATTGAAAGCTCAGCTCGCCATGGCAACCGACCCCGTGGCGGTCGGCGAGCTTGAAAGCGAACTTGAGCGTATTCGTGTGGATGGCTCTGCCCTTTTACCGCGGCTAGTGTGGGGCGGGGTTCTCGTGTCTACCTACGCGGCATTTGAATATGGCGTCGAGCAAGTCTTGAGGCACTGGCAGACAACAGCACGGCACAGGATTGGATTCGCCCAAGGGCGCGAAGATTTCCTTACGGCTGCAGAACGCTATACGGATCACTACCTGAAGATACCTTTGTTCGCTTCAAGAGAGCATCGACGGGTCGTTTCTCAACTCAGAGGTCTACGTAATTCGTTCGTGCATAAGGGAGGTAAAGTAGCTACCTTGTCAAAGGATTTGAAAGCAGCGCTGGAACAAAAAGAGCACTTGGGGTTATCGCTTGAGACGGTAGAAGATTATTGGGTGGCGAATGCTAGAGCTGCTGCATTCTTCCTGCTTACAACCGAAAAAGCGGTTCGGATCTTTAGTGAAGCCGCCATGACCAAATGCCTAGAGGCCGCGCGAAAATAGCCGGCTTTGGCTAACTTGAATATTGGGAGAAGAGGTTTGGCAAATCGCATATCGGTTCTTTTCGAAATGCGAGTCAGACCGAGCCATTTAAGCAATTGAGCAAGCCTGACTCTGCATTTCGTCACACTATGGAACTCATATCTTTCTCGGCCGCCCTCGAGAACTCCCGAGGATGTACTAAGAGCCACCTACTGCTTGGTAATGGATTCAGCATCGCCTGCAGGCCGGACATTTTTGTTTATGGAAAGCTCTTCGAGCAGGCCGACTTTTCCAAGCTCTCACCGTCTGCGAAGAAGGCGTTTGATGCGCTCGGGACACAGGATTTCGAGAGGGTCATCAAAGCACTGCGAGATGCTAAGGCTGTATTGGCGGCATACGACGGCGTTCCCTCAAAGCTTTTGGCGACACTTCAGGAGGATGCCGACGGCCTTCGAGAACTTCTTGTTCAAACAATCGCGTCCAGTCATCCTGCGTGGCCCGGCGAAATCGAAGAACACGAATACGCGGCATGTCGCGACTTCATCGCCAACTTTGACAGTGTTTACACACTGAACTATGACCTCTTGCTCTACTGGACGCAGATGCACACCGAAGAGGGTGCGCAACCTTCCTCAGACGACGGTTTTCGGAAGCCCGAGGATGACTACGATGCCGCGTATGTAACTTGGGAGCCAGGCAACAGCCACAGGCAGAACACGTGGTTCCTACATGGCGCATTGCATCTGTTCGATGCCGGAACCGAGATTCAGAAATACACGTGGGTCAACACTGGTATTCGCCTCATTGAGCAGATTCGTGATGCACTGAAGCGCGACTACTTTCCAATATTTGTGGCTGAAGGCACGAGCAATGAAAAGCTTATCCGGATTCGTCACAACGACTACTTGGCTAAGGCATATCGAAGTTTCAGCGAGATCGGTGGCGCACTATTTGTCTACGGGCACTAGCCCACGTGGCTTATGCTCTGGCTCCACTCACGCGCAAAGATCGGGCTGCGCGAGCCATGGCCATCATTAGCACGCGCTTCAACACCAAACAGCAGGTCTTCCTCGATTTTGTGCTTTCGCATTACGTCAGCGCGGGCGTCGAGGAACTCGACCAAGCGAAACTGACGCCGCTGCTTCGCTTGAAGTATCACGATTCCATCGCTGATGCCGTCGCCGATCTTGGCAAGCCCGAAGAGATTGGCCAAGTGTTTTCCGGATTTCAGAAGTTTCTTTATCAGCCCCACGCGGTGTAGACAGCGGGGATATCGAAGGACGCCAAGGGAAAGGGTGAGACAAAATAATATGGATTCCTATAACGGTTTTTCAGGGAAAGAAAGAGACAAGAAGTACCAGGAGTACAAGAGACTTCGGGATCTTGGTCGATCGGTCCCGGCGATTCCTCCGTGCCAGCTTTGTGGCGATAGCGATCCTGCATTGAAAGTGGAACCGCACAGCGAAGATTATTCATTCCCTTACCAATGGTCACCGCCGTATGAGTACATGGTGAGCCGGCGCTGTCATGGCTGGATTCACAAGCGCTTCAATCAACCCGACAACTGGAGTGATTTCAAATCTCATGTGAGACGAGGCGGTTTTGCCCGCGAGTTCACTACAAAGGAAGTCGGGAACGAAAGAAAGGAGGCCGCTGCCGCAAGAAAACGAGGCGGTGGCTATGAATGGAAGAAAATCCAAGGCCGTCGGGAAATACCAAAAGATAGCTGGTGGGAAAAGCTCTCGATCTAAAGGCAAGCGCGATTGACGCTTCCGAAAGTCCAAGCCTTCCCCGGGTTCCGGTGAACTCGGGCGTGCGCAGTCGATACAGAGGCTGCCTGCTCGGCGGAGCGGTTGGCGATGCGCTTGGCGCGCCCGTTGAATTCATGAAGCTTCACGCCATCCGCGAGAGGTTCGGGTCTAAAGGGATTCAGGATTTCATTCCTGCTTATGGCAAGTTAGGGGCGATTACCGACGATACCCAAATGACCCTCTTCACCGCCGAAGGAATGCTCCGGGCATTCGTCCGCGCCCGGATGCGGGGGATCGGGCCGGTTTTCCCCAGCGTGACGGCGCGTGCTTATCTTCGCTGGCTGCTAACCCAGGGATTTCGATCAGACGCAGAGCCGGTGGACAAACCTTTAGGGTGGTTGATAGAGCATCGGGAATTGTTCGATCGTCGCGCGCCCGGCAATACTTGCATTGCCGCCCTGCGGCAGATGAAGAGACCCGGCGATCCCGCAAGCAACGACAGCAAAGGCTGTGGAGGGGTCATGAGGGTAGCGCCAGTCGGCATGTTCGTGGCGCAATGGGAGGGTGATACGAGCGAAGAAATAACAAAAAAAGCATTCGATATCGGTTGCTCGCTCGCCGGGCTCACACACGGCCATCCCACCGGGCAGCTTGCAGCCGGGGTACTGGCCGCCATGGTCGCGTTGCTCCTCAATGGACAATCGCTTACGCAAGCGATCGAACAAGCGAAGGCGCAGTTACGGCTGCGACCAGAGCATCTGGAAACTTTGCGTGCCGTCGAGCACGCTCAACGCCTTGCGGAACACGAGCCGAACCTACCCGATGCAATCCAAAAACTGGGAGAAGGATGGGTGGCCGAGGAGGCGCTGGCCATCAGCCTGTATTGCGCGTTGTCCGCCGAGGATTTTGAGGCCGGTATTGTCCTCGCTGTTAACCATAGCGGAGATAGCGATTCCACGGGTGCGATCACGGGCCATCTGCTGGGTGTGCAGTTTGGCGTGGAAGCCATTCCGCCGCGATGGCTCAGCTCACTCGAATTGCGTGATGTGATCATGGCAATGGCCGACGACTTGGCGACATTCCCCGAATGGGACGTCGGTGAGCATGAAAGCTCGGCCGAGTGCGCCTTCTATTGCAAGCGCTACCCTGGAGGCTGACGCGATGGTACAGCGGCCATGAGCTACTCGGGTTGAGTAATTCCGCAATGGCCGATGCGGTTGAGCCAGCGCGGGGCGGATCTCAGCGGCAATATTCGCCATTCAATTTGACTGGTACTGTACGGTTTTCCTCAAAGGAGTCGTCATGCGCGTTCCGCAGTCCGTGGATGCCCTCGAAAATCTGGGTCGGGTGAGGTTGTCGCGCTCGTTCTTCATGCGCGACTTCCTCTACAGCGAGATCGGTAACTTCTACGGCGTACCCAACATACCTGAGAACCCTGACCTCGCTATCGAGAATGGCAAGCGCTTGTGCGAGGAACTACTGGAGCCACTCCAAGCCACATTTGGACGCATCGCCGTTCGATCGGCGTACCGTTCACCTAAGGTTAACGCCCTCGGGAACGAGAAAGGCCATAACTGCGGTTCGAATCAAAGCAACTACGCGCGCCACATCTGGGACCACCTTGACGCAGAAGAATGCCGTGGCGCTATGGCCTGTGTTGTGGTGCCGTGGTTCACGGACAAGTACGAAGCGGGTACCGATTGGAGGGCGCTCGCATACTGGATTCACAATCACCTGCCGTATAGCGAGCTTCAATTTTTCCCTAAACTCTGCGCGTTCAATATTGGCTGGCATGGGACGCCTCAACGCTCGATCTTCAGCTACATTGCGCCAAAGGGTCTGCTCTTGCGTGGTGACCCGCCGAAGCCAGAGTTGGTCTCGTACTACGAGGGCTTTCCTGCCATTCGCCGGGGTGAGGCGTAAAACCTCAACCAGCAAGACGATAGCCGTTGCTCATGTCTGGAGCCGGCCCCGGAGCCGTCGCGCTTTCTCTGACATTTAACTAAGCCGCGTTTGCGGTGGCAGGCATATCGTTGTAGGTGCGGCCATTCAGTTCCCGGCCGGTCAGATCCTTGCGCACACCACCCCATTGCTTGAAGAAGAAGGGTACTTTGGCCTGACGGCACTGTCGCAATATCGCGGTTACCCATTCCTTCCGCATGGGCCTGGCCGCAGGTCCAGACTCACCACCCACGATGGCCCAATGAATTCCTTCTAGGGGCAATGCGTTCAGAGGGCCAATGAGAGGTTCGAGTGAAAGGAACCGTGTCTTTGCGGGAACCGACTGCAAGTGTGAAACCCGGTCCAGCACCCGTTCATCTTCGACGCTGACTCCCATCCAGACGTTCGATGGCCAATCAAGATGCGAAGCTAATTCGACCAGACGTTCGCTGCGCTTAGTGAGCACCTGGAACGTATGGTGGGGACAATCACGCATCGTGGCGAAGACACGCTGGATGTAAGCAAGCGGTATGTCATCGTGGAACAGGTCGCTCATCGAATTTACAAACACGACCCGCGGCTGGCGCCAGCTACGCGGCACATCGACCAGATCAGGGTGAAGCGTGACGCTGAAGCCATTTCGATAGCGATCTGCACCCATCGCCGTAAGACGCTTAGCCATGCGTTCGGCGTAGCAGTGTTTACATCCCTGACTGATCTTGGTGCACCCCGTCACGGGATTCCAAGTCATTTCGGTCCATTCGATGTTTGATTTGGTCGCCATTTTCGAAATCCCTATCGAGTACGGGCCAGATGGGCCGCAATTTTAAGTGCGGTCGCCCCGCTTCTGGGATGGCCCGCGGCAAAGCACAGAGCGTACATGGGCGAATTGTTGGAATTGTAAAGAATCATTGGTTTTTGGATGACATGAGGGAACACCGTTCGAAGACGCTCGAGAAAGTATTCCAGAATTTCATCGGCACCGACAATTTTGATGATGGAGTTCCGCTGCGCACCAAACAAATCCGTTTC
>JANXVW010000089.1 GCA_025351455.1 Betaproteobacteria bacterium | reverse complement strand
CTCGCGCCCGAGTTTTTTGGCGAGATAGGCTGCCAGCGGCCGGTAGGTTGCATCGTTTTTTTCCTTGTCGGGCTGGAACAGGCCCACGCCCATCCTGAGCGGGCCGGAATCGGCCTGGGTCAATCCTGTTACCAGTGACAGCGCAAAAACCACGACCAAAAGAACCCATAGCCGCATGCCGAATCTCCGTTATGTGAAACGTTGGAAAGCGAAGGCGTGGACTTTACTTTGCGAAGCCGCTTACCACAAGTAAATGGGGGCGGGGTGCCAGGGATGGCCCAGCACGAAATTCAACAATCCCCCCGGAAGCCAGGAACGCCGCATGGAAATTTCAGCACAATGCATGTCAGAGCCTGTAATCAATCCAACACCATGATCGCTGCCGCAATGCCAAACGATAATCCCGGTCCAGCCCAAGCGCACGCAACCCGAATCGCGTTTTTCATCGCGGGCTTCGGCATGGCAGCCTGGGCGCCGCTGGTTCCGTTCGCGAAGGAGCGTCTGGGGATTCAGGAAGGCGCGCTGGGTACTTTGCTCCTGTGCCTCGGAGCAGGATCGATCGTCGCGATGCCGCTTGCGGGCATTCTGACATCGCGCGTAGGTTGCCGCCGCGTGTTGATTTTGTCCGTACTGCTCACATGCGCGACCTTGCCGATGCTCGCGCAAGTCTCGTCGATTCTTTGGCTGGCCCTGGCGTTATTCTTTTTTGGCGCCGGCATCGGCGCGCTGGATTGCGCCATGAACATCCAGGCCATCATCCTGGAGCGCGCCGGCGGACGGACCATGATGTCCGGGTTTCATGGGCTCTTCAGTCTGGGCGGGGTCGTGGGCGCAGGGGGAATGAGCGTCCTTCTCAGCCTGGGCGTGTCGCCGTCTAATGCCACTGCGACTGTAGTTGCGGTGATCGCGGTACTGCTTGCGCTCAGCGCACGGCACTTCCTGACTTACGGCGGGCGCAGCAGCGGGCCGGCGTTTGCCGTGGCAAGAGGCGTGGTCCTGTTCATCGGGGTGCTCTGCTTCATCTTGTTCTTGACCGAGGGTGCAGTCCTGGACTGGAGCGCCGTATTTCTTGCCGACGTTCGCGGCATGTCACCCGCACACGCAGGCCTCGGTTACGCAGCGTTCGCCGCGACCATGACCGTGGGACGCCTGACAGGAGATCGGTTCGTCAGGCGTGTCGGACCCAAACTGATTGTCATTGGAGGGTCGCTTGTTGCGGCGGCAGGCCTGGCCCTCGCTACCCTGATCCCATCCTGGCCGTTTGCATTGTTGGGTTACGCCTTGGTGGGCGTCGGATGTTCGAATATCGTGCCGATCATGTTTTCATTGGCCGGCAAACAGGATGAAATGCCCGAAAGCATCGCGGTGCCGGCGATCACGACGATGGGGTATGCGGGAGTGTTGTTGGGGCCGGCGTTGATCGGCTTCGTCGCGCACGCAACCAATCTCGCGACGGCCTTGTTGATTCTTGCAGTGATGTTGCTGGGCGTGGCGATTAGTGCGCGAATGCTCAAGATGCTTGGGTAGATATCTGGACCCTGCAAATCCGCGCTCTCGCGTGTTGGCATAGTCTGTATAGCGCATAACAACATCGGTCCATCCGCGCTAACCTGTACTTGCCTATTCCGCGCTGAGAGCGGCGCATTTAACAGGAGCAATTCAGCATGAACAAGGACCAAGTGAAGGGCGAGGCGAAGGACGTTTCCGGAAAAGTCCAGGAAGAAGTCGGCAAATTGGTGGGAAGCAAGGAACAACAGGCCAAAGGCCTTTCCAAACAGATCTCCGGCAAGGTGCAAAAAGGGATCGGCGATGCCAAGCAGTCGATCAAGGATCACAACAAGCGTTAGCCCAAGGCATTTCTCCTTGCCGCGAAGCCAGACTTCCGGTTGAACAATAAGGAGCCAGATGATGAATAAAGTATTTATTGTGGCGCTGGTGGCGGTCCTCGCTCCGGCATTGAGCGAAGTCGCCACCGCTGACGATACAGAGCGAAACAGTCCTCAACTGCAATCCGTTCAATTTGGCGATCCGGCCGCGGGCGGCGCAATTGCTTCTGAGCGTGAGTGGGAATACCTGGCGGCCTTGCAGAAGTGCGAAGTTCTCGTCGACGCTGAAAAGACCAGGTGTGTCGATGCAACCCGGAAGAAATACGGGCAGATGTGAGCGCTGCGTCCAGCCCGGCACTGGTCACAACAGGCGCCGCCGGCGCCTGTTCCAGCATGCTCGTGGGTGCAGCTTGCACCCACGAATCCGCTTAACGGTTTCAGTACTTGAAAATAGCGTTCAATGAATAGAGCGTGGCATCGTCGGTGCCACGGGCGTAGTCGAAACGATAGTGGTCCCAGTCCGCTGCGAGGGCAAAGTTCCGGGTGAAATCGATCTGTACGCCGGCGCCATAACTTGGGTTCAAGC
>JANXVW010000026.1 GCA_025351455.1 Betaproteobacteria bacterium | reverse complement strand
AATCCGACGCTCGACTACATCAAGCGGGTGGTCGGCGTGCCCGGCGATCGCGTGGAATATCGCAACAAGCGCCTGACCATCAATGGCCAGCTCATCGAGGTGGAAAAATCCGAGGATTACCAGTACGTCGACGGCGGCCTGAGCTTTGTCAGCTCCCTGCGCTTCTGGGAAACGCTGGAGACGCACCGCCACTCGATCATCATCAATCCGGAAGCGCCGGGCCTGCAACTGGCGGGCGTCAAGCAGTTTCCGCAGCGCGAGAACTGTGTTTACAATGAACAGGAATTCAATTGCCTGGTGCCGCCCGGAAGCTATTTCATGATGGGCGACAACCGCGATTCGAGTTCCGACAGCCGCTACTGGGGATTTGTGCCGGAACAGAACATCGTCGGCAAGGCCTTCCTCGTGTGGTGGAATTTCAGCGAACTCAAACGCATCGGCAACCGTATCAACTAGCGGGGGAAAATATGAAACGGCAACGCGGCGTGACTTTCATCGGCATGATGTTCATTGCGGGCCTGATCGTCTTTGCTTGCATCATCGGCCTCAAGCTGGTGCCTGCGTACATCGAGTACGCCACGGTGGTGAACATCCTGCGCGACATAGCCCGGTCTCCGGAAGGCAAAGGCAGCCCCAAGGATATCCAGTCCAGTTTCAGGAAGCATGCCCAGATCGACGCGATCGATACGGTCAAACCTGAAGACATCGAAGTCGACAAAGACGGCGACCAGGTGGTATTGCGTGCCAACTACTCGGTCAAGATCAAGCTCTTCGGCAATTTGAGCGCCTGCATCGATTTTGCCCCCAGCAGCGGCAGTTGACGTCCATCGGCGCAACTCGCATCCATGCCTGACGGGCCGATCGAGCGCCGGCTGGGCTACCGATTCGGCAACGCGGCGCTGCTTGAGCAGGCGCTGACGCATCGGAGCCACGGTGCCCCGCATAACGAACGGCTCGAATTTCTCGGCGACGGGCTGTTGAATTTCGTTGTCGCCCGGCTGCTGTTCCAGCAATTCACCACACTGCCCGAGGGCGATCTGTCGCGCCTGCGCGCCGGACTGGTCAACCAACAGGCGCTGTCGGAACTGGCGACGTCGATATCGCTCGGGGATCACCTGCGTCTTGGCGAGGGTGAACTCAAGAGCGGTGGCTTTCGCCGTCCCTCCATCCTGGCGGATGCCTTCGAGGCATTGGTCGGGGCCATCAGTCTCGACGGGGGATTCGACGCCGCGGAAAAAGTCCTGACGGATCTTTACCGGCCACTGCTGGCGACCATGGATCCCGGGGCCTCAGGCAACAAGGATCCGAAGACCAACCTGCAGGAGTATCTTCAGGGCCGGAGACTGGCGTTGCCGCAATATTCGATCGTATCCGTGGCGGGCGAAGCCCATGAACAGCATTTCCACGTGGAGTGCGTTATCCCGGAACTCTCCATCCGTTCTCACGGCGAAGGTCCGACCCGGCGGGCCGCAGAGCAGCAAGCCGCCCGCAGTGCTTACGAACTTGCAGCCAAGCACAAATAAATGACCGCTCCCGCCCATCGCACAGGACGCATCGCCATCGTGGGCAGGCCGAATGTCGGCAAATCAACCCTGCTCAATCGCATGGTCGGCACGAAGATCAGCATCACCTCGAACCGGCCGCAGACCACGCGCCATAGCCTGAATGCCATCGTGACCGAGGCGGGCTCGCAGATGGTGCTGATCGACACGCCGGGTTTCCAGACCGTGCATGGTGGCGAGTTGAACCGGCTGATGAACCGCACGGTGTCGGACAGCATCGGCGGAGTCGATATCGTGCTGTTCGTCATCGAGGCCATGAAATTCGGCCGCGAAGACCGCAAGCTGCTCCCGCTGCTGCCCAAGGATATTCCGGTGCTCCTGATCGTCAACAAGGTGGACAAGCTTGCCGATAAGTCCGTGTTGCTGCCTTTCCTCGCGGAAACGAGCAAGGCATTTGCGTTCTCCGAGATTGTGCCGGTCAGCGCGGCAAAGGGGACACAGGTAGCCCGGCTCAGGGAGCTCCTGAAGCCCTATCTGCCGGAAGGCCCCGCTCAGCATGACGAGGACGAAATCACAGACCGCTCGGAGCGCTTTCTTGCTGCGGAGCTGGTGCGCGAGAAACTGTTCCGGCTGCTCGGCGAAGAACTCCCGTATGCGGCGACGGTCATGGTCGAGAAATTCGAGATGCAGGGGGACATGCGCCACATCCACATTGCCATCATCGTCGACAAGGACAATCACAAGGCCATGGTGATCGGCAAAGGCGGGGAAAAACTCAAGCAGATCGGCACCCAGGCGCGCATCGACATGGAGAAACTTTTCGGCGGGAAGGTATTTCTCGAACTATGGGTACAGGTCAAGAGCGGCTGGGCGGACAGCCTCAAGGCGCTGAAGAGCCTGGGTTACGAATGAATCGTGGTTACGAATGAAGCAGGCATACGAATAAAACGTGCCTACGAACAGCGTCAGCGCGGCAGGCACCACGGGCGACAGGCAGAGGCGGGATGGGCAGCCCTCGTTCGTGCTGCATACCTATCCGTTTCGCGAAACCAGCCTGGTCGTGGAATCCTTTACGCGCAACTACGGCAGGGTTGGGCTGGTTGCGCGCGGCGCGCGACGGCCTAAATCCGCCCTGCGCGGATTGATGATGGCATTTCAGCCGTTGCTGCTTTCGTGGGCCGGTAAATCCGAATTGCGCACGCTGCACAAAGCGGAATGGCAGGGCGGCATACCGCAGCTGCGCGGACTGGGACTGATGTGCGGGTTCTATCTGAACGAACTATTGCTTAAGTTTCTCGCCAGGGAAGATCCGCACGACGCGTTGTTCGGCCTCTATCAGGATGCAATCGCCGCGCTCGCCCGCGAACCCGAACCGGCGGCGGTGCTGAGGCGATTCGAAAAGTACCTGCTGAGGGAGCTCGGTTATGCCTTGATCCTCGATCGTGAGGCGGATACCGGCAGGGCGATCGATCCCGGCAAACGCTACACTTATGTAATCGAACGGGGGCCGGTGCCGCTTGGCCGCGGCGCGGAGGCGCAGGTGGAAATCTCCGGGCAGACCTTGATCGAACTGGAAAACGACAACTTTGCCGATGCAGTCACCTTGGCGCAAAGCAAGCTGCTCATGCGCTTCCTGGTGAATCACTATCTTGGCAATCAGGAACTGCATACACGCCAGTTGCTCCGGGAAATGCAGCAGATATGACCAGGCTCAGCGTCAACGTCAACAAAGTCGCGCTATTGCGCAATTCCCGTCCGCTCGACATCCCAAGCGTGGAACATGTCGCCCGGCTGGCGCTCGATGCAGGCGCCCACGGTATCACGGTGCACCCGCGGCCGGACGCGCGCCACATACGCGGGGACGATGTCGGGATTCTGCTGAAACTGGTCCGCCACAGGGGCGTTGAATTCAATATCGAAGGCAATCCGTTCCATCAACTCATGGATGTCGTACGTTCCGCACGGCCGGACCAGTGCACACTGGTTCCCGATGATGCCGGAGCGGTTACGTCCGATCATGGCTGGAACCTGGGTCGCGATGGCGCGCGCCTACGGCCGGTTATCACGGAGTTAAAGGCAATGGGTGTTCGCGTCAGCCTGTTCATGGATGCGGACGAACCAGCCATGGCCGCCGCGCGCCAAATCGGCGCGGATCGCATCGAACTTTATACCGAACCCTATGCGCGCGCTTTTGGTACGTTGGCCCAGGAGGCTGTTCTGCGCCAATACAGCGAGGCGGCTAGTGCGGCAACGCGAAGCGGACTTGGCGTGAATGCCGGTCACGATCTCAACCGTGAAAACCTGCCGTTGTTCCTGCGCACGGTGCCCGGGGTGCTCGAGGTATCGATCGGCCATGCTCTGGTAGCCGATGCGCTGGAATTTGGCATGGCGAAGACAGTCAGCCTCTATCTGGAAGCCATGCATACCGGAGGCCGGTCATGATCGCCGGCGTGGGCATCGACATCGTCGACGTGAGCCGCATCGAGCGTCTGCTGCGGGAATACGGCGACCAGTTTGCGCTGCGGGTACTCGCAGCCTCGGAGCGGCCGGCCTTCACGGCCAGTTCGCGTCCGGTGTGGTTCCTCGCGAACCGCTTTGCTGCCAAGGAAGCATTTTCCAAGGCGCTCGGCACCGGATTGCGTTACCCCGTCACGTTGCATGCGATCAGCGTGACCAACGACAATGCCGGAAAGCCCGAATTCGGATTTCATGGGCCGCTGCCGGAATATCTCGCCAGCCGTGGCATCGCCCGGCATCATCTCGGCCTGTCTCACGAAAAGGGAATGGCATGCGCGGTCGTGGTACTGGAGCAATGAACCAATGAATAAACCCGCCTCGCTCGGCCTGGTCATGCTCGACATCGAAGGCAAGCAACTCAACGACGCCGATCGCAGGCGGCTATCGCATCCGCTGACCGGCGGCGTGATTCTGTTTTCGCGCAACTACGAATCGCCGCGGCAGCTTGAAGCGCTGACTGCCGAAATCCATGGTTTGCGCACCCCGCCGCTGCTGATCGGCGTGGACCACGAAGGCGGGCGCGTGCAGCGATTTCGCGAAGGATTCACCCGGCTGCCGCCAATGCGCGCGCTCGGCGCACTATGGGACGAACACCCGCTACGGGCAAAGCAATTGGCGCGGGATGCGGGCTATGTGCTCGCGGCAGAGTTGCGCGCGCATGGCATCGACCTTAGCTTCACGCCAGTGCTCGATCTGGATTTCGGTAACAGCGCCGTAATCGGCGACCGCGCTTTCCACTCGCATCCCCATGCCGTAATAGAGCTGGCGGGTGCATTGATCGAGGGATTGGCGCTAGCCGGTATGTCCGCATGCGGCAAACATTTCCCGGGGCACGGTTTCATCGCGGCCGATTCACACACCGATGTGCCGGTGGACACCCGCAGCTACGCGCAAATCGATCAGGCGGACCTGGTCCCGTTTCGCGAACTGATCGCGCACGGACTGGCGTCGGTCATGCCCGCGCACGTGATCTATCCGGACGTGGATGACCGCCCGGCCGGCTTCTCTAAAATCTGGCTTTCGCAAATCCTGCGCAAGCAAATGAACTTTCAGGGCGTGATTTTCAGCGACGACCTGAGCATGGAAGGGGCGAGGGTGGCGGGCGACATCGCGGCGCGCGCAGACGCGGCCCTGGAAGCGGGGTGCGACATGGTGCTGGTATGCAACCGCCCGGACGCAGCCGATGAATTGTTGAGCCGCCTGCAACGCGATATTTCCCCCGCGTCGCTTGCCCGGCTTGTCCGTCTGCATGGCCGCGCATCGGCGCCGAATCTGACCGCGCTCAAGGAGACCGAGATCTATAGCAAGGCCGTGCGCAATATCGGCACAGTCGGCCATCAGAGCGGCGATCTGCTGGCCGGAACCGTGCAAGTGGGGGAACGTGGCTGATCACGCGCATCACCATCATGTGCCCGGAACGCGTCGGACATTAGTCATCGCGTTGGTGGTCACGCTGGGTTACGCGGTGGTTGAATTCGTTGCGGGCGCCGTGTTTCATTCACTCGCCTTGATGAGCGATGCCGGCCACATGTTGTCGGATGCACTGGCACTGGGGCTTGCTGCATTTGCCTCGTGGGTTGCCAGCCGTGCGGCCGGCAGCCGGCATTCCTATGGTTTTGCGCGAGCCGAGGTAGTGGCGGCCTTCGTCAACGGCCTGGCCATGCTGCTGATCGTCGTCGTGATTGCGGTGGAATCCATATCGCGATTGCTCGATCCCCAGCCCGTTACCGGCCTTGGCGTAATGGTCATCGCGACCATCGGCCTGCTCGCCAATCTGTTCGTCGCATTCATCATCGGCCGCGGAGAAGGCGACCTCAATACACGGGCGGCGCTGCTGCACGTCATCGGCGACCTTATCGGGTCTGTCGCAGCGATCACTGCCGGGGCGGTGATTTATTTCACCGGCTGGCAGCCTGTCGATGCGCTGCTGTCGCTGGTCATTGCAGCGCTGATTCTTGGATCGACGGTGCGCCTTGTCCTTGATGCCTTGCATGTGTTGATGGAAGGCGTGCCGGCCGGCCTGAGAATCGAGGAAATCGGCAAGGCCCTCGGCGCACTCGCCGGCGTCAGTACCGTGCACGACCTGCACGTCTGGAACATTTCTTCAGGCCAGGTGGCCCTTTCCGCGCATGTCGACCTGGATACTCTCGACAATTGGGCGCCATTGCTGGAGTCGGCGCGGCAGATGCTGCAAACCCGATTCGGCATTGCGCACGTCACCCTGCAACCAGAGCCTGCCGGCGGCATCAATCCCGGCTATCGGGCGCGGGTAAAAATCCTCCCGCAACAAGACGATCGCGTACCCGGTCATGGTCACGGCCATCACGACCATGACCACTAGCGGTCCACTTTGATGAGTGCATTCTCCCTGGATTGCCGGCGTTGCAGCCGGCTGGCAGGCTTTCTCGACGACGTGCGGGCAAAGCATCCGACTTATCATGCACGGCCTGTCCCGCCTTTCGGCGATGCCTCGCCACGTCTATTGATCGTGGGACTCGCGCCAGGAATGCACGGCGCCAACCGCTCAGGCCGGCCATTTACCGGTGACTATGCCGGCATACTCCTTTACGAAACCCTGCATAAATTCGGATTCGCCAATCAGCCGGTGTCGGTATCGGCCGATGACCCGCTCAAATTGACCGGCTGCCGGATCACCAATGCAGTGAAATGCCTGCCACCGGAAAACAAACCCACTGGAGACGAAGTCAAATGCTGCAACGGGTACCTGGCCAACGAGATTTCAGCGCTGCCGAAAGATGCTGCCTTGCTAGCCTTGGGCGGCATCGCCCACAGGGCGGTCCTGATGGCGACCGGTGGCAAAACCGCGGACTACAGGTTTGCGCACCGGGCGAAGCACAGCCTTCCAGGCGGCCTCACGCTTTTCGATAGTTACCATTGCAGCCGATACAATACCCAGACGAGACGCCTGACCGCGCCCATGTTCGAGCAGGTTTTCGCCGATATCGGTGGTTTCTTGAAGGATCCCGGCGCCGGATAAAACTCCGATGAACAAGAGTGATCCGGATTCTTCGCAAGCGCAACGGCCCAGGTTCGACCCCGCCGAAGTCGTCGCCAATCTTCCGCATTTGCCCGGCGTCTACCGCATGCTTAATGCGGCCAGCGAGGTCCTGTACGTCGGCAAGGCGCGCGATCTCAAGAAACGCGTAGCCTCCTATTTCCAGAAAACCGGGTCGCTGGCGCCACGCATTCAATTGATGGTTGGCCAGGTACAAGGGCTGGAAACAACGGTCGCCCGCTCGGAAGCGGAGGCATTGTTACTCGAAAATAACTTCATAAAAAGTTTAAATCCTCGATATAACATACTGTATAGGGATGATAAATCATATCCGTATCTAGTTCTGACCGGCCACCGGTTCCCGCGCCTGGGATTTCACCGGGGCAGCCTGGACAAGACCAATCACTACTTCGGACCGTTTTCCAATGCCGGCGCCGTGCGCGAAAGCATTCGCCTGATGCAGAAGATTTTCCGTCTGCGCACGTGTGAGGACACAGTCTTCGCAAATCGCTCCCGACCGTGTCTTCTCTACCAGATAAAGCGTTGCACGGGTCCCTGTGCCAACCTCGTAGACGAATCGACCTACGCCGAGGATGTCAGAAGCGCCGAATTGTTTTTGCAGGGCAGGGAGGACGAGGCCGTAAGTCGCCTGGAAGAGCGTATGCGACGGGCTGCCGACCAACAAGCCTACGAGCAGGCGGCAGCCTATCGCGACCAGATCCGCTCGTTATCCAAAGTCCGGGAAACCCAGTTCGTGTCGAGCAGCCACGGCGTCGACGCGGATATCGTCGCGCTGGCGAGTTCCGGAGGGCTCATCTGCGTCAACCTGGTGGTGGTACGCGCGGGGCAACATCGCGGAGACAAGAGCTTTTTCCCGCAGAATGCGCGCGACCAGGACGAGCAATCCGCCATGGAAGCCTTCCTGGAGCAGCACTATGTGGGTCGAGACGTGCCGCCCGCGATCATCCTCAATCGCCCCGTCGACTCTGGCGCACTCGAAGAATTGCTGTTGCAGCAGTCCGGAGTGAAGGTGCAGTTCAACACCAACCCGGCTGGCGAGCGCAAGGTTTGGCTGCGCATGGCGGAAAAGAACGCGGAGCTGGCGATCGCGCAACGCATTGCCGCCCATGCCACGCAAGAGGCGAGGCTGACAGCGTTGCAGCAAGCCTTGAATCTGGGCGACAACATCCAACGTATCGAATGTTTCGACATCAGCCACACCATGGGCGAAGCAACGGTGGCTTCCTGTGTCGTTTACGATCATGCTTCGATGCAGCCGGGCGAATACCGGACCTACAATATCGCCGGCATCGAACCGGGTGACGATTACGCAGCAATGCGGCAGGTACTCGACCGGCGTTACCGCAAAATCGTGGAAGGAGAGGGCAAATTGCCGGATCTGATCCTGATCGATGGCGGCAAAGGGCAGGTCAGCGCGGCATACCAGGTGCTTGGCGAACTTGGGCTTAGCGACCTGCCGATGATCGGAGTGGCGAAAGGCGAAGAGCGCAAGGCCGGCCTGGAACAATTGATTTTTCCGGAACGCAGCGAACCGCTGCGTCTGCCTGCCGACAACCCAGGATTGCACCTTATCCAGCAGATTCGCGATGAAGCACACCGTTTCGCAATTTCCGGCCACCGCAACCGGCGCGCCAAGTCGCGCAATCGCTCAACGCTGGAGGAAATCAGCGGCGTCGGAGCCAAGCGCAGGCAGCGATTGCTGTCGCGATTCGGCGGCCTGAAGGGCGTGGCATCGGCAAGCATCGAGGAGCTAACGCAGGTTGAAGGAATCAGCAGGGAACTCGCCGAAAAAATCTACCAGCAACTACACTGACGCATCATGCCGTTGAACCTGCCGAACCTGATTACGTGGCTGCGCATCCTGATGATCCCGCTACTCGTCAGTGTGTATTACATGCCGCACGACTGGATTGCCGACCACAACAAGAATCTGGTGGCCACCTCCATCTTTACCATTGCGGCTATCACCGACTGGCTTGACGGCTATCTTGCGCGCTCACTGAATCAGACGTCACGTTTCGGCGCCTTCCTGGATCCGGTCGCCGACAAGCTTATGGTCGCGACCGCGCTTATCCTGCTGGTCTGGCTCGGACGGGTGGAGGGTTTTATCGCGGCCATCATCATCGGCAGGGAAATCGCGATTTCCGCCCTGCGCGAATGGATGGCGCAGATTGGTCGCAGCAAGAGCGTCGCCGTGTCGTTTCTGGGAAAAATCAAAACTGTGTCGCAGATGGTGGCGATCATCCTGCTGCTTTATCACGATCGCATTCTTGAACAGAATATTCACAACTGGTATGTCGAGCTGAATGCCCAGGTAATCGGGAATTTTCTGATTTACCTGGCTGCAATCCTGACGCTCTGGTCGATGGCCTATTACCTGAAAATGGCACTTCCCGAGTTGACAAGGAGGGAATAGGGCGCGGTCGTTACCTTGACAAAAGGACCCCGGGTCCTATAATGCCGGTTCGTTTTTTGTGCGGGAATAGCTCAGTTGGTAGAGCGCAACCTTGCCAAGGTTGAGGTCGGGAGTTCGAGCCTCCTTTCCCGCTCCAGATTGCCAAAGGG
>JANXVW010000012.1 GCA_025351455.1 Betaproteobacteria bacterium | reverse complement strand
CCAAGGGAACCATCAAGGGCGCCGCTTAACGGCGAACGATGGCGCAGGCACGGCCAGGCTTCCCGGTCACCCCCGACTATCCGCACCGCATAGGGCACACATGAATCGCTACCCGCTTTGGAAATACGTTCTCATCGCCGTTGCGCTGACGATCGGCCTGTTGTACACATTGCCCAATTTTTTCGGCGAAGTACCGGCAGTGCAGATCTCCCCGGCAAAAACCACGGCGAAGATCGACGAAGTGCTGTTGTCGCGCGTCGATCAGGCGCTGAGTCAGGCCAATATAAAGCCGGACGGCATTTTTCTCGACCCCGCGAGCATCAAGGTGCGCCTGGCTACGACCGACATGCAGTTGAAGGCGAAGGATGTGTTGCAAGGCGCGGTGGGCGAAAACTATGTCGTGGCGCTGAACCTGCTGTCCAGTTCCCCGCGTTGGCTAACCCGGATCAATGCGCTGCCGATGTACCTCGGCCTCGACTTGCGCGGTGGCGTGCATTTCCTGCTGCAGGTGGACATGAAAGGCGCGCTGACCAAGGCAGCCGACCGCTATGCGGCGGATATCCGCACGACGCTGCGGGGCAAGGAAATCCGCTATGCCGGAATATCCCGCGACGGGCAGAACGTCGTGGTCAAGTTCCGCGACATTCAGACGCGCGACCAGGCGCTGACGGAAATTGGCAAGCAGAACCCGGATCTGCTGCTGAACGCCGGCGAAACCGGCGCCGAGTATTCGATTGCCGCGGCGCTCAGGCCCGAGGTGCAAAAGCGCATACAGGAATTCGCCATCCAGCAGAACATCACCACGCTGCGCAACCGGGTCAATGAACTGGGCGTCGCCGAGCCGATTGTCCAGCAGGCAGGTTCGGATCGCGTGGTCGTGCAACTTCCCGGCGTGCAGGATACGGCCAAGGCGAAGGATATTCTCGGCCGTACCGCGACGCTGGAAGTGCGCATGGTAGACGAGGAGCATAGCGATGCGGCTTCCCTGCAAGCCGCCATCGGCGGCCAGGCGCCTTTCGGCGACGAGTTGCTCTACGACCGCGAAGGCGCGCCGCATTTGCTCAAGCGCGAAGTCATCCTGACCGGGGACCGCATCTCCGATGCGCAGCCCGGTTTCGACAGCCAGACCGGCGAACCCGCCGTCCACATCAATCTCGATGGACGCGGTGCCACAATTTTCCAGCAGGTCACCCGTGAGAGCATCGGCAAACGCATGGCGATGGTGCTGGTGGAGAAGGGCAAGGGGGAAGTCGTCACCGCGCCGGTGATCCGGTCCGAAATTCCCGGCGGACGAGTGCAGATCAGCGGGCGCATGAGCACCGTCGAGGCGCGTGATACGGCCTTGCTGCTGCGCGCCGGCGCGCTGGCCGCCCCGATGGAAATCGTGGAGGAGCGCACGGTCGGCCCCAGCCTCGGCGCCGACAACATCAGCCGCGGCTTTCATTCGACCCTGATCGGCTTTGCCGCGATCGCCGTCTTCATGATTGTGTATTACCTGTTCTTCGGCGTGATCTCGGTGCTGGCGCTGGCGGTAAACCTGATGCTGCTGGTCGCATTGCTGTCGATGCTGCAGGCGACACTGACCTTGCCCGGCATTGCCGCAATCGCGCTGGCGCTCGGCATGGCGATCGACGCCAACGTGCTGATCAACGAACGAATCAGGGAGGAATTACGCAACGGCACGACGCCGCAAGCGGCCATTGCCGCCGGCTATGAGCGTGCCTGGGCGACGATTCTCGATTCGAATATCACCACTTTGATCGCCGGCATTGCGCTGTTCATGTTCGGCAGCGGTCCGGTGCGCGGCTTCGCAGTCGTGCACTGCCTGGGCATCCTGACGTCGATGTTCAGCGCCGTGGTGGTTTCCCGTGGCATGGTGAATCTTGTTTTTGGAGCCCGGCGCAAACTCGAAAAGCTGCCGATCGGAAATACCGACTGGTACAAGCGAACCACGGCGGCCTGATCGCGTCCGCCTGACTTCGCGCAAAGGACAAAAAAATGGAATTTTTCCGCATCCGCAAAGACATTCCCTTCATGCGCCATGCGCTGGTGTTCAACGTCATATCGTTGATCACCTTCATCCTGGCGGTGATCTTCCTGGCAACGAAAGGCCTGCATCTGGGCGTCGAATTCACCGGCGGGACGGTGATGGAGATCAACTACGGGCATACCGTGGACGTCGACAAGATCCGCGATGCCCTTACCCGGGTGGACCTCGCGGACGCGACGGTGCAAAGCTTCGGCAGTTCGCAAACGGCGTTGATCCGCCTGCCGGCAAAGCAGGGCATTACCGGCGCCCAGCTGTCGGAGACCGTGATCAAGGCCTTGCGCCAGGACGATGCTTCGGTCGAACTGCGCCGGGTCGATTTTGTCGGTTCGCAGGTCGGCAAGGAACTGGTGGAAAATGGGGCGCTGGCTTTGCTGCTGGTGTCGATCGGCATCGTGGTTTACCTGGCGCTGCGATTTGAATGGAAATTCGGGGTGTCGGCAATCATAGCCAACCTGCACGACGTGGTGATCATCCTGGGCTTCTTCGCATTCTTCCAGTGGGAATTTTCGCTGCCGGTGCTCGCGGCCGTGCTCGCCGTTCTGGGCTACTCGGTCAATGAATCGGTCGTTGTATTCGACCGGATTCGCGAGAATTTCCGCAAGATGCGCAAGGCCACCACGCCCGAAGTCATCAACAACGCCATCACCCGCACGATGTCGCGCACCATCATCACCCACGGCTGCACGCAATTGATGGTCACCTCCATCCTGATCTTCGGCGGCGAGACGCTGCATTATTTTGCGCTGGCGCTCACCATCGGTATCCTGTTCGGCATCTATTCCTCGGTTCTGGTCGCCAGTCCGCTGGTGATGTGGCTGGGCGTGACACGCGAGGATTTCATCAAGCCGGAGAAGAAGCAGGAAGAGGCAGTCGTCTAAGGCACGGGGTTCGCCATGGATCTGCTTTCCGGCTTTGTCGACGTGATCCTGCACTTGGACCTGCACCTGCGGGAGCTGGCCCAGACTTACGGTGCCTGGGTTTACGCGTTCCTGTTCCTCATCGTTTTTCTGGAAACCGGCATGGTCGTCATGCCGTTCCTGCCCGGTGACTCGCTGCTGTTCGTGGCGGGAACCATTGCCGCGGCAGGCGAACTCAACGTGCATGTACTGGTACTTATTCTGATTGCGGCGGCGATCGCCGGGGATTCCCTGAACTACGCCATCGGCCGCTATCTCGGCCCGCGGGTTTTCCGTTTCGAGGATTCGCGATTTTTCAAGCGAGCCTACGTGGATCGGACCCATGCGTTCTTCGAACGCCATGGCGGCAAGGCAATCATCATCGCGCGCTTCGTGCCAATCATTCGCACCTATGCGCCGTTCGTGGCGGGCATCGGCGCAATGGACTACCGGCGTTTTTTGATGTTCAACGTAACAGGAGCAGTGCTGTGGGTGGTGCTGCTGACCTATGCCGGCTTCTTCTTCGGCAACCTGCCGCTGGTCAGGAACAACCTGACAGCGGTCATTCTCGGCATTATCGTGTTGTCCGTGATGCCGGCGATCATCGAGTTCTGGCGCGCGAGGCGCCCATCCTGACGTCCTAGCCCGGAAATTTCACCGGGGCCACCCCCGATTGCTTGCAGGTGCGTCCGTGCAGCCAATCCAAGGCCGTTTGGTTTGCGCGCAAATTGGATTTCGGGTTACGCGGAATCAGACGGGTTCTGGCCGGCCATATCGGGCATGCCCGTCTGCCAATAGAATGATCTATTGGCCGTGCCGGTCGAGCCCGATCTGTCTCGCCCAGTCCTCCGCCATAATTCCGCGTCCTGATGAAATATCCGGGCTAGACGCGCTTTGCCAGGTGCTCCGCCATGCCGGTGTAAGTGCCCGGCGTCAATGCCAGGAGGCGCTCCATTTCCGCGGGTGGAATGGCGAGCCCGCGGATGAATTCATGCAGCGACTCGCGATTGATGCTTGCTTTGCCTCGGGTCAGCGCTTTCAGTTGCTCGTACGCATCCTCGATGCCATGGCGCTTCATGACCGTCTGGATCGGCTCGGCAAGAACTTCCCAGTTGGCATTCAGATCGTCGGCGAGGCGCTTCGGGTCGGGCTCGAGTTTGTTCAGCCCGCGCAGGCACGAGTCATAGGCGAGCAGACTGTAACCCAATGCGACGCCCATGTTGCGCAGGACCGTCGAATCCGTCAGGTCGCGCTGCCAGCGCGACACCGGCAGCTTGGACGACAAATGCGACAACAGCGCATTCGCCAGGCCGAGATTGCCTTCGGAATTTTCGAAATCGATCGGGTTGACCTTGTGTGGCATGGTCGAGGAACCGACTTCGCCTTCTTTTATTTTTTGCTTGAAGTAACCGATCGAAATATAACCCCAGATGTCGCGATTCAAGTCGAGCAGCACGGTATTGAGCCCGGCGCAGGCATCGAACAATTCGGCGATGCTGTCGTGCGGTTCAATTTGCGTGGTGTACGCATTGAATTCGAAGCCGAGTTTTTCGACGAAGTCGCGGCAGAACTTTTCCCAATCGAAGTCGGGAAATGCCGCAAGGTGGGCGTTGTAGTTGCCGACGGCGCCGTTGATCTTGCCGGTCAGCGGGACGTTCGCGATGCGGATACGCTGCCGGCGCAGGCGCTGCACGACGTTTGCCATTTCCTTGCCGAGCGTGCTGGGCGTTGCCGGTTGGCCGTGGGTGCGCGACAGCATCGGCAGGGAGGCGGTCGCGTGGGCGAGCGCGGCCAGTCTTTCGATCAGCGCGTCGACGGCGGGCAGCACCACCTTCGAGCGGGCATCCCTGAGCATCAGCGCGTGACAGAGATTATTGATGTCTTCGGAAGTGCAGGCGAAGTGCACGAAGCCGGTGACCCCGGCGATTTCGCGGTTGTCCGAGAGTTTTTCCTTAAGCCAGTACTCGATCGCCTTGACGTCGTGATTGGTGCGCGCTTCGATCTGTTTTACCGCGTCACCGTCGATGACGGAGAAGTCGTGCACTACAGCATCGAGTTCCCGCAGCGTGTGGGCTGAAAGGGCCGGGATCTCGGCCAGTGCGTCCGCCGCGCATAACGCCTTCAACCATTCGACCTCGACCAGGATGCGGTACCGGATCAGGCCGAATTCGCTGAAGTAATCCGCGAGGCTGGAGACTTTGTCCCGGTAACGGCCATCGAGTGGGGACAGGGCGGTTAGAGTGGAAAGAGGCATCATCCATGTAGCTAATCAGTATGGATAATTTTATCACGACGAGCGCTTCTGCGGCTCTGGTTATGCAGCACTCGCCGCAGTTGAAATCGAGCCACGCGGCCAGCCTAGCGCGCCGCCGGAACCGCGCTTTCGATGATGCCACCGCCGAGGCAGACCTTCGATTCATAGACGACGACGGATTGGCCGGGCGTGACTGCCCATTGAGGTTCCGCGAATTTAATTTCGCATGAATCCGCATCGACGCGTTCGACTTCGCTAGGCGCGTCCTTCTGCCGGTAGCGCGTCTTTGCCCCGTATACCCAGTTGCAATGTGGTTGTGCGCCGCTGATCCAGTTCAGGTCATTGGCCACGAGCGCATCGGAGAGCAACGCGGGATGATCGTGGCCTTGCACGACGGTGAGCCGGTTGGATTCCATATCCTTGCCGCACACATAC
>JANXVW010000353.1 GCA_025351455.1 Betaproteobacteria bacterium | reverse complement strand
AGCGCTGGCTGCTTGGCACCCACCACGGCGCCGTCGATCCCAGGCACGTGGACTACTACCTCGATGAGTTCGTGTTCAGATTCAATCGACGCAGCTCGCGGTCCAGAGGAATGTTGTTCTACCGCCTGATGCAACAAGCCGTCGTCACCGCGCCCGTGACCTACTCTCACATCAGAGACAACAAACCAGGCCAGCACCGGCAGCACCCGATCCCAGCGACTGCGGAGCTAAGTGGATAGCCCTATTATAATAACAGTATGCCGCTCAAAACCGTCATTGGTGACCACGGCGCCGCCCACAAGGGCAGGGGCGCAACAATCAATCCCGAAGGCCGCTTCGAGAAAGCGGCGCGAGAAGCGTTCGACGATGGTTGGAATGTGCCGTTGGAGGACGAGCCGGGGCGCCCGCAGACCACTGTCACGGCCGAGCGGGTCAAAAGCATCATTTCAAGGAATGAATCACCCGACATCCCCTTTACGCTGAGCATCAATCCCTATCGAGGGTGCGAGCACGGTTGCATCTATTGTTATGCGCGGCCGTCGCATGCCTACCTCGACCTGTCCCCAGGAATCGATTTCGAGACGCGCCTGTTTGCCAAGGTCAATGCCGCCGAACGCCTGCGCGAGGAACTGGCAAAGCCAGGCTATGTGTGCAGCACCATCACCATCGGCGCGAACACAGATCCATATCAGCCGGTAGAGCGCGAATGGAAAATAACCCGTGCCCTCCTGCAGGTGGTCGAGGAGTGCAACCAGCCGATCAGCATCATTACCAAGAATGCACTTGTCGAGCGCGATCTCGACATCCTCTCGCCGCTTGCCGACAAGGGCCTGGTCAGCGTATTCATTTCGGTAACGACGCTCGACCACGACCTGGCGCGCAGGATGGAGCCGCGTGCGTCGGCGCCGGCGCGCCGCATAGAGGCAATCCGCCGCGTGGCGCGGGCCGGCGTGCCGGTTGGCGTGATGGTGGCCCCGATTGTGCCTTTCCTGACGGATTCGGCGACGGAACAGATCCTCGAGGCCGCGCACGATGCCGGAGCACTCTCGGCGGGCTACGTGCTGATGCGTTTGCCTTACGAAGTGAAAGATCTTTTCAAGGACTGGCTCATGCATCATTATCCGCTCAAGGCCGAGCACGTCATGAGCCGCGTAAAACAGATGCGTGGCGGGCGCGAGAATGATCCGGGGTTCGGTACACGCATGCGCGGAAGTGGCGAGTTTGCCGACCTGCTCAGGCTGCGATTCGAAAAAGCCTGCAAGCGACTGGGCCTGAATGAACACAGGCGCGTGATGGACGTCGCGCAGTTCAGGCGGCCCCGTCCGGGCGGGCAAATGGATTTATTCTAGAAAAGCCGGCGCGAGGGAAAAGTCGAGACCCTGTTTTGATGCTGAAAATCTATTCCGCGCCGACGCTTCCTGATGCGCACCTGGTGCTGGGTCTGCTCACGCAGGCGGGCATCGATGCCCGCGTATTCAACGAAAATGCGCAGAGCGTCATGGGGGAAATTCCCTTCCATCAGGCATGGCCGCAGGTGTGGATCATGGATGAGGGTGATGCGAAGCAGGCGCGCGAGTTGATCAATCAGATCGAACGATCGCAATCGCCGTCGAGCGCGGTGTTTTGTCCGCACTGCCATGAAGAGAACCCCGCCAATTTTCGGACCTGCTGGAATTGTGGCCAGGAGTTCTGAACTGTACGTCGCGCGCCGCAACGTGCTGCGCGGGATCGCGAGCGCCGCGATAAGGGGAATGCGACCGCAGCTTTCAGCCCGTCGGCGGATTGAATCACGCCGGACGCGGCCATTCCGCGGGTTTCTGCGTGTTCAACGATCTCGGCGTCGTGATCGAAACGCTGCGGGCGCAATATGGCATCCGGCGCGTTGCCTATGTGGATATCGATGTGCACCACGGCGACGGCATCTATTATGCGTATGAAGAAGATGCGGATCTCGTTTTCGCCGACATCCACGAGGACGGCCGCTACCTTTATCCGGGGTCCGGGGCGAGAGGACGAAACAGGCAAAGGCGCGGCGCGGGGCAGCAAGCTCAATGTCGCGTTGAAACCGGGCTCCGGCGACGCCGAATTCCTGCAAGCCTGGCCGCGGGTGGAACAACATTTGGCTCATTTCGAACCGGAGTTCATCGTCTTCCAGTGCGGCGCGGACGGGCTGAAATACGACCCCCCTGGCAGGATTACACGCCGGCCGCGCTTGCGCATGCGGCGAAAAGCCTGCGCGCCATCGCTGCGAGGTTTTGAAGGTTGATGGCTTTCGGCGGTGGAGGCTACATCCGCGCCAATCTTGCGAAGGCCCGGAGCGCAGTACTGCGGGAAATCAGTTGACGACTTGTCAGGGGGCTTCCGCGAACGCAGTAACAGTTCCGATCAGCGACGCATCGGAACGGCACGAACTTGGCAGCGTTGTGCTGATGTTTATAGTGTTGGTCGGATCCGGGCCGCAGTCCCACTGGACTATTTTTCCCCCGCTGGTCACGGCGCCTGTGCGCGCCATATCCGGCCAGGGCCGCAGGATGATCGCCTGACTGTTCACGTCATTGTTGATTGCCCGGATCGTCACGCGAATGGCCCCTTCCGCGCTGGTTTCGATGGTGCTTGCATACCGCGAATTTCCCGGACTGCCTGTTTTTGTTTCGCAATTCCAGCCGCCGGCCACCGGCAGCGTAGAGCCCGACTGAACCACTTCTGCGATGGTCGTCCGGCAATTGCTTGCCGCCAGAATAACCTCGGAAATCTTGGCTCTGGCAGAATAAGTCTGATAGGCGGGCAGCGCGGTGGCCCCGAGAATGCCGATGATCGCGACCGTGATCATCAGCTCTATTAATGTAAAACCCGCATGGGAAGATTTCATTTTTTCTTTCGCAGATGATTTCGAGATATTGGCCGGGCTTCCAACGTAGACGTTTCGCAGGACTTGTGCCATTCCAAAGCCAGGCAGAGCGCGATTGCGGAAGGCCCTGGCGGCGTTCGCGGTCAACACATTGTTATGTCAGAGAATACGAGAGCCCGGAAACGCAGTCCCAAGGCTCGGGCGGCGAAGTCGCCATTTCTTACAATGGGGGGCACTGTCGCGGGCCAGAGACGGCAATTACTTCCGCGCGCGCGCTCACGGGTGCGTTGTGGGAAAACAGTTCCGCGGGAAGATAGTTTGTGCGTATAGGGCAAACGATTAGTGCCCCGAAATGGGATCGCGATGGGCCGCGATACCGGAAACGCTCCGAACGCCCGAGTGTGGGGTGGTCGCCGGGCTGAGACAGTGTCGCCATTAAAGGTCACCTCAGAAAGGGCCTCCGGAATACGGATATTGGCCATCGTCCAGGCTGATATTGGCGCCCTGAATGGGCAACGGCGAGACCGTGGTTGCCGCCCGATGCGGTGACCACGCCGCTCTTGCGCTTGTAGGCGCGCGCTTCGATGCGGCCGAGGTCCTTGATGTGAGATACCAGGGGCGCCATGCCGCGATACCGCAGCCCGCCCGCATGCAAGGCCGGCGGAATGAAGGTCGAGCCGAGCGTATGCATTTTTTTCCGGTCGGAAAGGCAGATTTAGCAGAGCACGATGGCGGTGCCAAAAGACGACAGCCCGCAAGCGGCGGCGACAATATCCCGATATCCACTTTTTGATGCGCAGTGAATTTGTCGTATCGCAATCACAAAAAAACGGCGCAGGAAGCGCCGCCTTTTATTGCAGATTCGATTCGCGCGCCGTACGCTTAGTTTTTCGCCGTCTTGTCGGCGCCGGGGACACCGTCCCAGCCGCCGCCCAACGCCTTGAACAAGTCCGCGGTCGCTGCCAGTTGCGCGCGTTGCGCTTCGACGCGGTTGAGTTGTGCGTCGAGCAGGGCGCGCTCGGCGATAAGCACGTCGAGCAGGCTCGAGATCCCGTTGTCGTAGCGCAACTGCGCCAGCTTCATGGAACTCTGC
>JANXVW010000348.1 GCA_025351455.1 Betaproteobacteria bacterium | reverse complement strand
GCTGCGCGTTGCCGGCCGTCCAGGGTGAAATTCTGCAGGCATGCGGAGAACGCATTCTTCTGATCAAGCGCTACGATCGGGAGCCAGACGAAAAAGGTGGATTGCGGCGTCTGCATCAGCTCGATTTCTGCCAATTGACCGGCAGATTGCCTGACCTCAAATACGAAGAGCACGGCGGACCGTCGTGTGCCGATATCTTCAATACGATCCGTCAATACTCTGCGGTTCCTTCGGCAGACATCCTGATTGCCGTCGATTGGCTGATCTTCAACTACCTCGTCGGAAATGCGGATGCGCACGCCAAGAATCTGGCGATGCTGCCGGCAGGCAGGGAGAAATTCAAACTCGCCCCCTGGTACGACATTCTTTGCACGACCTTCTATCCTCGTTCAACGAGCCGGATGGCGATGAAGATAGGCGGAGAAAATCGTCCGGATTGGGTCCGACCGAAGAACTGGCAGCAATTTGCCGTCGACACGGGTGTTAATCCGTCCCTCCTCAAAAAGCGCTTTGCGGAAGTGGGAAGTCGCATGAAGGACGCGCTGCCCCAAATTGCCGCGGGACTCTCTATCGCGCCGGATGGAAAGCTTGTGGCCTGTGTGCGAAAGACCATCGAGAGCCGCTTGCGCTGGGCGCTTCGCAGCCAGGAGGGTTAGATGACAGCCCGGCCGCGGAGATAGATCAGTTGTTTACGCAGGCTTAAGCGTCCAGGATTCTTTGCAGTTCGTCCAAACGTGTCCGTTATCCGTAAGGCAACTGGTATCCTCGCAGCCCCATCTTTCCTGATCCAGGCAGACGACAGATGAAAAAATACAAATTACTACTGGCCTCCGCTGCGCTCGCGCTGGCCGGCGTCGCAGGTCGAAGCGACGCGTACGACTTCAACGATTCCCATTTCCACCTGACCAACTACATCCAGGAAGGCCCGACCCTGCCGGAGTTCCTGAGGATCATGGGCGACAGGACGGGTCGGGCGGCGGTGTTCGGAATTCCGTTGCAGCAGAAATGGGATTACTTCGAGTCCGGCAAACGCGCTCCCGACTATTACCTGTTGTCTGACGCCGAGCTCTATTACTACTCATTCACGGACGCGATCATCGCGGACCAGTACCTGAAGCTGCCGGCGGAAGACCGCAAGCGCTTCGATCCGATGATCACCGGCTTCAATCCGACGGACATGTACGCGGCGGATCACATTCGCCGGGTGCTGCTGATGTATCCGGGCGTGTTTACCGGCATCGGTGAATTTTCAGTGCACAAGGAATTCGTTTCCGCAAAAGTCGCGGGTCATACCGCGAGCCTGCTGAACCCGGCGCTCGACAAGGTGTTCGCATTCGCGGGCGAAGTCGGCCTGGTCACGATCATCCACAACGACATCAACACTGTGCGATCCACAGTCGGCCGGCCGGCGAACTTCGACGACCTTAAAACTGTGTTCCGCGCGCACAAGGACGTTTCCATCATCTGGGCGCACACCGGGTTGGGCCGGTTCGTGAAGCCGACGGCGGATCACGTCGAGCTGCTGCGCGAAATGCTCGGCAGCGACGAGTACTCGCATGTGAACTTCGACATCTCCTGGGACGAAGTGGCCAAGTGGGTTGTGGCTGACGAAGCAGCGCTGGATTCGTGGGCGAAAATGCTGAACCAGTATCCCGACCGGTTCCTGTTTGGCAGCGACACCGTCGCGCCGAAATCACAGGCCGATTATCTGAAGGCGTTCGATGCGTATCAGAAGTTGTGGGAGAGGCTCGATGCCGGGACCGCGGTGAAGGTCAAAGCGAAGAACTTCGAACGCATCTTCGATGCCGCCCGGGTGAAGGTGCGGGCCTGGGAAGCGACACAGGCCCATAAATGAGTCGAGGACGATAGTCTTGAGCCAGGGCACGCCATCGCCTGAAACATCCTCTGTACGGTGTCGCCCCTGCCCGATAAAGGCCGGCCTTCGAATCGCCTAGGCCGCTCGGCCTATGCCTAGCTCCTGTAACCCCATCGATCGCACGTAACTTTCGGAGCATTGCGCGGTCGCATGTAGGTGGCAGAACGCCCAAACCATGCGGTCACCGAAGACCGCGACCCTTAATTTCCCTGAAAGGACTTCTATGAAACGTTCCATCATTTCTCTTTTGGTAGCAGGATTGTTCTCCGGCATGGCAGCCTTCGCCGCTGACGATACCGATACCGGTGTCAAGGTCACGCCGAAACAGGTCGAAACCTCCCAATCAAGGTCTGCAGATCCCAATACACGAGACGCGGCTAACGATACGAGCAAAGACGCCAAGCAGGACAAGACCACCAGCGACAGGAGCATGCAGGACAGTGACAAGACGGCAGCCGACTTCAGGAATGCCGACAAAGATAACGACGGCACCCTGGATCGCAAGGAAGCCAAAAACATGCGCGGTGGCGTATCCAAGAATTTCGGTGCAATCGATACCGATAAAGACGGCACGATCTCCATGGAGGAGCTCGATACCTACATGGCGGCTCACCCCGGCAAAAAAGGCAACATGTAAGTCCGGTTGTTACGGCATCAAAGGGAAACGGGCACCTGCTGGTGCCCGTTTTATTTTCTTGACCCAAGGAGGGCGCTCATGAGCCTCATCGTCAGCGCCTTCAATCCACTTCCCTAACCGCATTTCCGGCAACGGATTGATGTCCATAACTTCTATGGAAGCTTGCGGAATCTGGAAATGCGAGTGGCCATTTGCATGTTTTCGCCGCCTCTGCGCGCTGATTGCTGCGCGCCTGTAGGAGGGAGGGTTCGGCTTGCGCGGACGATAGATGACTGCCATGCAATATGCCAAACCCGGCCGATCCCCCTATTCATTCCATAGCGCCACTCGGCGACGTGTGCCTGCGGGGGCTCGAGTTGCTGATGTAACAATGCAATTCTGCTTACCTGACACCTCCCCTGTGTTTCGTGCTCCGCGTTAATCTTTCAGCGGAGCCGCTTTGCTCTCGGTCCTGGGCAGGAACAGGATGATCAATGCGCCCAGCAGTGCCACCGCGGCAAGGGTATAAAACGCGGCCTCGGTGGCACCCCCGGTCGCGGTGCGGATACGACCGATCATGTCGGGACCGAAATAGCCTCCGAGATTTCCGACCGAGTTGATCAAGGCGATCCCGGCGGCCGCCGCGGTGCCGCGAAGAAACGCGGTGGGCAGCGACCAGAACGTCACTACGTACGCGCCCCATCCGATGGTGATCAGGGTCAGCGCAAACATCGACATGATGGGCCAGTGCGGCACAATCGCGAGGATCAGCAGGCCGACCATCTTGACGAGGAAACCCGAAGCCGAATGCCAGCGGCGCTCTTTCGTCCTGTCCGAATGCCTTCCCCAGTAGACCATGGCGATGATGCTTCCCGTCCACGGGATCATGCTGAGCAGACCGACCTTGAGGTAGTCTGTCTTGTCGATGCCCAGTTCCTGGATAATTGTCGGCATCCAGAAGCCGACCGCGTAGAAGGTGGCGGCGCCGCAGAAGTAAACCGCGCTCAGCGCCCACACCCGGTAGTCCCTGAAGGCGCCCAGGAGGTCGTGTTTGCCGCCAAGGTCTTTTTTGCTGGCGTCATCCTCCTCGACCCGCGCCACGACCAAGTCCCTCTCCTGCGGAGTAAGCCACTTCGCCGACTTCGGTCCGTTCGGCAGCAGCACCAAAACCAGGAAGCCGATGATGACGGAAGGAATGCCTTCGAGCAGGAACAGCCATTGCCAGCCGCGCAATCCTGAGGCGCCGTCCATGAATTGCATGATTGCGCCGGAAACCGGCGAGCCGATCACGTTTGATACGCCGATCGCCGTCATGAATAGCGCCACCATTGCGGCACGGCGCGGGCCGGGAAACCAGTAGGTCAGGTACAGGATGATGCCAGGAAAGAATCCCGCTTCCGCTACCCCCAGCCAGAAGCGCAGAAAATAGAAACTGAACTGCGCATCGGTGCAACCGAACGCTGTCGCGATGGCGCCCCAGTGAATTTGCCCCGCGAACAGGAAGGCCGATGAAATGAGACCCCAGGTGATCATGATGCGCGCTATCCACATGCGCGCCCCGACCCGTTCAAGGATCACGTTGCTGGGTACTTCGAAAAGAAAGTAGCCGATGAAGAAGATGCCGGCGCCGAATCCGTAGACTGCATCGCTGTAGCCGAGGTCTCCCGCCATTTGCAGCTTGGCGAACCCCACATTGACGCGATCCAGGAAGGCGACGATGTAGCACAGGAACAGGAAAGGAATGAGGCGATAGGCGACCTTGAAATAGGTCGCTTTTTCAAATTCCGGAGAGACAGTGCTGGACATTCGTATTCCTCCTCGGGACGATTGTTTTGTTTTAACCGCAGGGTGCGGGTTGTATGACTGGTTCTCCGCCGGTTTGCCGCACCTCTGCGGGAATCCTACGCCGTGTGAGGAAGGTGCGGAAGCATTTTATGGCGTCTGCCTTTCAGTCTTTAGTTCGGCGCGGTTGAAAACGAGGGCCTGATTGTTATGCAATCTGCCAAGTCTGATCCAAATACCCCTTTAGGCTTGCATGGTCGCCAGACGCCTGCTCGAGTCGGTTAATCCCGACAATATTCTATCGAGAACATTCGCAGGGAAGTCATCGGGCACCTCGCTCTGGACCGAGGTCACAACGTCGGGCGTTCTTTTTAGAATTTCTCCTATGAGCGGCTCGGCGTTTTCTCCGATACCGATCAGAGCCGCGGTTTCGTTGAAATGTTTGCGAACAATCTCGCTCAATCGGTAGTGTTTGTTTTTGCCGCGGACGGCCATGGCCATCCTGAGATCTTGCCGTGCAATATTGTTCGGACCTTTGCCGACAATGGGCCAGAATGAAAGCACGTCGTAAAGCGGGGTGAGGTGGTAGCGGCCTTGTCTCAGAATGCGAAGGCTGAAGTTTTTTGCATGCCCGTCGCCCGCAGCGAGCATCCAGAATACGATCTGCGCAATGAGCAGTGCCGCCAGGTCTTTCTCCCTGTTTTCCGAACCGCTGAGTACGCGCGCCAGGTCTGGAATTCCCGGCCCGCCGTCGGCTTCATATTTCCTCGATGAGTGCACGCCCAGTGCCTGGCAGAAATCCTCCTGGACGAGACGAAGCCAATAATTGCCATTGGGGTGCAACAGCCGGTCGAAGCGCTCCACGATGAGTGCCTTTTGCGACCCGAAATGTCCAATCTCGCATGACGCAACGGGGATGCCGTAGGCACGAATTATTTTCGCACATAGCCATTCGTTCTCGACCGACGAGCGCATGTGCGCATTCCGACCCCCGACAAGTCCGAGCGGGAGTTTGAAAATGTGGGTCGTCGGGGTGCTGCCCAATGGCTCGCACCACTTGCCGTTGTGATAAAGAAAAGCGAATTTTTCCTGGGCACCGGCGATTGAGATGCGAAATTCATTTTCTTCAAGTTCACGAAACCTGGTGGAGGATACGGATTGTTTAAGGCGTCTTTCGATTTGCGCGTCGGTGAGCGGCTTCGCATCGATCTTCTTCACGTCGCCCGGCCGTTCTCCGATGGGTAGCAGTTGCACTGCCCCCACGCAATCTCGGCCGAGCGCGGCAAGCAAGTCGAATGCGGTGCGGGAGTCAGTACCGAACTGGCTCTGGATTTTTTGGCGAATCGGATCGCTATCAGGTAGCAGATTGTCGAAGTAGTTTCCTACCATCCGGCCTTTGATCGGCGCGTTGTCGAGGCTGATGGGCAGAGAAAGGGAAAGGGGACGGCCCTCGGGCGTCTTGATCCACGCCGCGTCATACTGGAACTCTTCTCCGCCACGCGTGGGGATTTTCCATTTACCGGCAAGCTGGCCATTTACCCAAACGGCAAGCTCCCGGTTGCGGGATTTTCGGCCCATGGCTACCAGTCGCCCTTGTGACCTGGCTGGCGATCCTCGACCAGCAGAACCAGCCCAAGGATATTGAGGAGGTCGACCAGACGGTCGAAGCTCAATGCACCGGGGTCGGCTTCGAGCTGTGACAAGCGGTTCTGGGTGATCGTCAGTTTTGTGGCCAGCGCATGTTGAGTTAGCCCGAGCGCACGCCTTCTGGCCTTTATGATGTGACCCAGTTGCGCGCTGTTCGTAAGGAGCTGCGGCATATTCGTTTCATCAGTGAAAGTGATAAACGAATATTATCAATAATAGTGATATATGTTAAATATCATTAATACTGATATGTTTAATTGCTTTCGCCCTCTTCAAAAGACGCAACCGCTGGTTACTTTTCTTGAGCGGCCAGGCGCAAAGAGCGCCCTGTGCAAGTCAAGGACATAGGTAAGGTCGCCCTTCGCAGACCGTCTTAATCTTTACCCAACCCGCTTCCTCCTACTCCACCACCGCTTGCACCACCAGCGTCTTGAACGTCGTGGCATACCACAGCAGATGCTTCACCGACTGCATCATGTATACGCCGACCAATTCTTCCTTGGGGTCGACCCAGAAATAAGTTCCGGCGTAACCGGCCCAGTAGAACTCGCCAACCGAGCCGTCCATGGAATTCAATACGCCTGGCGCGCGGGGGCCTTCGGTGCGAACGGCGCCGAGCAGGCCGAAGCCGTGGCTTTGTCCGGGGATGAAGAACGGGCCACGGTTAACTGTCGGACTGAGTTGGTCGTTGGTCATCAGGCTCACGGTCTTTTTCCCGAGAACACGGTTGCCATTCAGCGTACCGCCGTTGAGCAGCATGTGCGCGAAGCGCGCATAGTCCATCACGGTGGACGTGAGTCCCTGGCCGCCTGCCTCGAATTTCACCGGTTTGGTCGGATCGGTGTACTTCAGGATCAGGCCTTCCTTGTCGGCGGGGAACGGTTCGGCGAAGCGCGAGGTCTTGCCTGGTGCGACGCTGAAAGCGGTGTCCGCGAGACCCAGCGGTTTCGAGATGCGCTTGTCGATGAATTCGCCGAGCGTCATGCCGGATACCACTTCGATCAACCGGCCGAGCACGTCGGAGGAACGGCTATACCACCAAGTCGTGCCGGGTTCGTATTTCAGCGGCAGCTTGCTCAGGCGCGTCACCAGTTCGGCATTGCTGATTTCGAGATCACCCTCGCCGCCGTCTATGTAGGCCTGCTCGACAGCGCCGCCTCCCGGAACGCCTTTGAAGAAACCATAGGTAAGGCCCGAGGTGTGCATCAGCAAATCCACGACCCGGATCGGATTCGTTGCCGGCTTGGTCTGAAGTTCGTCTGGGGTCTTGGCGGAATCCGCATTGGTCGCCACTTTCAGGTTTGCCAGCTCGGGCAGATACATAGAGACCGGATCGGAGAGTCGCATCTTGCCTTCTTCGACCAGAATCATCGCCGCCACGCTCGTGAGCGGCTTGGTCATCGAGTAAACCCGGAAGATCGAGTTGGTTGCCATCGGTTTTTTCGTGGTCGGATCTTGCATACCGTAGGCCTCGAAATACGCAACCTTGCCATGGCGCGCGACCAGGGCGACATAGCCGGGAATTTCGCCGGCATCGACCTTGGCGTGGAGTACTTCGTTGATATGTTGCAGCCGGCTCGAAGAAAGTCCGACCGATTCCGGCTTGGCGCGCGGCAGTTCCGCCGCGAATACGGAAACCGCGAACAGCGCAATGACGAAACCGGGCGTAAGACGGCGTGTTACAAACATGGAAGTCTCCTTGGTCGCAACGAGTTTATGCGCCAGCCTTTTGCGGCTGAAGCTTTAAAAAGTGGTGAGGCTATGGCTAGTGCAGCGAGGGCGCCCCTCCCAGAGCGCTGGCATATCAAATACCGAATGCGGCCGCTTGTCCAGTTCACCAAACTCTATGCCACACAACACGCGCTTCGGCACCTAAACTTGCGTGCGCTGCTTCGGTCTTATAGTTCCCCGCATCATTTTCGCTTTAAGCATGCCTGCCCCCATCTCCCAGGAAGAATTATTCAAATCCGAGTTTCACGGCCCGCTGGGCTTCGTCTATCAGCCGGCCTTCATTACGCGCGAGGAAGAATCAGCGCTGCTGGACATCATCCGCGCACTGCCGCTGCAGGAAGCAAAGTTCCAGCAATACACGGCGCGGCGGCGCACCGTGCGATCTGGGACGGAATACGATCCGCGTGCGAAGGCACCCGATCAGGCACCGGGCATCCCAGAGTTTCTGTTTCCGCTGCGCGACAAGGTTGCGCGATGGATCGCGCTGCCTGCGGAAAGTTTCGTGCATGGCCTGGTGACCGAATACCGGCTGGGCACGCCGCTGGGCTGGCATCGCGATGCCCCGGAGTACGAAGCGATCGCCGGCGTTTCGCTGGCGGCGCCTGCCGGATGCGTCTGCGGCCGTACCAGCCCGGCGAGCGTCACAAAAAAGAGGATGTGATATCCCTGGAGTTGGAACCGCGGTCTGCGTACCAGATTCGCGACAAGGCGCGATGGGGCTGGCAGCACAGTATTGCGGCGACGAAGCAATTGCGCTATTCGATCATGTTTCGCACGGCGCGACGCTGACGCAGCTGCGTCGCCCGGCGATGGCTCTGTCGTTCTGGCGTTGGACGAGCGGCGTGTCGGAAACTTTGCGCGTATCGACGACGGCACGCCGCTGGCCGCGAATGAATTGAAGATGCGCTACCGGATGCGCGACCAGCAGGTCAAGTTCGCGACCAATGCGTTCTTCTTCCAGGAAGGCGATGCGCAGCTATACAACAAGGCTCGCTACGGTGAGTTTCGCGTCGATGCCAACGGCGACTCGATACTGACGAATCTGCGGGACGAGGGGCTGACGGTGCTGGGGCGAAAAAGGGACTAGAGGGGAAACAAGTACCGGGTGCTGAGTGCTGCGTGGTGAATCCGTCGCCCGGACTGCTTACTTGATCCTGCTGCGTGCGTTTTGTCCGCGGATCAACTTGCGGCGTTCGTCACGGTTCTTCTTGTTCAGGGCCGCCTTGGCCGGGGTGTTGAGTCCGAATAATTCGACGGTGGGGGTTTTTACGGGTTTTGCTTCGCTCATGGGAATTCTCCTGGTTGGAGACCCAATATACAGGGGCACTGCAGGGAAGTACGGTTTATCTGG
>JANXVW010000352.1 GCA_025351455.1 Betaproteobacteria bacterium | reverse complement strand
CCTGTGCGGATGGGTCGGATGGCGGTGGTCCGACCACAATTCAGGAACCGCGCATGCGCGCAAGGATGGAAGGCATCAGTGCGAACAGCAAGAGCATGACGAGGTAGACCGAACCGGATACGGGATCGCGACTGGCGATGAACTGTACGAGCGAACGACCTTGAAGCACCGTAGCCAGCAGCAACTCGGCAAGCACGGACATAGCCAATGCGGCGAATCCAACCTGCAGCCGAACAGACAGGTTCGCAGGAAGATCGAACCGCCGAACCACATAGCGAGCAGCCAGCACAATTGCGACGAACATGAAGGGCATTTCCAGAAGCTCGGCATACCGCTCGCCTAGCTGGGGAACGAGAAACGGCACCCGAATTGCGCCCAACGCAAACCCGGTGCCTAAGACGAGCGCGAAGTACAGAACGGCAGGCTTGAAGTTACGCATTGGCATCGATCGAGAGCCCATAGTCCCGCGGCAGGCCAGACGCCAGCGATCATCATGGACGGGTTAGTCATCGCGCTGCTTGTCCATGGCGGCAATGGTCTGGATGAATTCAAGTTTATCCGCCTGCAACCCCGCGAGATCTTCCTGCGTGACCCAGCCCTCCTGGAGCAGTCGGCCGAACACGCCAATGAGTACGGAGTATCGGAAGTCGTACTTCCGGTTAAACTCCTTTCGTTTCTCGGAAAGAAAATCGTCGATGCGCCAGATTTTGTCTGGCTCGGCAGAGTCCCGAAGCATTTCTTCCACTCGCTTCCAGATCGCAGCACGTTCGCGAACGATTGCAGCGTCAAATGCCGCACGGGCGCACTTCTTTTCGCTCGGGGACCAATGTCAATCGCGCAGACTCCGATCACCGAATGTCATTGCGCCGATCCGTCATGGGCGGTGGTTTGCGAGAGCAACGCCGAAGAACAGCAGCGCCCCCGGATTTTTCTTTTCATCCTTTCTTCATCAGCGATGTTGCGCAGACGCGACGTCTATCGACCAATGATGATCAAAATACCCGCTGCGATTGCGAGAGCAGCCATCAGCGTGCCTAGTCCTGAGAAACTGAAATTGAGTAGCGGTATCAGTCCGGTCAGGATAAGCCAGATGGCCAGCAGCAGCATGCCGATATTGCGCGTCACTTTCATGGTCAGACTCCTTGTGATTACCTGCGTGCGTTAAATGAAAGCTACTGTCTGTACGTTTGCAAACCGTTCAATGCCGGTGCCGCGGAAACGATCGACTCATCCGTCATGCAGACCTAATTTAGACTCTCTCGATAGAAAAGACAACGCGGTGAGGGCGAGTCCGCCACCCTGGTAGATCAACCACTGGCGCGGTTCGTTCGAGACCGCACAGACGTTGCTTCGGCCTTTGGTTAATGTTTGATGTGAGCTGGGCGACCATTTGCGCGCAAGGGTTCGGCTTGGAGCGACTGTACGATGCGCGTCCATAATCCGGAGACGACTATGAAAGTGAATGCAAGAAATGCCCTTGGTCTTGTTTTCAGCGCGGCGGCATTAATCCTGATCGCAGGCACGGCTGGTCTGATCATTTCTCGACCTGCAGAAGCAACGGCTCAATTTGCGACCGAAACCGGAAAGGTTTGCGGGCAATGCCACGAGAGTGCAACCGGCGGCGGCAAACTCACGCCGTTTGGGGAAGCATTCAAGGCAAATGGGAACAAATTGCCTTGACCTCTCGGTGGTAAGAAAAGGGAAGTTTGCTCTGACCACGCTACGCATTTGTAGCATTAAAACTATCGCTCCAAAAGTAGCCTAATGCCTGAAGGCGAGGGGTTTACGGATCCCCTGGCGGGGACTCTAAAAGGGTACTCCGACTTGCTACGCGCGTAGGGTAGCTGCGGTGAGCGCGTGGGTTTGGCGCATCGGAATGTCTGCAATTCAAGAGTCACGCTCGGAAGATCTCCACGGTTAACAAGCTCCAGCCAATGAGAGGTCGAACATTGCGCTCGGCCTCCCGGGCTTTTATCCCTCCGTGGAGCCCCGCGTAAATTGCGGCGGGACCGTTGGCTCTCGGACCTGGCGGCTCTCGCGAGCCCGGAACCCTAGCCGACAACGATAAGAAGCGTCGCGCAGATCGCTCCTCTCGGATGATGACTTGGCAATTGGCGTGCCACGGCTGAAAACCCTGATCCACAAAAGAATTTCTTCGCGGTCAGGGGTATGCGCGATCGAGCGAATGCGCTTCGGTGAGGCGGGACCCCTGCGCAATGCGCCCGATGGGTGCGCGGGAGCCCGCTATCTGAATCAGCCTGCTAGGCGACGGGCCTCTGGCACCAGGTCGAATGCGGACGCGGCGGGACCCAGGACGGGTTTGATGAGGATGGACCAGATGGGAAAAACGAGGTTGGAATGCGTGCAGATCAACCGAAGCACACTGCGCCGGCCGGCGCGGCGATGTCTCGCCGCCGACCGGTGTGTGCTGACCGCGCGTTTACTTCTTGACCGCGTCCTTGACCTTGTTGCCGGCCTCTTCCATCTTTTCACCGGCTTTCTTCGCCGCATTGTCGATTTTCTCGCCGGCTTTTTCCGCCGGGCCCTTCTCGCATGCAGTCAGACCCGCGACGGCGAAAGCCAGCACGATCGCGGCAGCAATTCCGGAATTGAGCTTCATGTGTGTTCTCCTCTGCAGTAAGTAAATAGGGTCGTCTGTCTGCCGATAAATTCGTAGACTCCTGGTTGGACCGCGCCCGATCGGCCTAGTTGCACCCGTCATCGATCGGAGCCGATCATGCCAATGACGTTGAATGGCGACACCCGCGTCTGTTTGGCGCCAATCCTCTAGAATTAACGCCTTTGTCCTTTGCCGAGTCCCGCCATGCGCCTGTCTGCAATCCTCGTCGCCTTTACGCTGCTTCCCGCCCCCGCTCACGCCTATGAGTCTGCTTCGCCGGAGGCGGCCGAAACAAGCCGCTATACGTTTGCCTGGCCACTGGGCGAAGGCGCGCTCAAGCCGCGGGGTTCCAGCACGAAGGGCGCCGCCGTTACCCTCGATGCGGAGCCGGTGGAAGAATGGAAACACCTACATGCCGCGGGCCTGAGCGATTTCGAGCGTGACCGCCACGCCATCCTCGCCATGGCCGGCCCCTATCGCGTGAGTTTCGACTTCCTCGAAGTGGCGCGCTTCGATCCCGCGTTGAAAGCGGACGCGCCTTATCAAAGCTGGGGTACCGAAGTTGTCTTCGTCAGCGAAGATCGCGGAAACTTCATCGCCCTGCAGCACATCCTGGTGATGCGCGTGCTGCAACAGGACGGCAGCGAAAGCGAACCTTTCGTCACCCGCCACTGGCGCCAGGAATGGCGTTACGAAGCGGACACCGCGCTGGTATTCGAAGGGTCGAACGCGTGGACGCTGCGCAAGATCCCGGAGCCAATGCGCCGCGGCACGTGGGTGCAGTCGGTTTACCAGGTCGACGACTCGCCGCGTTATGCAGCACCCGGCCGCTGGCAGCACAGCGACAGTTTCTCGACCTGGATCAGCGACGAAACCTGGCGGCCCCTGCCGCGCCGCGAATGGAGCGTGCGCAACGATTATCAGGTCCTCGTGGGGACCAACCGCCACACCATTACGCCGACCGGCTGGATGCAGGAGGAGAACAACCTGAAACTCGCGCTGGACGACACCGGGAAACCGCGCGAAGCCATGCCCTACCTGGCGCGTGAATATGGCGTGGCACGTTACGAACGCATCAAGGATTACGACTTCTCGGCGGGAAAAGCCTACTTCGACAAGACCGAGCCGTTCTGGGCCGAAGTCCGTGCGGCGTGGAAGGAAATAAGCGAGCACGGCGGATTCCAGTTGAGAAAGCCGGTCGACCAGGGCCAACTGTTCGTGCCGTTCTTCGAATACGCGGAGAGACTTTCCGACGGCGAGCCATTCTTGATCGAGGACGCGCGCGC
>JANXVW010000342.1 GCA_025351455.1 Betaproteobacteria bacterium | reverse complement strand
GCAAGGCCTTCTTGTCCTTCTGCCTCGACCCGGATTGCCGCTATGCGGCGCGCGGTTTCGGCGGAAAGGGCGTCGTCCATCGGTCGGCGGCTCACGTCCACGATCAGTTTTTTTGCCGCCGCCAGTGCTTGCGGCCCGCCTTTGAGCAAATGCGCCGTCATGTTCGCCACGGCTGCGTCCAGCGCGTCGATGTTCACGACCTCATGCACGAGACCAATACGCCTCGCCTCCATGGCGTCGAACCGTTCGGCGGTGAGGAAATAACGCCTCGCTTCGCGCTCGCCAATCGCCGCGATGACATAGGGACTGATGACCGACGGGATCAGGCCAAGGCGGACTTCCGAAAGCGAAAAGACGGCCTCCGTGCTGGCGATCGCGATATCGCAGCAAGCCACCAGCCCGACTCCGCCACCGAACGCCGCGCCCTGGACCCGCGCAATCGTGGGCTTCCTCATCCCGTCGATCGTACGCATCAGGCCAGCCAGGGCCATGCCGTCGCGCAGGTTCTCCGCCTGGGAATATTTCGCCATGCGCCGCATCCAGTTGAGATCGGCGCCGGCGGAAAAACTCTTGCCGCTGGCAGCAAGCACGATGACCCGGACTTCCGGCAACCGGTCGAGTCGAAGAAGCTCGGCGGTCAGCGACGCGATGAGCGCATCGTCGAATGCGTTGTGCACATCGGGACGATTCATGCGTATCGTCCCGACACTTTCTTTGACCTCGATTTGCAGCATGACTTGATTCATCCTAAAGAATATTTTTCACCGCAAAGACGCAAAGGACGCGAAGGAAAAATCAGAAAGCGAAACAGAAAATGGGATTGCGCGGTGGCTATTTGCGCAGGTCATCGCATCATTATTGAACTCTCGCCCCGGCCCGGATTCATCTTTGCGTCCTTTGCGTCTTTGCGGTGAATCATTTTGCAGCTTCATAGGGCATCGTCAATCCGGGGCGAAGCGCTTGGCGACTTCCTCGAGCATGACCTCGGTGGCTCCGCCGCCGATGGCGAGTACGCGCGCATCGCGTGCCTGCCGCTCGATGGCCGATTCGCGCATGTAGCCCATGCCGCCGTGGAATTGCTGGCACGTATAAACGACTTCGTTGGCCAGTTCCCCGGTCAGCGCTTTGAGCATCGACACTTCGCGCACGCATTCGCGGTCCTGCGCAGCAAGCCAGCCGCAGTGATAGAGGAACTGCCGCGCCGCGTGCGTCTTGGCATCGAGCATGGCCAGGCGCTGGCGTATCACCTGCTTGTCGAACAGCACGCCGCCGAAGGCCTTGCGGTTTTTCACGTAATCGATGGTCAGCCGCAGCGACGTCAAGGCATTGCCGACCGACATCGCGGCGGCCGCGATGCGCTCGCGCTGAAAATTCTTCATGACCGCATAGAATCCGGCGTTTTCCTCGCCCAGCAGATTTTCCGCGGGCAGGCGGCAGTCTTCGAACACCAGTTCCGCCGTGTCGGAACTCAACCAGCCGGTCTTGTTCAGCGCGCGGCCGACGCGAAAGCCCGGCGTTGCCTTCTCGACGATGAACATGGAAATGCCGTGGGAGCCCTTCGCGGCCGGATCGGTACGCGCCGCGACGAAATACAGGTCGGCGTAGACGCCGTTGGTGATGAACATTTTGGCGCCGTTCAACACCCAGTCGGTCCCATCGCGCCGGGCGCGGGTGCGAATTCCCGCCACATCGGATCCTGCGTCCGGCTCAGTGACTGCCACCGCGGTAATGCGTTCACCGCTGATGATCGATGGCAGATACTTTTCAATCTGGGCGCGGGATCCGGCATTGACCAGGTGCGGAGAAGCCATGTCCGAATGCACCAGCGCCGTCACGATGAACCCGCCGAACGTGCTGCGCGACAGCGCCTCCGCGAAGACCAGCGACGTGAGCAAGTCTGCTTCCGAACCGCCGAATTCGGCTGGGTAAGTGATGCCGAAAAAACCGAGCCCGCCCATTTTGCGCAGGACGTCGCGCGGGACGAAGCCTTGCTCCTCCCACGCCACGCCGTACGGCTCGACTTCGTTGGCGATGAAACGTGCGACCTGGTCGCGCAGCGCGACGTGCTCTTCCGTGAGATAGATCGATTCCATGTTGTTTTCGGTTGCGCGCGTATCCATGGCCTACATCCGGAACACGCCAAAGCTGGTTTTTTCGATTGGCGCGTTGAGCGCTGCCGACAACCCGAGGCCGAGGACCATGCGTGTGTCGGCCGGATCGATCACGCCATCGTCCCACAATCTTGCGCTGGCGTAGTAGGGATGACTCTGGAGTTCGTACTGCGCGCGGATCGGCGCCTTAAAAACCTCTTCGTCCGCGCTGCTCCATACCTTGCCGACTTTCTCGAAACCGTCACGCTTGACCTGCGCGAGCACGCTTGCGGCCTGCTCGCCGCCCATCACCGAGATGCGCGCGTTCGGCCACATCCACAGAAAGCGCGGCGAGAAAGCTCGGCCGCACATGCCGTAGTTACCCGCGCCAAAGCTGCCGCCGATGATGACGGTGAATTTCGGCACGCGCGCACACGACACGGCGGTGACCAGCTTGGCGCCGTCCTTTGCGATGCCCCCCGCTTCGTACTTTTTCCCGACCATGAAGCCGGTGATGTTCTGCAGGAATACCAGCGGGATGCCGCGCTGCGCGCACAGTTCGATGAAATGCGCGCCTTTTAGTGCAGACTCGGAATACAGAATTCCGTTGTTGGCGACGACGCCGACCGGGTAGCCATGGATGTGCGCGAAACCACAGACCAGGGTCGCGCCGTAGAGCGGCTTGAATTCGTCGAGTTCGCTGGCGTCGACGACTCGGGCGATGACTTCGCGCACGTCGAAGGACTTGCGGCTGTCGGCGGGAACGACGCCGTGCAGTTCGGTCGCGTCGTACAACGGTTCGCGCGGTTCGCGTAATTCGACACCGATTTCCTTCTTGCGGTTCAAATGGGAAACGATGCGCCGCGTAAGTTCCAGTGCATGTTGATCATCGTTGGCGTAGTGATCGGCCACGCCCGATACGCGCGCATGCACATCGGCACCGCCCAGTTCTTCGGCGCTGACGATCTCGCCGGTGGCCGCCTTCACCAGCGGCGGGCCGGCGAGGAATATCGTGCCCTGGTTGCGGACGATGATCGACTCGTCGGCCATGGCCGGCACATAAGCGCCGCCGGCCGTGCACGACCCCATCACGCAGGCGATCTGCGGAATGCCGAGCGCCGACATGTTGGCCTGGTTGTAGAAAATGCGGCCGAAGTGGTCGCGATCCGGAAATACTTCGTCCCAGGTCGGCAGGTTTGCCCCGCCAGAATCGACCAGATAGATGCACGGTAAATGGTTCTGCTGCGCAATCTCCTGCGCGCGCAGATGCTTCTTTACAGTCATCGGGAAATAGGTCCCGCCCTTGACCGTTGCGTCGTTGGCAACCACGACGCATTCGCGCCCGGACACCCGGCCCACGCCGGTCACGATGCCGGCAGCGGGCACCTGGTTGTCGTACATGTTCCAGGCCGCGAGCTGCGACAGTTCCAGGAAAGGAGAACCGACATCGAGTAACCGCCGGACCCGCTCGCGCGGCAGCAACTTGCCGCGGCCGACATGCTTCTCGCGTGCCGCTTCGCCGCCGCCTTTGCCGATGAGGCCAACTTTTTCGCGCAGGTCGGTTACCAGGGTACCCATTGCCTCCCGCCCGGCCTTGAATTCCGGAGAGCGGGGATTGAGTTTGGTCTGGATTGCAGTCATCGTGGTTCAGGCACGCTGGACGATGGGATGGCCGGGCAGGAGGTCAACCGGGTGTTTCCAGCGTGGTTCGGACCGGATGCGGTGCCGCCACTCACGTAAAGCAGATATTCGGCCATTGCCTTACCAGCCTCCGGACTGCAGCCAGCGATCGACCTGTTCGAGGCGGTCGAAACCCCAGAACGGCTCCCCGTCGACAACGATGTAAGGCGAACCGAACACGCCGCGCTGGATGGCCGCCTCGGTTTCCACTTTGAGCTTTTCCTTCATGGCCGGATCGGCGATCAGGTCGAGCACCTTCTGCCGGTCCATGCCCACGGATGTGGCGACATCTGCCGCAATTTCCGGACTGGAGATGTCACGGTCGTCGACCATATAGGCGCGGTACAGTGCCAAGGTGACTTCTTCCTGGCGGGCCGGACCTTCCGATTCGAGCGAATAGATGATGCGCGATGGCGACTGGGCGGCGATCGGAAACTTGGTAGGCAACTTGAACGGCACATTGAACAGCCGCGCTGAACGTTCCATGTCGCGGCGGCTGTAGTCACCCTTGAGCGGCGCGCTGGGCAACGGCACCCCGCCCGTCACCTTGAACACGACGCCGAGCAGGATCGGTTTCCATTCGACGCTGCGGCCGTGCTTCGCCGCGAGGGCGGAGATTTTCGTCGCAGCCATGTAACCGTAGGGAGAGGCGAAGTCGTAGTGAAACCGGATTGGATTGGCCATCTTCGCTGCCCCCTACCTGGGAGGAAAAGTGGTGTTGTTCATTTTCGCAACCGCCGGCACGAGCGACGCAACCAGATGCTCGGGGCCGCCGAAACCCAGGTTCACGGCCTGGGTCAGGGTCTGGAGCGTAGCCGACGCCATCGCGCCGGCGACGCCGAATTCCATGGCCATCTGGTTGTAGTAGCGCACATCCTTGAGCGCATTGGCGAGGCCGAACTTCATGCCGCCGAAATCGCCTTCGACGGCCTTGCCGGCGAGCATCTGGAATATCCCGGAATTCGCCGCGCCGCTCGACACCAGCGCGAAATATTTTTTCGGATCCACCCCGAGTTTTGCGCACGCGGTCAACGCTTCGGCGATCAGCGCCATCTGGCCGATCGCGGCGCAATTGTTGATGAGCTTGATCTTGTGCCCCGCGCCGACATCACCAACATGGAAGATGTTTTCGCAGAACGCCTGCAGGACCGGCTCGATTTCCAGGAAAGTCGCATCATCCGCGCCGACCATGGTATTCAGCCGGCCCTGCTCCGCCTCCACTGGCGTGCGCGCCAGCGGCGCATCGACGAAGCGCACCCCCTTCGCCTTGAGGTCCGCGAATATCTTCAGCGTCGAACCCGGCTGGCTGGTGGAGGTGTCCACCACGATCTGGCCGGAGATACCACTCTCCAGAATCCCGTCCTTGCGATAGACCAGGTCTTCCACTTGCGGCGAACCGGTCACGCAGAGGATGACAATGTCGCTGCCCTTGACGACTTCGACGACGTCTTTCGCTTCCTTCGCTCCCAGCTTTAGCAAGTCCTCGACCGGCGCGCGATTCCTGTGGCCGAGTACGATGGTCGGGAATTCCTTCTCGACAAGGTTCTTCGCCATCCCGTGGCCCATCAGTCCCACGCCGATGAAACCAATTTTCTTGTTGGCCATATTTGTTTTCCTTAAAAAACCCAACCTCTTCTAACACGAAAGGTCACGAAGGAAAAACGTTGGTCCACGAAGGAGGGGAAAGAACACGCTGATTTTTTCCCTCAACGGTCGTTGCATGATCAACCTCACGGTCGACCGTTTCCAGTTTCTCGTTTTCCTTCGTGCGCCCTTGCGATTCCTTCGTGACCCTTCGTGTTGACGCGTCGAACTTTGAGTACGTTAAGCGACGAGTTCTACAGCCATGGCGGTGGCTTCGCCGCCGCCGATGCAAAGACTTGCGACGCCACGCTTCAAGCCGTTCTTTTTCAGGGCACCGATCAGCGTGACCAGGATGCGCGCACCGGAAGCACCAATCGGGTGTCCCAGCGCACAGGCGCCGCCATGGATGTTCACTTTTTCGTGCGGCAGCTTGTGTTCGCGCATCGCAGCCATGGCAACCACGGCGAACGCCTCGTTGATCTCGAAGAGATCCACCTGACCGGCGGTCCATCCGGTCTTGTCGAACAGTTTCTGGATGGCACCAACCGGCGCGGTGGTGAACAAGCCCGGTTCCTGTGCATGAGTCGAATGGCCGACGACGGTCGCCAGCGGCTTCAGGCCCAGTCGGGCCGAAGTCGAGCGCCGCATCATCACGAGCGCCGCTGCGCCATCCGAGATCGAACTGGAATTCGCGGCGGTCACCGTGCCCTCCTTGCGAAACGCCGGCTTGAGCAGCGGAATCTTGTCGAAATTGGCCTTGAACGGCTGTTCATCGTGTTCGATGAAGCGTTCGTCCTTGCCCGCCTTGATGGCGAGGGGTACGGTTTCCCAGGCGAACGAGCCATCCTTGTTCGCCTTCTGCGCGCGCTCAAGCGACGTAATCGCGAAACGGTCCTGCTCTTCGCGTTTGAAAGAGAACTTTGTCGCACAGTCTTCGGCGAAGGACCCCATCAGCCGGCCCTTGTCGTAGGCGTCCTCCAAGCCATCGAGAAACATGTGATCGATGACTTGCTGATGGCCCATGCGATACCCGGTGCGCGCCTTCGGCAGCAGATAAGGCGCATTGCTCATGCTTTCCATGCCACCGGCGACCATGATGTCGTTCGTACCTGCGGTCAGCAGATCGTTGGCGAACATGGCAGCCTTCATGCCCGATCCGCACATCTTGTTGACCGTCGTGCACCCCGCGGACAGCGGCAGCCCCGCCCCGAGCGACGCCTGCCGCGCCGGTGCCTGGCCCTGGCCGGCGGGCAACACGCATCCCATGATGACTTCCTGCACCTGCTCAGGTTTGATGCCCGCACGCTCGAGAGCGGCGCGAATGGCGGCCGCGCCGAGCTGCGGCGCCGCGAAGTTTTTCAGTTCGCCCTGCATCGCTCCCATGGGCGTGCGCGCGACGGAAACTATAACGATCGGATCGGTGGTCATATTTCCTCCTGGAACAAAAACACTATCAACTCGAAGGACGCAAAGATACGCAATGGAAGATCCGGGAAATCAATTCTCCAGGTTGCGTAATTTTTTTGCGTCACGTGTCCATCCTGTGAGGTGCCTTTTCATTTCCTTTGCGACCTTTGCGTTTCAATTGATTTGCATCGAACGGCGTGGGAATCGATTGCGAAAACGCAGCGTCTCGGGATAGGGAAATACGTCTTCGACGTACCCCGCGGCAATCCGGCGCTGCGTGGCCGTCCAGTAATCCGCGTCGAGCAGTTCGCGATGGCGCTCGAGAAAAGCGTCCCGCACGCGGGGATCTCCCAGCAGGAAAGCGGCGAACTCTTCCGGAAAAATATCGTCGGCGCCGACCGGATACCAGGGTTCTGCGGCGATCTCGTCTTCCGGCGTACGCGGCTCCGGCATGCGGCGGAAGTTGCAGTCCGTCATGTAGGCAATCTCGTCGTAGTCGTAGAACACGACGCGCCCGAAGCGGGTCACGCCGAAGTTCTTGAACAACATGTCGCCGGGAAAGATGTTCGCCGCGGCGAGTTGGCGGATTGCATCGCCGTATTCCCGCACCGCGTGGACCAGCTGATCGTCGCTGGCATTGTCCACATACATATTCAGAGGAATCATGCGACGCTCGATGTACAGGTGTTTTACGATCAATGTGTCACCCTCCTCTTCGATAACGGACGGCGTCAGGCGCCGCAAGTCCTCGAGCAGTTCCTCGGCGAAGCGCGCCTTCGGGAATGCAACTTCCGCGTATTCGAGCGTGTCGGCCATGCGCCCGACGCGGTCGTGGTACTTGACCAGCAGGTACTTGTCCTTGACCTGCTGGCGCGTGGTGTCTTTGGGCGGCGAAATCACGTCCTTGATGACTTTGAAAACGTAAGGGTAGGACGGCAGCGTGAATACCAGCATGACCAGCCCGCGTATGCCTGGCGCGGTGACAAAACTGTCGCCGGAATGTTTCAGGTGGTGCAGGAAATCGCGGTAGAAAAGGGTCTTGCCGTGTTTCTGCAATCCGAGAACGGTGTAGATCTCGGCGGCCGGTTTGTTTGGCAACAAGCTTCTGAGAAATTCCACGTAGCCCGACGGCACCTCCATGTCCACCATGAAATAGGCGCGGCTGAATCCGAACAGGATGGCGAGATGTTCGCTATCCAGCAAAATGGTGTCGAGATAGAGGCTGCCGTCGCCGTTGCGCAGAATGGGGATCGCAAACGGGATTTCGCGATTGCCGTTGACGATCTTGCCGATCACGTACGCACCCTTGTTGCGGAAGAACGGCGCCGACAGCACCTGGATCTGGTGATTGGCTTCCAGCACAAAGGGTCGCCCAAGATGCGCGCGTAGCGCGCGCAGCAGCCAACGGCTGTCGCGGTTCAGATCACGGAAAGGGTTGCGCAAACCGAAGTCGCGCAGTATTCGCGAGATCGTTGCCCGCAAGCCGTCTCTTGCGGGATAGTAGCTTCGATAGGTGGGCGGGTCGGAATCGATGTGTTCCGTGGACAACGCAGGACGCACGAACAGGAAATCGTTGTGATAGTAGTTGCGATGCAGGATGCGGCAACTAACCGAGTTGAAAAAACTCTCTGCCAGTTCCGGCTGCTTGTGATTGGTCAGCAGTCCGATGTAATGAAGTTTGACCTGCTGCCAGATCGTGTCCGGCAATGCATCCGTGTTGAAGCGACGCTGCAGATACTCGACGGTTTCGGTAATGCGGCGATCGTAGAACTGGATGCGCTCGCGCGAGATGCGCTGGATTTCCGTCCATTGCCCGGCTTCGAACAGGGATTTTGCGTAACGACTGGTTTCGCGGAACAATCGGTAGTGGCGATTGAAGCCGTCCAGCGTGCCCTGCGCGATGACAAACGCGAGGTCTTGTTGCGTCTGGTGGGTAACGGCCGTCATCGGCGATTCGCTATCGGGTCTCGTTGAAAAGCTCGCGGCCAATCAGCATGCGGCGAATCTCCGAAGTGCCGGCGCCGATCTCATACAACTTCGCGTCGCGCCATAGGCGTCCGGTGGCATAGTCGTTGATGTAACCATTGCCTCCCAGCGCCTGGATCGCTTCGCCGGCCATCCAGGTCGCCTTCTCGGCTGCATACAGAATGGCGCCTGCCGCGTCCTTGCGTGTGGTCCGGCCGCGATCACACGCCTTCGCCACGGCATAGACATAGGCTTTGCACGCATTCATGGTCGTATACATATCGGCGATCTTGCCCTGCATGAGCTGGAATTCACCGATCGGCTGGCCGAACTGTTCGCGCTGGTGCAGGTAGGGCATGACGACGTCCATGCAAGCTTGCATGATGCCGAGCGGTCCGCCGGCCAGCACGGCGCGCTCGTAGTCCAGACCGCTCATGAGTACCTGAACGCCGCGGTTTACCTCGCCGAGTACGTTGTCCACCGGCACTTCGCAGTCGCGAAATACCAGTTCGCAAGTATTCGAACCGCGCATGCCGAGCTTGTCGAGCTTTTGCGCCGTGGAAAAACCCTTGAAGGATTTCTCGATCAGGAAAGCAGTAATGCCCTTCGGGCCGGCTGTGACGTCGGTTTTTGCGTATACGACGAGCACGTCGGCGTCCGGTCCGTTCGTTATCCACATCTTGTTGCCATTGAGGACATAACGGTCGCCTTGCCTGTCGGCGCGCAGCTTCATGCTGACCACGTCAGACCCGGAGTTTGGCTCGCTCATGGCCAGCGCGCCGACGTGTTCGCCGGAAA
>JANXVW010000314.1 GCA_025351455.1 Betaproteobacteria bacterium | reverse complement strand
CTCGAGGGGCGAGGGACGAGGGACGAGGGGTGAGGGAAAATGCAGCGCATCGTGCTTTAATTGCCCCTCACCCCTCACCCCAACGCATGTGGTTCGTCTACATAGTCCGTTGCGCGGACGACAGCTTGTATACCGGCATCGCCAAGAATGTGGAAAGGCGCATCAAGGAGCACAATTCCAGCGATGCACTGGCCGCGAGTTACACGCGGGCCCGCCGGCCGGTGGCCCTGGCGTACAGGGAGGCGGCGGACACGCGTTCGGCGGCATTGAAACGGGAGTACGAGATCAAGCAACTGACGCGGCAGGCAAAGGACGAACTGCTGAGGACGGCTGCGAGGGGCTGATGGGCGAAAACCCCGGCATCTGCAGCGAACTCGCCGGCTCGGCGTCTGTCTTCAGATCATCATGAGAATGCAAATGCCAGAACCGCCCCCCGCCCCCGGACGCGACCATCCGACGGACAAGCCGCCGCCCATCGATGACCCGAAGCCGATCGAAGATCCTCCGCCGATAGACGTGCCGCCCCCGCCCCTGCAGGATCCGCCGCCCCGCCGGCGGTGAACCGCCGGGGGCAATCGAAACCTGTTGCCCCAGAAAAGGAACCGAACATGTCCGCCGCGCAAAATCCCGATGACGATCTGTTCGACGATCCGGAGGAAGAGGAAGACGACGACGAGGAGGGAAGCGCGGCAGGCGCGCGTTGTCCGATCTGCGAGATGCTGGCCGGAGAATGCGATCACCTGGTTGCGTCGATCGACCTGACTTATTCTGAATTCATCGCCGGGGCCCTCTTTGCCCAAGAGCGTGTGATCCTCGATCTGCTGGAGCATCTGGCCGCAAGCGACCCGGATGCCCTCAAGGTAGCGGGTGCCGGTCCGGCGCTCGAGCATGTCGCCACGCTGGTGAAGGACGAAATCGAAGAGGGTGCCAGTCCCGGCGACGCAGTATCCATCCACTATCCGCAGCTGATGGCCGTTCTCAGCCACATGCTGCAGGAGGATGGGCAAGTCACGTTGACCGGAACCGATGCGGAGGCGGACGACGACTCGGCGGTCGAAAATCTCTGGGCTCAGGAGCCGGAATTGATCGTTGAACAACTGATCGAGCGCCTGCAGGGTTTCGCCGACGAAGTCGATGAAGCCGGGCATGAGGAATGAGGGACGCCCGACTTCGCTGGATACCGGTCTTCGACCATAAGGAATGAGGGGGGAAAGGCAATCCGCCACGACTCCAAACCTGTTTTTCACTCGATGATCACGCGCAAAAAATTCAAGGGCATCAGTCGCCGCGACCTCTGGCTGACGATCACTACGGTGGTCTTGATCGCGCTGGCGGTATTTGTCTTTGCGTTCCGTTTCGTCGAGCCGGCGCCGCCGAATTCCATCGTGATTTCGACCGGCGCGGTCGACGGCGGTTACCACATGTTCGCGTTGCGCTACCGGGAAATCCTGGCGCGCGACGGTGTCAGGGTGGAACTGCGTCCCTCCGCCGGCTCGCAGGAGAATGTCAGCCGGCTGCTCGATGAGAAATCCGATGTCGAAGTCGGTTTCCTGCAGGGGGGCTCTGCGTTTTCCACGAATGCGCCTGACCTGGTGTCTCTGGGCAGCCTCTACTATGAGCCGTTATGGGTTTTCTACCGCGGGCCGGAAATTCACGATTTCGGCGCGTTGCAAGGCAGGAAGCTCGCGATCGGCCCGGAGGAAAGCGGGACGCGCGCCCTCGCGCTGCAATTGCTCGCGGTCAACGCTGCCGTCATGCCTCCCACCATGCTCCTGCCAGACAGCGGACAACAGGCGGCCGACCTGCTCCTGCAAGGCAGGCTCGATGCGCTCTTTCTGGTCGGTCCCCCGGAATCCCCGCTGGTCGAGCAATTGATCTCGGCGCCCGGCATCCGGCTTCTGAGCCTCGATCGCGCGGACGCTTATACGCGCCGGTTTCCCTCGCTGACCCGACTTACGCTGCCGCAGGGGGTGTTCGACTTCGTGAAGAACGTGCCGGCACGCGATGTCACGCTCATCTCGCCCACGGCCAATCTGCTTGCCGTCGATGGTTTGCATCCGGCGCTGGCCTACCTGCTGATGCGCGCGGCCACTGAAGTACATGGTGGAGCCGGCTTGCTGCACAAGGCGGGAGAATTTCCGGCGCCGCTGAATTCCGAATTTCCGCTGAGCGCCGAGGCCACGCGCTATTACAAATCCGGTCCGCCTTTCCTGCAGCGCTACCTGCCTTACTGGGCGGCGGTGCTGGTGGACCGGCTTTGGCTCACGCTGCTTCCGGTGGTGGCGCTGCTGGTGCCGCTCGGACGCATCGTTCCGGCGGCGTGGCGCTGGCGCGCCCGTTCGCGGATCTATCGCAGGTATGCGAAGCTCAAAGAGGTGGAGTTGAACCTGGATGAACAATCCCCGGCGGAGAAGCTGACCGAGCTGCTGACCCAGCTCGACCAGATCGAGAGCGCGGTCAATCGCCTCAATACCCCGCTGGCTTACACCGACAACCTTTACGCCTTCAGGCAGAACGTAAACCTGGTTCGACAGCGGGTGCGGGACCAGCTGGCGGGCGCAAAATGACCGCCGCGGCGATTGGGCAATATGGGGAGCCGAAATTCATGATTTATGCAGTGGTGCCTATGCCGTCAGCTTCGGACAACGATTGAAGTAATCGTCGAAGCGCAAAGGCGTTCGAAAAGAAAAAAGGCCTGCGAACCGCAGGCCTTTTTCACGTGCGAACCCCGCTCAATTTACGCCGAGCAGTTCCACTTCGAATACCAGCGTCGCGTTCGGCGGAATCACGCCGCCCGCTCCGCGTGCGCCATAGCCGAGTTCCGGCGGGATCGTGAGCTTGCGCTTGCCGCCGATTTTCATGCCCTGCACGCCTTCATCCCATCCGCGGATGACCTGGCCCTGGCCCAGCCCGAACATGAACGGATCGTTGCGATCCTTGCTGGAGTCGAACTTGCTGCCGTTGGTGAGCCAGCCGGTGTAATGGACCGTGACGCGCTGGCCGGCGACCGCGATGTCGCCTTCGCCGACGACGAGTTCCTCTATGACAAGACCGCTTGGGGTGGTCGTGGATGGCATGACGATTTCCGATTGATTGATAGTGGGGGAATTGTAACGGAAGACGGATCGTGACTGTCGTGACTGTCGTAACCCGCCAAGGCTTCAGGCTCTAAGGGTCAAGCGACAGTCACGATAGTCACGTGTTCATCCGTCACGATAGTCACGGCTTCTCCCGCAGCGTTGCGAGAAACCCGAGCAACAACGCAGTGACCTGCGCGGGTCGTTCCTGCTGTATCCAATGCCCCGCGCCGTCGATGATCTCGCAAACACGCAGGTCATCGGTCCAGCGTTTCATGTTTTCCACCAGATCGAAATTCGGGACGAACTTCAAAACGCCGTCGCGGCGGCCGGCGATGAAGCAGGCCGGTCGCGTGATGCGCGCACCGCTCAGGGCGGTCAGTCGATCCCAATCGCGCTGCTGGTTGCGGTAACGGTTGAGCGGTCCACGGAAGCCGCTTTTCTGGAATTGCGACACGTAATAGTCGATGTCCCGTTCGGTCAGCCAACCGGGCAATGTGGCGGGATCGGGCAGGTCCTCGAGCATTCTTTCGCCGGGCAATTTGTCGGAGCGGAACAAGCCTTTCGGGGAGTCACCGCAGCCCGCGTAATAAATCTTGCGCAGCGCGGTGCGAATATCGGCCTCGAACTCGGCTTCGGCCGGCCCAGGTTCCTGGAAATAGAGTTGATAGAAAAAACGTCCGGCGTAAATCTGGCGCCAGAGATCGATGGACGACATCTTGCCGCGAGGCGAATAAGGAACGGAAAGGCCTGCCATGGCACGGATGCGATCAGGGTGCAGGGCGGTGGTGTTCCAGACGATGGGCGCGCCCCAGTCATGGCCGAACAGGATGGCCTGGCGTTCGCCGAAATGATCGATCAGGCCGAGTACGTCGCCGATCAGGCTTTCCATGTCGTAGTCTTCGACCGCTGGCGGCGCATCGCTGCCGCCATAGCCGCGCACATCCGGCACGACGACCCGATAACCTGCGTCGCGCACCGGGCCGATCTGGTGCCGCCACGAATACCAGGACTCCGGCCAGCCGTGGATCATGAGTACGAGCGGTCCGTCGCCTTCGACGACACAGCGCAGGTTCACGCCGTTGGTGCGGATGGTTTGGAAGGCGGGGGAAATCGGCATGGGCGGACTCTGTCGGGGTTTGTCGATATGATTGCATAAATGCAGGACTCGGGACGCAAGTGCAGGACTCAGGACTCAGGACTCAGGACTCAGGACTCAGGACGTAGGACTCAGGACTCAGGACTTAGAGGGAAAGGCATCGTGCTTTTACTGAGTCCTGCGTCCTGAGTCCTACGTCCTGCATTTAAAACGTGGAGGGGAAATGAAAATCTACATGATCGGAGCCGGTGCAATGGGCGGCGTGTACGGCGGCCTGCTCACGCGCGCGGGATACGACGTCACGCTGATCGATCCGCGCGAGGATCACATCGGCAAAATACGCAGCGAAGGCATTACCATCGAAGGCGTGCGCGGCACGCACGTCATCAGGTTGCCGGCGCAATCGAGCCATGCCGGGCTGCCGCCGGGCGACCTGGCGATCATCTTTACCGATTCCAATTCGACTCGCGATGCGGCGAGGGCGGCCAAGGCCTTATTGAAGCCGGACGGCTTTGCGCTGACCTTGCAAAACGGCATCGGCAATGTCGAAGCGCTGGTGGGGGAACTGGGCAAGGAGCGCGTGATCGCGGGGGTCTCCATGAACAGCGCGGCCAATCCAGCGGCCGGCCGCTCGGCCTACACCAACGTGGGCATGACCTCCATCGGCGAACTCGACGGTCGCGACACGGCGCGCATCAGGCAGGTGACGGATATGCTCAACAAGGCCGAGATCCCGACCGAGATCATTCCCGATCCGATGAACTGGATCTGGGGAAAATTTGTACTGAACTGTGGGGTCAATGCGCTGACCGCGATCACCGGCCTGCGCAGCGGCGAAATTTATCGCACGCCGGAAG
>JANXVW010000281.1 GCA_025351455.1 Betaproteobacteria bacterium | reverse complement strand
GTGAATAAGCCAGCGCGAGATCGCGCTGGTTGAGCAACGCCTTGGTGGGGACTACCGAGATCTTTCCAGGTGTCGGCAGGCGGTGATAATCGAGTGCGCTTTTGCGCAAAAGCTCGTCCATGTTTTCTCCGTCGTCAGGTTTTGCAGCGATTATACGGGACGCATGCCGCGCGACGGCCCTGCGCCGCAGCATCCCGGTTTGTCGCAGGCCGGGCTTTTTGCTATGGTTTCAACCATGCCCGCCTCGCGGCAGCCCCTGACAGCAGCACTTCTCAGCCCTTCGAACATGGATTTCCCGATACCCCGCTTACGCACGGAGCTTTATTCCGAAATCGAACCCCTGCGCGCCGGGTACCTCGCACTGGACGGCCGGCACGAGATGTACTGGGAAGAATCGGGGAATCCGCGCGGCACGCCTGTCGTATTTCTGCACGGCGGCCCGGGTGCGGGGGCAAGCGCCATGCACCGTCGTTTCTTCGACCCGGCGCATTACCGCATCGTTATATTCGACCAGCGCGGCGCCGGGCGGTCCCGGCCGCACGGCGATCTCACGGATAACACCACGCCGCACCTGGTTGCCGACACGGAGAAGCTGCGCGCACATCTGGATATCGAGAAGTGGGTGATCTTCGGCGGATCGTGGGGCAGCACGCTCGCGCTTGCCTACGCGCAAAGCCATCCGCAGCGTTGCTCGGCTCTGGTCCTGCGCGGGATCTTCCTGTGCCGCAAGCTCGAGATCGACTGGTTTCTTTACGGCATGCGTTTCGTCTTTCCCGAAGCCTGGCACCGGTTTGCAGGATTCATCCCGGAAGCGGAACGCAGCGATTTGCTGGCGGCCTATTCGAGGCGGCTGAACAATCCCGATCCGCTGGTGCACATGCCGGCGGCCCACCAGTGGAGCATATACGAAGGTTCCTGCTCCACCCTGCTGCCGAGCGCATCGACCGTGGCGCATTTCTCCGAGGATGTCGTAGCACTTGGTCTCGCACGCATCGAGGCGCACTACTTCACCAACAATATTTTTCTGCCTCCCAATTCCCTGCTCGACAATGCGTGGAAACTGCGGTCGATTCCGGGGATCATTGTGCAGGGGCGTTACGACATGGTGTGCCCGATCATCTCGGCAGACGACCTGCATAAGGCGTGGCCCGAAGCGGACTACATCGTCATTCCCGACGCGGGTCATTCGGCCTGGGAACCGGGCATTAGCGCGCAACTGGTCGCGGCGATGGAAAGATTGAAGGGCAGGAGATAGGACTGAGGACTCAGGACTGAGTGATCAGCGAAGAAAAAGCAAAATAGCGCACTGTGCTTCAGGATCTTACTGAGTCCTGCGTCCCGAGTCCTGTTTCACTTTCGAAAAAAAATAGCGATATTCACGGCATTCACGGGGGAGTTTCATGAACGAGCACGTCGAATCAATCAACCAGGTCAAGGCAACGGTCGTCGACCTCGCAATCAGGTTCGGGCCCAAGGTATTCGTCGCCATCGTCATCGTCGTGGCCGGCGTGATCGTCGGCCGCTGGGTAGGCAAGGCGATGGCGCGCGGACTGAGGAAATTCGACCTCGAACCGCCCGTTCGCGATTTGCTCGTGCGCGCCGTGAAGATCCTGATCCTGGGCATGTTCTCGATCATGGCGCTGCAGAATCTCGGCGTCGAGCTGCTGCCGCTGATCGCCGGCATCGGCGTGGCAGGCGCGGGCATCGCGCTGGCGATGCAGGGTGTGTTGAGCAACGTTGTGGCCGGCCTGACCATCATATTCACGCGCCCGTTTCGCATCGGCGAATACATCGCCATTTCCGGCGTCGAGGGCACCGTGGAAACCATGGGCGTCTTCAAGACCACGCTGAATCACGCGGATATGTCCACGGTAGTGATCCCGAACCGCAAGATCGTAGGCGAGATCCTGCACAACTACGGCAGCATCCGGCAACTGGACATCGCGGTCGGTGTTGCCTACGACACCGACCTGAACGCGGCGCTCGCCACCATCGAGGAAGTACTACGAAGCAATCCCCGCGTCCTGAAGGAACCGGTTCCGGGAATGGGGGTCAATGTGCTGGCGGATTCGTCGATCCTCCTCGCGGTGAGGCCGTGGACCAGCGTAGGCGATTTCGGACCTGCCGGCGGCGAGATCAAGAAGGCGATTGTGGAAGCCTTCCGCAGCAGGAAGATCGTCATTCCCTTCCCGCAGCAGGAAGTGCGCATGCTGGGAAATACAGCCTAGAAATGGGTTTCACCGCAAAGACGCAAAGAACGCGAAGGAAAAGTAATGTAAGGGAAATGAAGATGATCTGGCCATGCGGCTGTGCTGCCAGAGTCCTCGGCGACGGATCATTGGCCAACGCTACTTCCACGAGAACTTCTTTTTTGCCCCTCCTCCGCGTCCTTTGCGTCTTTGCGGTGAACATATATTTACGGTTGGAAGGCCTTAAGCCCAGGGAATCTTGTAGACCTTGCCGGTCGCTTTCAGCGCTTCGAGCGTCCACTCGCCGCCCACGCGCGGGATCAGCCATTCCAGGAAGCGCCAAAGATCTTCGTCGGTCGCATCCGGCTCGATGGCATCGAAGCCCGCAACCAGCGCATTGATCTCCAGGCCTGATGGAAACCGATGCCCGGAGCGGGAGGTGAAGACGACTTCGTACTCGCGTCCCGACGCTGCGCGAAAATAACCCGGCGCGCCCCCATCGGCATGCGCGGGCGTCAACTTGAAAGCCTCGACCAGCGCTTCGCGAAATCCCGGGTAGTGGCCAAGCCGGTCTTCCATCATCACGAAAATGCGCCGGCAATTTTGCGTGCGAATTTCCGCAAGGGCGACGATCTCGATGCTCATGGCTGCCTCCCGTTCTCCTGGTCGCGCAGGAAATCCAGGATGTGGCCGCAGATTTCCTGAGGCGAATCTTCCTGCAGGAAATGCGATCCGGTCACCCACAACGGACCGTGCGCATGTGGCAGCAGCGTCTTGAATCGCTGCGCGCAGTGCGCAGGAAATACGATTTCTTCCTTGCCCCACACGATCAATGCCGGGATCGTGCAATTGCGCAGGGACTGTTCGAGCCAGCCCATGGTGGCGGCTGAGCGGTCATCCGGTCGCAGCGGGATCAGGCGCGGGAATACGCGGGTGAGCAACCGGCTGTCGTAGTCCTGCATCACGTAGCGATAGGCTGGCAATGCCTCCTCTACGAATCGTTCGCGGTGCACGACCGAGAGGTACAGTCCGCGCTCGATCAGGATGTTGCGCCGCTGGAATAGATAGGGGCCAACGACCGGCGCGTGCATCATGCGCCACGGAAATACACCGTTGTGGAATGCCGTGGGCTCAGGCCAGGCCCAGGTGTTCATGACCACGATGGCCTTGAACAACCCGGGATTCAGCACGGCGCAGGCCAGTCCGGTCGGACCGCCCCAATCCTGGCACACCACCGTGATGCGTTTCAATCCAAGCCGCCGGATGAATTCCGCCAGGTTGGCGATGTGATTTTCGAGGCTGAAATCGTGTTCGCGCGCGGGCCGGTCGGAAAGACCGAAGCCGATGTGGTCTGGCGCAATGACGCGATGACCGGCGTCTTTAAGACGCGGAATGAATTTGCGGTAAAGGAAAGACCAGGTCGGATTGCCGTGAAGCAGCAGCACCGGATCGCCTTCGCCTTCGTCGACATAGTGCATGCGGTGGCCGTTGACCCGCATGAACCGGCTTTCGAACGGAAAGTGTTTGCGAATTTCCGGCGGCAGCGAGGACGCCGGCGCGTTGTCGGTGATCGTCACCATGAAGGGATTTTATCCGCTGGACCGGGGCAAATTCAGGAACGCGGAGTTTGACACGGATGCGGACTGGTGTTCGCGGCGCCATGCAGGCAAAAAAAAGCCCGGAATGGCCGGGCTTTTCTCGTGCGCGGATTGAGGTCAACTGGTGATCTGCACCAGATGCCGGGTGCTCTCGACCGAGCGGGCACCGTTGGCCCACTCGACGTAGGCTTCGTCGCTGACAATGGCTTCGACCACACCGTCCGTTCGCTCCAATACGCCGAAACTGCCGATCAGGTTTACCTTCGCCCGCATCGCTATGCGCGGGCGCCGTGTATCGAACAACCTGCGAAAAGCAGAGATCATGGTCGCTCCTCAGAACAGCGAATGATTGCTCTTCGAATCGAGCAGGCGCAGGCGGTATTCGAGTTCGCCCAGGTTCTGGGCCTTGGATAGAAACGCCTCGACCTGGCGATTTTCCTGCCTGGCCAGGTAGTTATCGATGGAATCCAGCATTTTGCTCAGTACGTTCATATTCGGCCTCCTATGTGCCAGTGAAACTATTTATTGCACTGCGCCATTATCGGCTTTTCCGGGCAATGATCTACGACGCCTATTGCATTGCTGCTATGCAATAAAAGCATGTAATTCCAGGGAACTGGACGGCGGACTTGAGGCCAAGAATGAACAGGGGGAATTGGCCCGCGTGCGCGGGTCCACCCCGAAAGGACCGAACAGGCGCGCGGCCGAGGCAGGGTCGGCGGGGGGGAATCTATCCGCCGGGCAGTTGGTGCGCCGGGATCAACCGGAGCGTTTAGTGGGCTTCGGCTTTTGTTCCGGCGGGGATTGTTGGGCGGATTCCTGAATCGTTTCCAGCGCCGACTTTTGCATTTCCAGCGTCTTGGCCGTCATCTGCACGAACGTGAGATTCATTTTCAGCCAGTTCTCCACGGCCTGAAGCTCCCGGATCTTTTTCTCGATCTCTTCGACGTCCATGGTCGGCTGGAACATGCCGGGTATCGGGAACGACATCGGGTTCCACATCTTCTGGAAAAACTCGAATAACTCTTTGGAAGGATCTTCAGCCATGGCTTTCTCCGAAAACCCGTGACGGTCGTGACTGTCGTGACGGGGTAGAAGCTTTATACCACTGTAAACGAAAAAAATGCCGCAAATGATTGCGGCATCATTTTGAAATCTGATCGCCTGTCGGCTGACGTTTCCATGTCACGTCGTCACGACAGTCACGATAGTCACGGGACCTACATAGTAGGTCCGAGTATCCACGGCGCAAACTCGTCTTCGCCGTAGCCCATCGCTTCGCTCTTGCTCTGCTCGCCGGATGCCGTGCGCAGAATGATCTCGAAGAATTTCTGGCCGACTTCCTGGATGCTGGCCTTGCCGTCGACGATGACGCCGCAGTTGATGTCCATGTCGTCTTCCTGCTTGTTGAACATCGCGGTATTCGTGGCAAGCTTCAGCGACGGTGACGGCTTGCAGCCATAGGCAGAACCGCGTCCCGTCGTGAAGCAAATCATGTTGGCACCGCCGGCAACCTGGCCAGTGGCGGACACCGGGTCGTAGCCGGGGGTGTCCATGAACACGAAACCTTTGGCGCTGACATGTTCGGCGTATTCATACACGCCCATCATCGCCTGCGTGCCGCCCTTGGCGACCGCGCCCAGGGACTTCTCGAGGATCGTGGTGAGGCCGCCCGCCTTGTTACCGGGGGAGGGATTATTGTTCATCTCGCCGCCCAGCCTGGTGGTGTAGTCCTCCCACCAGTGGATGCGCTGGACCAGCTTTTCGCCGATCTCGCGGGTGGCTGCGCGGCGCGTCAGCAAATGCTCTGCGCCGTACACTTCCGGTGTCTCGGACAGGATAGCGGAGCCGCCGTTGCGCACCAGGATGTCCACCGCCGCGCCAAGCGCCGGATTGGCGGAAATGCCTGAGTAGCCATCGGAGCCGCCGCACTGCAATCCCAAGGTCAGGTGTGAAGCCGGAACGGTTTCGCGCTTGACGTTGTTGGCGTCGGGTAGCAATTCCTTAATGCGCGCGATGCCGTCGGCGACCGTTTTCTTGGTGCCACCGGTTTCCTGGATGGTGAAGGCCTGCAATTGCCTGGAACGCTTCAATCCCTGAGCGGCCAGCAGATTGTTGATCTGGTTAGCTTCGCAGCCCAGGCCGATCATCAGCGACGAATGGAAGTTCGGATGCGTGGCGTATCCCGCGAGCACGCGGCGCAGCAGATCCACCGGCTCGCCTTCGGAGCCCATGCCACAGCCGGTCTTGTGGTGGATCGGCACCACGCCGTCGACGTTCGGATATTGCGCCATGAAATCTTCGTCGAAGAACTTGGCGATGGTCCGGCAGACGTGGGCGGAACAGTTGACGCTGGAAATCACGCCCAGATAATTGCGCGTGGCCACACGGCCGTCTTCGCGGACGATGCCCTGGAAGGTCGCCGGGTTTGCGACATAGTCGACCGGCTTGAAATCCGCACAGAACGCGTAATCGCGCTGGAAGTCGCCCATCGCGAGGTTGTGCACGTGCACGTGGTCGCCGGCCTTGATCGGCTTGACCGCGAAACCGATGATCTGGTTGTAGCGGCGCACGGGCGAGCCTTCCGCGATGTCGCGGGCCGCGATCTTGTGCCCGGCCGGGACGGTCACGGAGGCGCGGATTTTTTCCTTGATGATCTCCGTGCCGGCGGGCAACTCCACCCGGGCGATCACCACATCGTCGGCAGCATTGAGTCGAATGGTCAGGTCGGCGGCTTGCAACATTTTTTGGTCTCCTCTTTGGGCGTCGGCCAAGGAAAAATCGGGCCGCGCCGCATCAGTTCAAGGCGCCATTTTATGCCGGCGCGCCCGCTTTGGGGGAGCGGCCGTTCCGGGCTTCGGTAGTCGGCGCAGGCCTTATGAGCATTCCGCCTCCCCTGCCGGCGCGCGGTCCGGGACAAAAGCCACGACTTCCGATGAATCCCCGCCTACTGGTGAGGCGTTTCGGCAATTTCATCTTTCTCACCGCAAAGACGCAAAGGAACGCGCAGAAAAAAGGAACGAAAAACCGGGATATTAGGATTTTGCTGCCGTGATCATTACCGACCGTGTCAGGCCTGAATAAACATATACCCTTGCCTTCCTTTGCGTCTTTGCGGGGCAAGCCCTATTCCTTAACCGCACCGGTCATGCCGGCGACGTAGTACTCGACGAAGAAAGAATACATGACCGCAACCGGCAGCGATCCAACCAGGGCACCAGCCATCAGCGCGCCCCAGTGGTAGACGTCGCCTTCCACCAGCTCGGTAATCACACCGACCGGCACGGTTTTGTTTTCCGAAGCGGAGATGAATGTGAGCGCGTAAAGAAATTCGTTCCAGGACAAAGTAAACGCGAAGATCCCGGCGGAGATCAGGCCCGGCACGGCAAGCGGCAGAATGATCTTGATCAGGATCTGCCAGCGCGTTGCGCCGTCGATCAGCGCGCATTCTTCCAGCTCGAACGGGATCGAGCGGAAATAGCCCATCAGCAGCCAGGTACAGAACGGGATCAGGAAAGTCGGATACGTCAGGATCAGCGCCCAGCGTGTGTCGAAAATGCCGATCTGGAACACCATCATGGCAAGCGGGATGAACAGGATCGACGGCGGTACCAGGTAAGCCAGAAAAATCGCCAGCCCGACCTGGCGCGAACCCTTAAAGCGCAGGCGTTCGATCGCATAGGCGGCGAAGACGCTCGCCGCCAGCGAAACGAACGTGGCGGTAACCGAAACAATGATCGTGTTCCACATCCATTTCGGATAAGACGTGCCGTAGAACAACTTGCGGAAGTGGTCGAGTGTCGGCTCGATCACCCAGAACGGATTGCTGCCATTGGACAGCAGCTCCGCGTTCGACTTGAACGAGGTGATCACCATCCAGTAGAACGGGAACAGCAGCACGAACAGGAACACCAGCAAGGGAATGTAAACCGTCACCCAGCGTCGTGGCAGCGACTCCAGGTAGTGCATTCCTTCGCGACGTTCAGCGGGCGCCATGTGGGCGCGTAACTACGTGACTATCGTGACTGTCGTAATTATCGTGACTGTCGTGACTGCGTGACTGTCGTAAAGAGCGGTATCCGTCAGCTCCCTGCTTTCTCCGCGCGCTTCTACTGTTTTGCATTTGAACTCACCCAGTCACGATAGTCACGATAGTCACGACCGTCACGGCTTCACCTGTCGCTTCCCCCCTGCTGCCAGCGCCTGCGCTGCAGCCCGAAGTAGCTGAACAGGATCGCCGCCAATAAAAACGGGATCATCGCGGTGGCGATCGCGGCGCCTTCGCCCAGCGCGCCGCCGGGAATCGCGCGCTGGAAGGACAGCGTCGCCATCAGGTGGGTCGCATTGATCGGGCCGCCGCGCGTCAGTACCCAGATCAGCTGGAAATCGGTGAACGTGAACAGCACGGAGAATGTCATTACCACGGCGATGATCGGCGAGAGCATCGGCAGAGTGATATAGCGGAACTGCTGGAACGCGGTGGCGCCATCGATGCTCGCGGCTTCGTACATCGAGGGCGGGATGGTCTGCAGTCCGGCGAGCAGGCAGATGGCTACAAAGGGCACGCCGCGCCAAACGTTGGCAATGATCGTGGACATGCGGGCGAGGTTCGGCTCGCCCAGGAAATTGATGTAATGGTCCATCACGCCCATTTTCACCAGCACCCAGCTCACGATGGAGAACTGCGCGTCGTAGATCCACCAGAACGCGATTGCCGAAAGCACAGTGGGCACGATGAACGGCAGCAGCACAACGGCACGCACGAAGGACTTGAACGGGATGTGTTTGTTGAGCAGCAATGCCAGCCAGAGGCCGAGCACGAACTTGAATACGCTCGCGACCAGGGTATAAAGAAAGGTGTTGAACACCGACAGGCGGAAGACGCTGTCGGTTACCAGGAACTCGTAGTTCTCGATGCCGATCCATTCGCCCACGCGGCCGATCTTGGCATCGGTGAAACCGAGCCAGACACCCAGTCCCAGCGGATAAGTCAGGAAGAACAGCAACAGCGCCGCTGCGGGCAGCATGAAAAGCGGCCCGAGGACATTGCGGTTGTCGAAAAAGCGGGAAGCCGCGCTCATGAACGCGCGGCTCGTGACGACGTGACTATCGTGACTACGTAACTGCCGTAGAAGGCATTTACGACAGTCACGATAGTCACGTCAGTCACGATCGTCACGGCATTTCTAACGGTAATACCGCCTTGCCCGCTTCTCCGCCCTTTCGATGGCTTCCTTGACGGACATGTTGCCGGAGGCCGCTTCCGCAACCATGTTGACGACGACAAAGTCCGCCATGCAGCCGGCCGAAGCTGCACCCATCGTGCCGGCATAACCGTTTGGCAGCATGTTCTTGCAGGTGTACTTGAACGGCGTGTTCTTCGCATCCTCGGTCCACACCGGATTGCGCTCGTAGAAAGCCAATGGCTGCACGACGAAACTGGCCGACGCTTTCTGCCAGGCCTCGTATTGCTCTTTCTCCATCATGAAGCGCAGGTATTCCTTGGCCGCATTTGGATACTTCGTGTATTTGAAAATCACGCAGGTGAAGAACAGCGCGCTCAGCGTCTGGCGGCCGACGGGGCCGACGGGAAAGGCGGCGTGGTTCATGTCCTTCGCTATCGCCTGCATCTTCGCGTCCGGTGAATTCTTGGCGGCGACGTAGATGGAAATGCCATTGGCCGTCAGGCTGATCTCGCCGGACAGGAAAGCCTTGTTGTTGTTCGGGTCGAGCCAGGACAGCGTGCCCGGGATGAAAGTCGGGTACAGCGCCTTTGCATACTCCAGCGCCCTTGCCGTTTCCTTGCTGTTGATCGCGACCTTGTTCTGCTCGTCCACCACCCTGCCACCGAAGGCCCAGAGCAACCAGTGACACCAGCCGTTCGCATCTCCGGTGGCATTGCCGAGGGCGAAACCCGCCGGCGTGCCGTTCTTCTTCAGATTCTGGCAAAGCTTGAGGAAGCTGTCAGTGTCCTTCGGGAATTCCTTGAAGCCCGCCGCTTTTACATGGCTCGCGCGATAGTTCATGCAATTTCCGCCGGAGCCGAGCGGCACCGCAATCCAGCGTCCCCCGCTTTTGCCGTAAGCCAGCGCGCTGGGATACCAGGGACCGTATTTCTTGCCGAGGTATTCGCACAAGTCGCCGACATCGAGCAGCCTTCCCGGGTATTGGTGCGAATCGTCGTTGGTCGACAGGATGATGTCCGGGCCATTGCCGATGTTCGCCGCCACCGCGGCTTTGGGACGCACGTCTTCCCAGTTCTCGGCATCGACGGTGACCTCGACGCCGGTCTTCTCGATGAACTTCTTCGTGTTCGCCAGCCACTGGTCCTCGTCGCCCTGGACGAAACGCTTCCAGCGCAATACGCGCAACTTCGCGCCCGGTTCGGGCTGGAACGACAGTTCCTGCGCCATCGATTCGCGCGCGAGCATCGGCGCGCCGAGCGCGGCACCGGCCGCCGCAGATGCCTGCAAGAAATGACGTCGTGTAATTCGGGTCATGCCCCCTCCCCGCCGTGCCGTTCAGGCGATCCGGGCGCCCGATGCCGGATTGAACAGATAGCTCTTGCCCTCGGCCGGATTCAGATCGATGGTGTCGCCGGGCCGGAACGTGTGGCGTTCGCGCGACACCGCGGTAACGCTGTGGCCGGCGATCCGGCAATATACCTGCGTGTCCGCACCGGTCGGCTCGACCACGATGACCTGCGCCTTGACGCCGGACGCGCCGATGTCGAAATGCTCCGGGCGCACCCCGATGACGACATCGCTTCCATCGGACTCGCTGTTCGCGGGCGCTGGCAGCACGCAATCCGGCGCAATCTGCACGCCCCGCCCGCCCCATTTGGTGACGAGCTTGCCAGGCAGGAAGTTCATCGCGGGCGAGCCGATGAACCCGGCGACGAAGAGATTCGCGGGCTGGTCGTAGAGATCCAGCGGCGAGCCAATCTGCTCCACCCGGCCGCTGTTCATCACGACGATCTTGTCGGCCATGGTCATCGCCTCGATCTGGTCGTGCGTGACATAGACCGAGGTGGTCTTGAGGCGCTGGTGCAGTTCCTTGATTTCGGTGCGCATCTGCACGCGCAGCTTGGCATCGAGATTGGACAGCGGCTCATCGAACAGGAAGACCTGCGGATCGCGCACGATGGCGCGACCCATTGCCACGCGCTGGCGCTGGCCGCCGGAGAGCTGCCGCGGATAGCGGTCGAGGTAATCCGTGAGTCCGAGGATTTTTGCCGCCTTGTCCACGCGTGCGTGGATCTCCTCCTGGCTTCGTCCCGCCAGCTTCATCGAGAAGGCCATGTTGTCGATGACTTTCATGTGCGGATACAGCGCGTAGTTCTGGAACACCATGGCGATGTCGCGCTGTTTCGGCGCAACATCGTTGACCACGCGATCGCCGATGCGGATTTCGCCGGACGTGATTTCCTCGAGACCGGCGATCATGCGCAGCAAAGTGGATTTGCCGCAGCCGGACGGGCCGACCAGCACAACGAACTCGCCGTCGGCGATGGAAACATCGACGCCGTGCACGACCGGGGTGCTTCCGAAGGATTTGCGGACCTGCCGGAGTTCGACCGAAGCCATTCGATCAGTCAGACAACTGCGGGTTGCGCGATCCCGCGCCAAGGCAGGCATGGCACAGAGGCAGGAAGATCCTGGGGCGCATTGCTGTTGCCCTCCGTTTCCGACTTGGGGATGCAATCGAGTCTAAGGGAAACCGCAGCGCAGCAGCAAGGCCGATTCCCCGCCCAGGGGGAGACCCGGCGGGTGTGGCATACTTACGTCCCTTCAAGGGGTCGGACAGAAGTATATAAAGGGGGAGAACACAGTGGCCGGAAGACTCAGCGGCAAGGTCGCGTTCGTGACCGCCGCAGCACAAGGCATCGGCCGCGAGACCGCACTGGCCTTCGCGCGCGAAGGGGCGAAGGTTTGGGCGACCGACCTGAACGAGGCGAAGCTGGCCGAGCTCAAGGGTACGCCGGGCATCGAGGTACGCAAACTCGATGTCTTGCAGGACGCGGAAATTGCGAAAATCGCGAAGGAAGTCGGCACGCCCAACATTATTTTCAATTGCGCCGGATTCGTACATCACGGCACCATCCAGCAGTGCGCCGACAAGGACTGGGATTTTTCTTTCAATCTTAATGTGCGCAGTCACTATGTCGTGATTCGCACTTTCCTGCCCGGCATGCTCGCGGCGGGCGGCGGCTCGATCATCAACGTCGCATCGGTGGCCGGTTCGATCAAGGGCATCGCCAACCGCTTCGTCTACGGCGCGTCCAAGGCGGCGGTCATCGGGCTGACCAAGTCCGTCGCCATCGACTATGTCAAGCAGGGCATCCGCTGCAACGCGCTGTGTCCCGGCACCGTGGATACTCCTTCGCTCGGTGAGCGCATTAACGCGTTCGACGATCCGGTCCAGGCGCGCAAGGATTTCATTGCGCGACAGCCGATGGGCCGCCTGGCGAAAGCCGAGGAACTGGCCGAGATTTCGGTCTTCCTCGCGTCCGACGAATCCGTCTTCATGACCGGCCAGGCCGTGATCATTGACGGCGGAATAACGATCTGACGTGTCAGGCGTTAGGAGTAAGGGGATAGGGGAAAGTGCAAACCACCCCTCACTCTTCACCCCTCACTCCTTACGCACTTAAAAACTAAATTCAGGAGATAAAAAATGAAGCTGGTACGTTACGGAGAAGCAGGAAAAGAGAAGCCGGGCATCCTGGACGCGCAAGGCGCGATCCGCGACCTGTCGGGCGTGGTCAAGGACATCGACGCGACGACGGTGTCGCCGGAAGGCATCGCCAAGCTGAAAGGCGTGAACGTGGATGGCCTGCCCAAGGTCAGCGGCAATCCGCGCCTGGGTTCGCCGATCGCGAACGTGCCGAAGCTGATCTGCATCGGCCTCAATTACGCCGATCACGCCAAGGAATCCAACCTGCCGATCCCGCCGGAGCCGGTGGTGTTCATGAAGGCGATCACCGCGATCAGCGGACCGAACGACGACGTGAAGTTGCCCAAGGGTTCGAAGAAGGGTGACTGGGAAGTCGAACTGGCATTCGTGATCGGCAAGAAGGCGCAGAGCGTTTCGGAAGCCGACGCGCTGAGCCATGTTGCCGGCTACCTGATCTGCAACGACGTCTCGGAGCGCGAATGGCAGCTCGAGCACGGCAGCCAGTGGTCGAAGGGAAAGAGCTTCGACACCTTCGCGCCGCTCGGGCCTTGGTTCGTGACCGCGGATGAAATCAAGGATCCGCAGAACCTGGCGATGTGGCTGGACGTCAACGGCCAGCGCAAGCAGACCGGCAACACCAACACCATGATCTTCGGCGTGAAGAAGCTGGTGTCCTACTTGTCTTACATGTGTACGCTGACACCCGGTGACGTGATCAGCACCGGCACGCCGCCCGGCGTAGGCATGGGCATGAAGCCCGCGCCGCAGTTCCTCAAGTCGGGCGACGAGATGCGCGTCGGCATCGACGGCCTCGGCGAGCAGAAGCAGAAAGTCGTCGGCGGCTGATCCAGGCGCAGGTTGCGTCGGTCGAAAAGGCGCACGCTGGCGTGCGCCTTTTTTATTTATAGTGACGAACCTAGGCAGTCCGCATGCGCTGCGGGAGCGCAATACGTGATACAGGAGAGACCATGTCCGAACAGCATATGCATGTCCATGGCGCGCACGAACACGCAGTCGAGCACCAGGCCCACAGTGGCCCGGGACTCGCGCAACAGGTGGCCATTTTCACCGCCATCCTGTCCACCATCGGCGCGGTGGTCGCTTACATGGGCGCGGCGACGCAGAACGAAGCGATGCTGCTGAAGAACGAAGCCGTGCTGAAAAAGGCCGAGGCTTCGGACCAGTGGAATTTCTACCAGTCGAAAAGCACCAAGGGGCACCTCGCGGAACTGGCCGCCCGGCTCACGAAAGATCCGGCCCAGGTCGAGTTCTACAAGAAAGAGATCGCGCGTTACGACCTCGAAAAAAAGGAAATCCGCGTCAAGGCCGAAGACCTCGACAAGGAATCGCACCGCGTGAACGATAGCAGCGAACATTCGTTGCATCCGCTGCACAAGCTGGAGCAGGCGCTGACGCTGATCCAGATTGCCATCGCGCTGGGCTCGATCACCGCCCTGACGCGCAAGCGTTGGCTGTTCGTAACCGCGCTGGTTGCGGCGGCGGGCGGCGTCACCCTGTTCGGCATCGCGCTGGCACTTTAGGAGTCGGGCAATGAAGGCATGGCTGTACGACTGGGGCGGCCTGAACAACGCGCTGTTTCAGGCCATCAACGCACATCACGCGGCGTGGTCGGATTCGATCATGCTCGCCTTGACCTGGGCCGGCGACCACGATCGCTTCTCGCTCTATCTCGCAGCCCTGGCACTGGTCACCTTCTGGCGGCTCTCCCGTTACCCGGGGAGCGCCGCCGCACAAACCTGGCTGGTGGCACTCACCGTGTTCTCGATCGGCTATCTGCTCGATGGCATGCTCGTGATCGGCTTGAAATCCGCTTTCGATTTTCCACGTCCGCCCGCGGTCTTTGCGCCGGACAGCGTGATCGTCGTGGGCATGCCCGAGTTCCGTCACAGCTTCCCCAGCGGACACGCGTCGTTCGCCGCGCTGGTCGCCGCTGTACTGTGGCCATTGGCGAGGAAGCCCCCGGTCCGCGTCGCGCTGGTCCTTTATGTGGTCGGGGTGTGCCTGTCCCGCTCCTACCTTGGCCTGCACTTTCCGGCCGATGTATTGTTCGGCAGTCTGAAGTCGCTGTTCATCATCATCGCCCTGCGCGCCGCGCTGGCCAGATGTATTACCGCGACACGCAGTTGACCGGTAAGCGCTATGATGTCCCGATCAGTCTCCCGGAAAATCACGATGATCCGCATCGTCGCAATGCTGGCGTTGGGCGCGCTTTCTGCGGGCGAGGGATGGTCCGCCGAACAGCAGCTCGAACCCGACGAGCGGGGCATCACTGCGCAAGCGCGCACGACTTACTCGCTGGACGCGCAGCCGCGCATAAATCGTCTCGATTTCGAATTCCGGCCCAGCGAGGCGACCGCCTGGATGAATGCCGGGGGCGATTTCCACGTGCACGGCTGGGTGCAGCACAGAAGCCTGCTGTGCGCCACCTACCGGATGGGCATGCGCTTTGGCATTGGCGCGCCTGGCTGCCTGAACGTCGAATGGATTTCCGATCCGATTTTCGTCACGTCGCAATACCAGTGCAACGGCGCCCGCGTGGAACATGACGGCGGCGATGCCACGCCGGAAATGGGTGAACAGATCGCGAAGATCACCTGCGCCGAGCGCGTAATCCGCTGCAGCGGGTCCTGCAAATGACTGGCGCCATCGGCCGGAAACGAACAAACGCCCTCGCGTTCTGCGCCGCCCTGCTGCCTTCCCTCGCCTGCGCGGAAGTAACGGTCAACGCCGGCGTTGATTACCTCTACTGGGAAGAATCCAGCGTTCCGCAAGTCAAGGAAACCGGCCCCCTGTATACGCTGGGACTCGGCTACACGCAGGACCGCGATGCCGGCGTGCTGTTCGCCTATCGGGGAAAACTGTGGGGGGGCTCGGTGAACTACGACGGCGCCACGCTTTTCAGCGGAACACCGGTCCAGAGCAATACGAGCTACGCGGGCGCGAGCAACGAAGTCCAGGCACGCTGGCGCAAAGCCGGCAAGGACGGCGGCAATCTCGACGGCGTGCTCGGGGCCGGCCTGGATGTCTGGCGCAGAAGCCTTTCGTCGGTGCAGAAGGAAGACTACGCCATCGGCTACCTGCGCCTGGGCGTGGAATCCGGCTCAGATGAATTGAGCAGATGGTCGGTGGCGTTGGGCTTCAAGTACCCGGTATGGACTTACGAGAATGCGCATTTCGACGAGATCGGCTTCGATTCGAATCCGATCCTGCATCCTGGCAAGGAAGTCTCCCCATACGGCAGCCTGGGATATCGTTTCACGCAGAAGCTGCAGGTCGTAGGCTATTACGACGGGTTCCGCTTCGGCAAATCGGCAACCGTTCAGGCCAACGAAATCGTTACGGGCCAGGGACCGACCACGTTGTTCCAGCCACAATCCACCATGTCCATATTCGGCATCCGGGTCGAATACCTCCTGCGCTGAGCTGCCTCCCGATTCAGTCCGCCGATATGTCCGCATGACACCCCTCGACCACCGTCTGTGCACGGCGCCGATGATGGATTGGTCAGACCGCCATTGCCGCTACTTTTTCCGGCAGCTGTCCAGGCACGCGGTGGTCTATACCGAGATGGTGACCACCGGCGCACTGGTTCACGGCGACGTCGAGCGGCATCTGCGCTTCGACGCAGCGGAACATCCGGTCGCGTTGCAGCTCGGCGGCTCGGATGCGACGGACCTCGCGCATTGCGCGCGCCTGGGCGAACAATACGGTTACGACGAAATCAACTTGAACTGCGGCTGCCCTTCCGAACGCGTGCAGCACGGCGCCTTCGGCGCCTGCCTGATGGCGGAGCCGCAACTGGTTGCCGATTGCGTGAAGGCAATGCGGGACGCGACATCGCTCCCGGTGACCGTCAAGCACCGCCTTGGCATCGACTCCATCGAGGCCTACGAATTCGTGCAGGAATTCGTTGCGACGGTGGCCGCTGCGGGCTGCGAAACTTTCTTCGTTCACGCCCGCAATGCGGTGCTCAAAGGCCTTTCGCCGAAAGACAATCGCGAGATTCCGCCGCTGAAATACGATTATGTGGTCCGTCTCAAGCGAGATTTCCCGCGCCTGCGCATCATCGTCAATGGCGGGATCGATACGCTGGACGCCATCGAACCGCACCTGTCGCAGCTCGATGGCGTCATGCTCGGGCGCGTTGCCTATCACGATCCCTACGTGCTCGCGCAGGCCGAGATGCGCCTGTTCGGCACGGCGCTGCGCCCGCGTTCCGCCATCGTCGATGACATGTTTGCCTACGCAAACGATCAGGTGAAAAACGGCACGCCGTTACGCGCAATCGTCCGGCACATGCTCGGGCTCTACCATGGCCAGCCCAACGCGAGGGTCTGGCGGCGCATGCTGTCGGACGCGAGTATGCTGGCCGCCAACCGTCCCGGCCTGCTGCTCGACGCGAGGGAAGCCACCGAGAACGGCGCACCGGTGCTTGCTGCGGTGGCTTAACAGCCTCCATGATTTTCTCCCTCCAATCGATGCGGGTCTTCGCCTTCGTCCCCCTCCCGTCATATCTGGTTTCTACATTAGTCCCCCTCCCCTTCAAGGGGAGGGCCGGGGCGGGGATGGGTCCAATGTACTGCCACCCTCGAACAGGGCCGGGGCGGGGATGGGTCCAATGTTCTGCCACCCTCGAACAGGGCCGGGGATGGGTCCAATGTACTGCCACCCTCGAACAGGGCCGGGGCGGGAATGGGCGATCTTCGATTAGGATGCAGATCGATAGAGATCGTGGCGATGTATTCATCCCCATCCCGGCCTTCCCCTTGAAGGGGAAGGTGGATACGGATTGGCGCCAGGGCAAGGTTTTTTTGCAGGCCGTAGTTAGAATTGAACCTCCACACAAGGAACCGCTATGGAATACGTGAATCTCGGCAGCACCGGCCTGAAGGTCTCGCGCATCTGTCTGGGCTGCATGAGCTACGGCTCTTCGAAATGGCGCGACTGGGTGCTCGACTACGACGCGTCGAAGCCCTTCTTCAAACGCGCGCTGGACCTCGGCATCAACTTTTTCGACACCGCGGACATGTATTCCGACGGCGAAAGCGAAGTGGTCACCGGACGCGCGTTGAAGGAACTGAACGTATCGCGGGAAACGGTCGTCGTGGCGACCAAGGTGCACAACCCGATGGGCAAGGATCCCAACCAGCGGGGATTGTCGCGCAAGCACATCATGCATGCGATCGACACCAGCCTGCAGCGCCTCGGCCTGGACTACGTCGACCTCTATCAGATCCACCGCTTCGACCGCAAAACTCCGATCGAAGAAACAATGGAGGCGCTGACCGACGTGGTCAAGGCCGGCAAGGCGCTCTACATCGGCGCCTCATCGATGTATGCCTACCAGTTTGCCAAGATGCTGCAGGTCTCGGATACGAACGGCTACTCCCGCTTTGTCACCATGCAGAATCATTACAACCTGGTCTATCGCGAGGAAGAGCGCGAGATGAATCCGCTGTGCCGCGAGGAAGGCATCGGACTGATTCCGTGGAGCCCGCTGGCGCGCGGCTTCCTGGCCGGCAACCGCACCAAGGAAAGCTGGGGTGCGACGACGCGAGCGAAGAGCGACGATTTCGCCCACAACATGTACTACGAGGATTCGGATTTTGAAGTGGTCAAGCGGGTGACCGAAGTCGCAACGAAGCGTGGCGTGCCGAATGCACAGGTCGCGATTGCATGGCTGCTGCAGCAACCGGGTGTCACGGCCCCGATCATAGGCGCGACAAAGAAGCAGCATCTGGAAGACGCCGTTGCCGCACTCTCTGTGAAGCTGACCGAGGAAGAACTGAAGTCCCTCGCCGAGCCTTACAAGCCTCATCCCGTTCTGGGGAACCTGAGCTGAAAAGAATCAGCGCATCTGAAGGACACATGGCCGCCATCCGCTTCGACACTTACTACCGTTACGACGACCTCGTACGCTTCCTGACCGGCTGGGCGGAGACGCATCCGGAACTCGTCAGACTCGAACCCATCAGCAAGAGCCACGAAGGCCGCGAGATCTATGTCGTGCGCGTCACCAACTACAAGACCGGGCCCGACACCGACAAGCCGGCCCTGTGGGTGGACGGCAATATCCACGCCACCGAACTGGCCGGCTCGATGGCCTGTCTGCACCTGCTGCATCGCCTGATCACCGGCTACGGCAAGGACGCGGACATCACGCGCTGCCTTGACACCCGCGCGTTCTACGTATGCCCGCGCGTCAATCCCGACGGTGCCGAATGGGCGCTAGCCGACGTGCCGAAACTGATCCGCTCGAGCACGCGTCCCTACCCTTACGACGAAGAACCGGTCGGCGGCCTGAAGCGCGAGGACATCGACGGCGATGGCCGGATCCTGTCGATGCGCGTACCCGATGCAAACGGTCCGTGGAAACTTTGCGAGCAGGATTCGCGCATCCTGGTGCGCCGCGATCCGGTCGAGAGCGGCGGGCGCTACTACCGGCTGCTGCCCGAAGGCAGTGTCGCGGATTTCGACGGGACGAACCTGAAGCTGCAGGCGCGCAAGGAACGCCTCGACCTCAACCGCAACTTTCCGGCATTCTGGCGCGCCGAGCACGAACAGATGGGCGCCGGGCCGTTTCCGACTTCCGAACCGGAAATTGCAGCGGTGGCCGGCTTCATTGCCCGGCATCCGAACATCACCGGCGCGATCGCCTTCCACACCTACAGCGGCGTGCTGTTGCGCCCGTATTCGCATCTGGCCGACGATCAGATGCCGCCGGAAGATCTCTGGACCTATCAGAAAATCGGCGAGAAAGGCAGCGAGATCACCGGCTACCCGGTCGCCTCCGCCTATCATGAGTTCCGCTATCACCCGAAGGAAGTCATCACCGGCGATTTCGATTCCTGGATGTACGACCATCGCGGCGTATTCGCGTGGACGGTGGAAATCTGGAGCCCGCAGCGGCAGGCCGGCATCACCGACTACAAATACATAGACTGGTACCGTGAGCACCCGATCGAGGACGACCTCAAGCTGATGAAGTGGAACGATACCGCGCTGATGGGCAAAGGCTTCGTCGACTGGTACGAATTCGAGCATCCACAATTGGGACGGGTGGAACTCGGCGGGTGGCAGAGCCTTTACACCTGGAGCAATCCGCCGCCGCATCTGCTGGAGAAGGAGATCGCGCCGTTCTCGCGCTGGCTGACCTGGCATGCGCTGATTTCGCCCCGCCTGGAAATTCTCGAAACATCCGTGACCGCGCTGGGCAAGGACACCTGGAGAGTGCGGCTCGCGCTGCACAACACCGGCTGGTTGCCCAGCTATGTGACGAAAATGGCGAAGAACAGGAAACTCGCCCGCGGGGTGGTCTGTGAAATTGAACTGCCGGAGAAAGCAGTGCTCGAAACCGGGAAGTTGCGCGAAGAACTCGGCCAGCTCGAAGGCCGCGCCTACAAGCCGGCCGCGGCCAATACCTGGGCCGGATCGAGCGCCGATGAAACCGACGATCGCCTGACAGTGGAATGGGTGGTGCGCGCCGCGGGAAGCTCGGTTATCAAGCTCGTCGCGCGCCATGAGCGCGCCGGCACAGCCACTGCCAGCGTCACGCTCGGCTCGGCTTCCGCATGACTTCGTCCAGAAGCATCGTCGGCACGATGGGCTTCGCCTTCGTCGTTTCGGGGCTCACTCCGCTCGCGCTCGCACTCGGCTGGCTCGCCGTCCCGGCGCAGGACCTCCCCGTGCCGTTGTGGGCGATGGGCTGCGCAGGCGCGGCCCTCGTCTTCACAGGCTTGTCGCTCCTGCTTCCGGAATCGCTGTCGCGGCCGCGAGGACTGCTCGCCGCCTTGTCGGTTACCGCGATCGCCATCCTGTTCGACTGGATCGCCTTAGGCCGCGTGCAGGGCGGCTGGCGCTTCATGCTCGATTCCCTGGTGAATTCCCTCGCGCTGCGCCAGAATGCCGCCCACGATGTCGTGGTCCTGTTTGCCGTGTTGCTGAGCCTGCTGTCATTGTGGAGCTGGATGCGCTGGATAGGCCACATGGCGGAGCGCGATACAGGAACTCCGTTGAAGAATGCGGGTCGTAAACGCAAGGTGCAGCAAAGCGCCGAATGAACACGGCATATAAAGGAGAAACAAACATGAATTCGAGAGTTGCCCTCATCGCTATACTCGCAGCCCTGGCTGCGTTCGCGACGACTGCGGTCAATGCAGCCGATGCGGAAAAGAAATACACCAAGGAAGAGTTCAAGTCGGATGTCAAAGGCGCAGGAAAAGGCATAAAGGATGCCGCCGTCGATGTCGGCCACCAGGTCGGCAGCGGCACCAAGAAGGCCTACCGTGCCGACAAGGCCAAGGTCAAAAAGGACGTGAAGGATGGCAAGCCCGGCGATGGCAGCCTCGCCAAAAAGAACGACAGCCTGCCTGTTGCGACCCCGGGCCACAACTAGCGCGGTCGTAGCAACAGTTCTTCAGGAGTCCTGATGATGACCGGCATCCCGATGGGGTGCCGGTTTTTATTTGTTGAGGATATTCTCAAACATAATATTCACCGCAAAGGACGCAAAGGACGCAAAGGACGCAAAGGAAAATAAGAACGAGGAAAGGATACTGTGGTGAATAAAAGCGCAACGGCTCATGGACACGTATCGGCCGACTTCATTCCGACGGATCGCCAGCCCAGAAATCGTATCGATAAAATTATCTCTTCTGTTTCTGTCTTTCCTTCGCGTCCTTTGCGTCCTTTGCGTTGACAATTTATTTTGCTATCCGCAACCGGATGGAAACTGATCTGTAGATCAACCATGTTGCAGCGACGAGCAAACCAAAGATCGAGCCGCCACCCCCTGAGGTTGCCGATGATGACGAGCACCAGGCCGCCAACGACGAACGCGACAAGCAAGAAGTGCAGCGTCAGCACGGCATCCGCGAGCACTTGATACGGCAGGAGGTCGCGCGCTGAATACGCCTAGCGGCCCGCTGAACTTAGGGTGTCCGGATTGCTGTCTGTCGCGTCGGGTTTGCCCAACAACCTGAGCCATACAAAACCCGCTGTGCCCGCTGTCAGCGAGGCGAGAAGAATGGCCATTTTCGAGGCACCGATCGTTGCCGCATCCCCGGAAAAGGCGAGATTGGCAATGAAAATTGACATCGTAAAGCCGATGCCGCCAAGGATCCCGGCGCCGGCAATATGCCGCCACTTCAAGTCAGGGGGCAGGCGGCATAACCCGCTTGCAACGGCGATAAAGCAAAGGAGCGTTACACCCGCCGGTTTACCCAGAATCAATCCTGCGGCGATGCCCACGCTGTTCGAACTGATTAAATTCAGCATCCAATCCGCGCCCACCACAATACCGGTATTGGCCAGCGCGAAGATCGGCAAAATGATGAACGCAACCGGTTTGTGTAAAAAATACTCGAGCATGTAGGAAGGCGATGCTGCGTCGTCGTCCCTCGCGGTGAACGGAATCGCAAAGGCGAGCATGACGCCGGCGATGGTGGCGTGAACGCCCGACTTGAACATGAGAAACCACATCAGCGCGCCGCCCAGCAAATAAGGAACGAGGGACATCACCCGCAGGCGATTAAGCGCGATGAGCAGCCCCCACACCGTACAAGCCCCAACCAGATACCAGACCGAAAGTTGCGCGGCGTAAAAAGTGGCAATGACGACGATCGCGCCCAGGTCGTCCATGACGGCGAAAGCCACGACAAACACTTTCAGCGAGGCGGGAATGCAGTTGCCGAGCAGGGCCAGAACGGCAATGGCAAACGCGATGTCGGTCGCCATCGGAATGCCGATTCCGGCCTGCGTCGGCGTCCCCGCGTTGAGCGAGAAATGAATCAGGGCGGGGACAGCCATTCCGCCGGTGGCCGCAACAATCGGCAGGAGGGCGTTTTTGAAGTTTGAAAGTTCGCCGACGTAAAGCTCGCGTTCGAGTTCCAGGCCGATGAGCAAAAAGAAAATCGCCATCAGCCCATCGTTGGTCCAATGTTCGACGCTGAGGCCGGCGATGTCCATCTGCCAGAATCCCAGATAATCCGCGCCGTTTGAAGAGTTCGCGACCAGGAGCGAAATTGCGGTGCAGGCAATCAGCAGAATGCCGCTCGACTTTTCCGAATCGAAAAAATTCTGGAACGTATTGGACAAGCTGCGCTGGTCTACGCTCATGGTCGCCTTCAAACGTGCTTCGAGCTTTGCTCAAAAATCCGCCGGCGTTCGTCCTGGGTCAGCGCCCCAAGACGCGGTCTTGCGAATGGGAATAAGCAGCCGCGCCGATTTGGGCCGTATGGCAACGCATAATCGACTTATCGGCCGTCGCGAAAGGTCAGGCGCCCGCATGCGAGGCCGCCATGCACATATTTAAGGATCATAGCGGACAAACAATCGCATGCGAACGATCCTGTCGTAATGGGTCGCGACGAATAATCTTTCGCGCATTGCCGGGTGTACCATATACACGCTGGTCGATCCTCGAGTGCGATGCCATTTCCAAATAGTGAAATAGAAAGTCGCGTTACCCAAGCTTGCGCCATCGGGAGTCACGCCGGAGTTGCACCAGGCAGTCTTTGTCTTTGGATTCGAATAAAAGGGGATAAATATGACATTCAGAATAGCGCACGATCTTTTTCGACGTGCTTCCTGGGCTGTGCTTGCACTGCCGCTCGCGCTCGCCGCAAACCAGGGCTTTGCGCAGGGCGTTACCGACGACATGCTTCTCAACGCGCACAAGGAAACCAACAATTGGCGCATGGTCGGGCGCGATTATATGAGCACGCGCTTCAGCCCGTTGAACCAGGTCAACACCAGGAGCGTGAAGCGTCTGGTTCCGAAATGGACGTTTTCCTTCGGTGTGCTCGACGCGCAGAACACCACGCCGCTCATCCACAACGGCGTGATGTATGTCACCGCATCCCACGGCCGCACCTTCGCGGTAAACGCCAAGACCGGGGCCATGATCTGGCAATACAACCATCCGCTGCCGGAGGACGCGGGCAAAAACATGTGCTGCGACATCGGCAATCGGGGCGCCGCGCTCTACGGCGATAAAGTCTTCGTCGCGACGCCGGATGCCCACGTCGTTGCACTGAACATGACAACCGGCAAGCCGGTGTGGGACGTTGCCCTCGGCGACTACAAGAACGCGTATTCGATGACGGTGGCACCGCTGATCGCGAAAGGCAAAGTCATCGTCGGCCTCTCGGGAGCGGAATACCCGACGCGATTGTTCATCGAAGCGCTGGATGCCAATACGGGCCAGCAAGTCTGGCGCCGGTACACGATTCCCGCGCCGGGCGAACCCGGATCCGACACCTGGGGTTCCGACGCGGACAATCTCAAGTTCGGTGGTGCTTCTGCCTGGATCACGGGCTCATACGATCCGGCGCTCAACACCCTCTACTGGGGCACCGGCAACCCGAATCCCGACTGGGATGGCGTCGGGCGCGAAGGTGACAACCTCTACTCCAATTCCACCTTGGCGCTGGACCCGGACACCGGCGCGATCAAGTTCCACTTCCAGTACACGCCGCACGACGTGTGGGATTTCGACGGCGTTAACGAACACATCCTCGCCGATGTCGGCGGGAAAAAAATCTGGTTGCACGGCGACCGTAACGGCTTCCTCTACAGCATCGATCGCACCAACGGCAAGTTCGTCTATGGCAAGGAAATATCCAAAGTGAACTGGGCGACCGGGTTCACGCCCGAGGGCCGGCCGATCGTCAATCCCGACAAGGTGCCGACTTACGACTACGAGGCGAAGGACATCTGCCCGGCGTCCGAAGGCGGCAAGTGGTGGAAC
>JANXVW010000275.1 GCA_025351455.1 Betaproteobacteria bacterium | reverse complement strand
GGATTTCGAGCATACACAGAAGGTAAAGGACCTCCAGAAACGGTTGATCTCGTTCATGGAGGAGCATATCTATCCGAACGAAGAGCGCTTCTTCCGCGAGGCCGAGGAAGTCGGGCCGATGAGAGTGGCCCCGGTCATCGAAGAGGTCAAGCGCAAGGGCAAGGCCGCGGGACTGTGGAACCTGTTCCTGCCGCATTCCGAGCACGGTGCCGGATTGACCAATCTGGAATACGCGCCGCTGTGCGAAATCATGGGCCGCTCGCTGCTCGCACCCGAGGCCTTCAATTGCTCCGCCCCGGATACCGGCAACATGGAAGTACTGGCCCGTTACGGGACCGAGGAGCACAAAAAGAAATGGCTGGCGCCTTTGCTCGCCGGGGAGATCCGCTCCTGCTTCGCCATGACGGAGCCGGCCGTGGCGTCCAGCGATGCAACGAACATCGAATCTTCCATCGTCAAGGACGGCAACGACTACGTGATCAACGGCCGCAAATGGTACGCCACCGGTTCGGTCGATCCGCGTTGCAAGATTTTCATCTTCATGGGCAAGACCGATCCGAACAATCCGGACCGACACAAGCAGCAGTCGATGATCCTGGTGCCGCGCGATGCGCCCGGCGTGGATGTGCAGCGTGCCGTGCCGGTGTTCGGCTACTACGGCATGCCGGATCGCGCGGGCGAGGTGCTGTTCACCGACGTGCGCGTGCCGGCATCCAATATGCTGTTGGGCGAGGGACGCGGCTTCGAGATCGCGCAAGGCCGGCTCGGGCCCGGGCGTATCCATCATTGCATGCGCTTGATCGGACTGGCGGAGCGCACACTGGAAGCGATGTGCAAACGCACGCTGAACAGGGTAGCTTTCGGCAAGCCGGTCGCCGAGCACACCGTCACGCTGGAACGCATTGCCGAGTCGCGCATCGCCATCGCGCAATCCCGTTTCCTGACGCTGCATGCCGCCTACATGATGGATGCCGTGGGCAACAAGGGTGCAAAAGCCGAAATCGCCATGATCAAGGTGGCCGTGCCGAACATGGCGTGCAAGGTGGTGGACTGGGCGATCCAGGCGTTCGGCGCCGCCGGGCTCAGCAATGACCACGGCATTGCCGTGGCTTATGCGCTGGCGCGGTTGCTGCGCATCGCCGATGGCCCGGATGAAGTGCATCGCAACCAGATCGGCAAGATTGAACTGGCAAAGTACAAGCATCGGTAATCGACCGCCCGCATCGATGATGGACGCAGGATTCAAGGGGAGGACGTAACAAAATGAAAATCGGCATTCCAAGGGAAGTCCATGCGGGCGAGAAGCGGGTCGCCGCCACGCCTGAGACAGTCGGACAATTGGCCAAACTCGGCTATACCGTGGCCATCGAGGCCGGCGCTGGCGACGGCGCGCAGTTTGCCGACGATGCCTATCGTGCGGCCGGCGCCGAAGTCGTGGCGGATACGCGTGCACTCTGGGCGCAATCCGACATCGTCCTCAAAGTGCGCGCGCCGGAACAACAACCGGCGCTCGGGGTCAATGAAGCGGAATTGCTGCGCGAAGGCAGCACGCTGCTAAGTTTCATCTGGCCGGCGCAGAATCCGGACCTCTTGGAGCGGCTCAAGGCGCGCCGGGTCACGGTGATCGCAATGGATGCCGTGCCGCGCATCTCGCGCGCGCAGAAGCTCGATGCCCTTAGCTCCATGGCCAACATCGCCGGCTATCGCGCCGTGATCGAAGCGGCCCAGCATTTCGGGCGTTTCTTTACCGGCCAGATCACGGCCGCGGGTAAAGTGCCGCCCGCCAAGGTCATGGTGATCGGCGCCGGCGTCGCGGGCCTTGCCGCCATCGGCACGGCGCGCAGCCTGGGCGCAATCGTCAGGGCATTCGACGTGCGTCCCGAGGTGAAGCAGCAGATCGAGAGCATGGGTGCGGAATTCCTCGAACTCGATTTCAAGGAAGAAGGCTCGGGCGGCGGTGGGTATGCCAAGCAGATGAGCCCGGAGTTCATCAAGGCGGAAATGGATCTGTTCGCGGCCCAGGCCAAGGACGTCGACATCATCATCACCACCGCGCTGATTCCCGGCAAGCCCGCGCCGAAGCTGATCACCGGCGCAATGGTCGATTCCATGCGCAAAGGCAGCGTGGTCGTGGACCTGGCAGCGGAGCAGGGCGGTAATTGCGACTATACGAAGCCCGGAGAAGTGACCGTGCGCAACGGCGTCACGATCATCGGCTATACCGATCTGCCGAGCCGGCTGGCGACGCAATCGAGCCAGCTCTACGGCACCAACCTGCGCCATTTCCTGACCGACCTCACGCCGAAAAAAGACGGCAGCATTGTCGTCAACATGGAAGACGACGTCATCCGCGGCGCGACGGTCATCAACCTGGGTGCGGTGACCTGGCCGCCCCCGCCGCTGAAGGTGCCCGCGATTGCAGCGGCACCGGCCGCCGCGATCGCGCCGAAAGCAAAGGAGAAGAAGCCTTCAAAAGGTTACGCATCGCTCGTGGTGATGGCGATCGGCGCGCTGTTGCTGTTCCTGATCGGCGCATCCGCGCCGACGGCGTTCATGCAGCACCTGACCGTGTTCGTGCTGGCGTGCTTCATTGGTTACCACGTCATCTGGAACGTGGCGCCCGCGCTGCATACGCCGCTGATGAGCGTGACCAACGCGATCAGCGGCATCATCGTCATCGGCGCGCTGCTGCAGATCGGCAATTCATCCGTGACCGTCCTCGTGCTGGCGGGGATTTCGGTACTGATAGCCACCATCAACATTTCGGGCGGATTCTGGGTCACCCAGCGCATGCTCAAGATGTTCAGAAGAGACTGAGGAAAATAACATGGCAGCCGGAATCATTACTGTTTCCTATATTGGCGCGGCGATCCTTTTCATCCTGAGCCTGGGCGGGTTGAGCCA
>JANXVW010000233.1 GCA_025351455.1 Betaproteobacteria bacterium | reverse complement strand
ATTTTAACAATGGAATGGCCTTCAGAGAATGCCGACCAAGCCCTCTTTATCTCTCGACACCTTTCCCAATCCCAGTCCGGCACGGGATTACCTGATTCATATGGAGATTCCCGAGTTCACCTGCCTTTGCCCGAAAACCGGCCAGCCGGATTTCGCCACCCTGTTCCTCGATTACATCCCGGACCGCAAATGCGTGGAACTGAAGAGCCTGAAGCTGTATGTCTGGTCCTACCGGAATCAGGGGGCGTTCCATGAAGCGGTGACCAACCGCATGCTCGATGACCTGGCCAAGGCCACCCAGCCTCGGTTCATGCGCCTGACCGCGCGCTTTTTCGTGCGGGGCGGCATTTTCACCACCGTCGCGGCGGAGCACCGCAAAAAAGGCTGGAAGGCGCAACCGAGCATCGACCTTGCGCAGTTCGAACCCCTGTCATCCGTGCGCTGACGCTTCCAGACGCACGGTATGCAGGGCGGAGGCGACCTACATTGCCTCCCCCGATTCAGTCGCGTCAGCCGAGTTGCTCGAAAGCGAGGGCGCGCGTGTCCATTCCCGCCAGCGCGTCCACAACGGCGCAAGATAGAAAAGCAGCATCACCCTGACGACTTCGCCCTGGATCATGGCAAGCACATCGCTGGAAACCAGCTGCCATGTTGTTCTTCTTCGCCGGTACGCTCACCCTTATAATTCGACCGCCCGTCACGGACGACGCGGCTTCTTGCCTCGATATATGGATCCGAACCTCGCCACACTCCAGCCCTACCCGTTCCAGAAGCTCTCGGCACTGCTCGCCGGCCTCAAACCCGATGCTGCCCTGCGGCCGATCAGCCTGTCGATCGGCGAACCGAAACACGCCACGCCGCAATTCATCCGCGATGGCTTGATCGAACAACTCGGCGGATTGTCCAGTTACCCCGCGACCGCGGGGGGCGAACCGCTTCGCAAAGCCATCGCCGCCTGGATCGAGCGGCGCTACCGCATCGAAAAAATCGATCCGGCCACGCAGGTGTTGCCGGTGAACGGCAGCCGCGAAGCCTTGTTCGCGTTCGCGCAGGCGGTCATCGACAGAACGCGCGAACGGCCCGCCGTCGTCGCGCCAAATCCGTTTTACCAGATTTACGAAGGCGCGATCATTCTCGCCGGCGCGCAACCGCATTTCCTGAACCTGATGGCCGACGACGGATTCGCCCTGGACCTGCAGCAACTCCCGGACGGGGTCTGGCGCCGGACCCAGCTGATCTATGTTTGCACGCCGGGTAACCCCACCGGCAAGGTCATGACCCTAGACGAATGGCGCGCCTTGTTCGCTCTTTCCGATCGCCACGGTTTCGTCATTGCCTCGGACGAATGCTATTCAGAGATTTATTTCGACGAGAGCAAGCCGCCGCTCGGCGGGCTGGAAGCCGCACATCGGCTGGGGCGCGGCGATTTTCGCAGGCTCGTCGCATTCAGCAGCCTGTCGAAACGCTCCAACGTGCCCGGCATGCGATCCGGGTTTGTTGCCGGCGACGCCGCGATCCTCGCCAAATTCCTGCTCTACCGGACCTACCACGGTTGCGCGATGAGCCCTGCTGTCCAGGCGGCCAGTGCCGCCGCATGGAGCGACGAGCAACACGTCCAGGAGAACCGCAGGCTGTACAAGGAAAAATTCGAAAAGACCCTAGCCATCCTGTCGCCGGTCACCGAGGTCAAAATGCCGGAAGCGGCGTTTTATCTGTGGCTGCGCACCCCGATCGACGACACGGAGTTCGCTAAACAGTTGTTCGGGCAATATAATGTCACTGTCGTGCCCGGCAGTTACCTGGCCAGGGAAACCCACGGCATTAATCCGGGTCGCAATTTCATCCGGGTCGCTCTGGTGGCGCCGGTCGAGGAATGCCTCGAAGCGGCGCAGCGGCTGAAGGCGTTTTACTCTCAATTCACCAAAGGAAAGAACAAGAATGACGGATTTGCAGTCAGTCATCGATAAGGCGTTCGAAGCCCGCGCCGGCATTACACCGAAGACCGCGGAACCCGCACTCAAGGAGGCGGTGGCGGAAGTCATCGCCCAGCTGGATTCGGGCAAGCTGCGCGTGGCCGAGAAGTCCGGCAATGAATGGGTGACGCACCAGTGGCTCAAGAAAGCCGTGCTGCTTTCCTTTCGCCTGCAAGACAATGAAGTCGTGCGTGACGGTTACACCAATTATTTCGACAAGGTGCCGGCCAAATTCGCCGATTACGGCAGCGCCGATTTCCGCGCCGGCGGTTTTCGCGTAGTGCCGAATGCCGTCGTGCGCCGGGGCTCGTTCATCGCGAAGAATGTCGTGCTCATGCCCTCGTTCGTGAATATCGGCGCGTATGTCGATGAAAGCACCATGGTCGATACCTGGGCGACCGTGGGTTCCTGTGCTCAGATCGGCAAGAACGTGCACCTTTCCGGCGGCGTGGGCATCGGCGGCGTGCTGGAGCCGGTGCAGGCGAATCCGACCGTCATCGAGGACAATTGCTTTATCGGCGCGCGTTCGGAAGTGGTCGAAGGCGTCGTCGTGGGTGAAGGATCGGTGATTTCGATGGGCGTATATATTGGCCAGAGCACCAAGATATTCAACCGGGACACCGGCGAGACGACCTACGGGCGGATTCCCCCCGGTTCGGTCGTGGTGTCCGGCAACCTGCCCTCGGCGGACGGAAAATACAGTCTTTACTGCGCGGTGATCGTCAAGCAGGTCGACGCCAAGACCCGCGCCAAGACCAGCATCAATGAGTTGTTGCGCGGCATCTGAGCGCGGCTGTCGGGCAAGCCTGCGAGGCAGGATCGGCGCAATCCCCTTCAATCACGAGTCATCGAGGCCAACATGTTTCTGACACCTTTGTTCAAGCTGATGGCGGAGAAGCAGGCGTCCGACCTTTTCATCTCGGCGGGCGCACCGGTATCGATCAAGATCCTCGGCATCATCATGCCGGTCAACCAGCAGATCATCGATCCGGAGACCGCGCGCAAGATCGCTTATGAAATCATGAGCGACAAGCAGATCAGGGAATTCGAGGAAACCTTCGAGATGAATTTCGCCCAGGTGGTCCCCGACATCGGGCGCTTCCGGGTGAACGTGTTCCGCCAGCGCGGCAACGTGGCGATGGTAATCCGCTTCCTGAAGA
>JANXVW010000205.1 GCA_025351455.1 Betaproteobacteria bacterium | reverse complement strand
GGTTATCGAATTCGAACTAGATGTAAATCTGAACAATGAAGACCGACACATTTTCTGACTGGTTGAAACGCTGGCCGCTGGTGGCCATCCTCAGGGGCATCAAGCCGGGCGAAGCGCTGGACGTCGGCGCCGCGCTGGTCGAGACCGGGTTCTGCATCGTCGAAGTGCCGCTCAATTCGCCCGAGCCGTTCGCCAGCATCATGCGGCTGGCGAAGCGCTTCGGCGACAAGGTGCTGGTCGGTGCGGGTACGGTCACGGACTGGGAGCAGGTGCCGAAGGTGGCCGATGCCGGCGGCAAGATCATCGTCATGCCGCACGCGGACGAGCGCATTGTCGAGGCCGCCAAGCGCCGCAACCTCTTCGTGGTGCCCGGCTTCGGCACGGCCACGGAAGCCTTCCGCATGATCGAGGCCGGGGCCGACGGCATCAAGCTCTTCCCCGCCGAATCCAACCCGCCGAAGGTACTCAAGTCCCTGCGCGCCGTGCTGCCGAAGAATGTGCCCGTGATCCCGGTCGGCGGGATCACACCGGCCAGCATGAGGGACTATTGGGACGCCGGCGCGGATGGTTTCGGGCTCGGCTCAGCCTTGTACAAGCCCGGCGAACCCGCCATGAAAGTCGCCCAGGCGGCGGCGGATTTTCGCTTCGCACTGCATGCGTTGCCGAAAAAGCCGTGAATGGCTAACCGGCCCCGACTCTCGAACCCACGCGACGGGGGCTTCGCCCGTTTTGCGCGCGCCGGGATGATGGCGTAGTCTGATAAGCGCCCGCGGGCCGCTGACGCGCGCAATCTCGCTTCGAACAGGTTAAGTCAGAGTGGCTCAGAACGATAAAAGCCGCCCCCACAACCCACGGAGGAACCCAGCATGTCTACGAAACCAAGATCGTCCTGGTTTACGGCTGCGCTGCTACTGGCCGCTGCCTGCCTGGCAAACACCGCTTTCGGCGCCGACACCAGGGAAGGCTATTTCACCACCAACGACGGCACCCGGCTCCACTACATCGAAGCCGGCTCCGGGAAAGCGCTGGTCATGATCCCGGGGTGGTCCCAGACCGCGGCGCAGTTCAGGGACCAGATCGCGGGACTGAGCGATCGCTATCGTGTCATTGCCATCGACATGCGCGGCCACGGCGAATCGGACAAACCCGAACACGGCTATCGCATCCAGCGGCTGTCCGCGGACGTCCACGAGTTTATCGTCGCAAACCGGCTGACGAATGTGACCCTGGCAGGACACTCGATGGGATGCTCCGTGATCTGGGGCTACTGGGAACTGTTTGGCAGGGACCGCCTCGCCAAATTGATCCTCATCGACCAGATGCCCATGATCACGATGAATCCGGTCTGGTCCGACCAGGAGAAGGAGAACGCCGGCGCGATCCTGGACAAGGAATCGCTTTATTCGGTGACCAACGCGCTGGCGGGCGCGGAAGGCGTCAAGACCACCGAGGGATTCATCACCGGCATGTTCACCAAGCAGTACCCCCGCGAGCAGGTTGCCTGGGTGATCGAGCAGAACCTCAAGATGCCGCGCGCATACGCCGCCCGCCTGCTCTACGACCACGCGACCAACGACTGGCGCGACGTGATCCCGCGCATCAATATCCCGACGCTGGTCGTTGGTGCGAAGACCAGCCTGGTCGGCTGGAAATCGCAGGTCTGGGTGGGCAGTCAGATTCCCGGCTCACGCGTAGAAATCTTCGAAGAGGACGAAGGCGGAAACCACTTCATGTTCATGGAGAACCCGGAAAAGTTCAACCGCATCGTCAAGGAGTTCATGGGCTGATCCCGCCGTCCTGCCTCGAGATGCGAAACAAGTGCGCGGCGCATTAGCCTCCCTCCCGTCAAAACTGGTTTCTACATTAGTCCCCCTCCCCTTCAAGGGGAGGGCCGGGGTAGGGATGGGTCCAATGCTCCGCAACACTGAAAGGGCCGGGGCGGGGATGGGTCAAACGCGATGAAGAAGAATCCGGCTAAACGAAAGTAGGACCTGACGTAACAACGTGACCCATCCCCATCCCGGCCTTCCCCTTGAAGGGGAAGGAGCGTGTGAGGGCTGCGCACCAGGTTGCTGCGCATCGGGAGTTGAGCGCATGCCTCGAACTGCGAAACAGGTGCGCGGCGCATTAGCCTCCCTCCCGTCAAAACTGGGTTCTACATTAGTCCCCCTCCCATGAGAGTTGGTTTCTACAGTAGTCCCCTTCCCATGAGAGTTGGTTTCCACAGTAGTCCCCTTCCCCTTCAAGGGGAAGGAGCAGGAAAAGGGCATCCCCATCCCAATCTTCCCCTTGGGGGGAAGGGCAGGAAAAGGGCATCCCCATCCCATTCTTCCCCTTGGAGGGGAAGGGGCAGAATCAAGCGCGAAGCACCACCACTATCCACGCGCATTCGGCCCCGTTCGGGGTTGGGCTGCGGAATCTTCGACACGTGCGTCGACCCTTCGACTGCTCCCCGTCGAAAAACATGACGTAGAAGCCATCCGACCCCGGTGGGGTTGTCCGCCGCTCGGGCCGCCGATTTCCTGCCCATCAGAGGGGCGCACAGGGGCGTCAGACGGGCATTTCCGGTTCACTTTCCCTGTGTGCCGGCCGCTTTTTTCAGTAGTCCTTTCGTTCCGCTTCCTCCCTGGCATCGGATATGCCCTGTATGGGGCAAGGCTTCCCCCGCAACTGGTGCGGGACGAGGCGATCTTCCCGAATACGGCCAGCCAGCATGAACAGGAGTCCGTCATGAAAGCAACAGATCGGAGTATGGCCGGGAGTTCCGCCGACAGGATCTGGCAAGCTTTGCGCCCGTCGCTCCCGGTGAGCACCGAAACCGCCGAGCCCGACGAACCGAATGAAATGCGCCGGTTGATGCTGCGGTCGCAGGAGTTTCGGGCCATCGTGCCCTCGGCGGATGTGAAGTCCGCGGACAAGGGCCGGAAGGCATTCGACAGCAGGATCATCGATACCGTTTTTGCCTGCCTCGCCATCTGCACCGACGAGGAACGCCGCGCGATGTCGTTCGGATCGAACGATGGTGCGACCGCTATGCGGCGCTCCATGCATGCGATCAAGAAAAAGTTCGGAATCAGTTGAAGCCGTGACGAACGTTACACGTGACGGTCGCGGTAAGGTTATTTCGGAACCAGGCGCTTGCAGTTACCCCTTCGAGTCGTCACGACGGTCACCCGGCACGGCAATTCCTGGCACGCAACCTCGTCGTTCGCCCGCGCCGCCGATGCAGAAGGAAGTTGTCATAAGCCAGAAGTTGGGGTGATACTGTCGCCAATTCTTTGGCAAAGGGGGGTGAAAGACAATGGGAAAACTGGCATGGGGATCCATTTTTCTGTGCATTCTGTCCGGCGCAAGCCTTGCTGCCGACCCGAACCCTGCGGAAAAATCAGGAACGCCCGGCGGGGCCTCGACGGGCGCGGGAGCTGGCATTTCGTCGCACACGGCTATGGTGATCACGGCTACCGCGGTGGTGGTGGTCACCGGGGCAGTGGCAGCGGCAATCGTGAGCAGCAGCAACGGCGCAACTCCCACTACCCGTCACTGATTCTGCAGTAGGCTCAGCCCTCATCCCCCGAATCGGGATGGGGGCACTTTACGCAGCATCGTCAAGTGCCTTGCTTGCACTTCGCGCATTTCAACCCGGCCATCGACACGCTCATTCGACTCCACTTTGCGGATTCGCGCTTGCGCTTGCTCGCCGAACTCGTCCCCTTAAGCCGGGCCATCGTTAGCGAGCGAATTGGAAAACACCAGGTCCTCGGCCGCAATCATGTCCACGCCGTTTTGCGCGAAACGCGCAGCGGCGGCGAGCGCGCGCGGGTCCTTCTCGTGGTCGAGGGACCACTGCGCCTGGCGGCACAGAAGTAGCAGTGCAAAGGCGCGACCGAGGGTCATTGCGAATCGCCGGGCGCCGGCCTCGATGACATCACCGGACGCCTTGGCGATCCACTGCTGGGTGTGCTGCATGGCGGCCTGCGCCGCCTTTGCGCATTCAAGCAGGTGCAGGTCACGCACGCTGGAGGCGAGGGTTTCGATTTCAATCTGCAGCGCGGACAATGCGCTGCCGGATTGCAAAGCGCGCAGCACGTCGAGGGACAACACGTTGGTGGTGCCTTCCCAGATCGGGAACACCTGTGCATCGCGCAGCAGCAACGGCAGGCCGGTGTCTTCGATGTAACCGGCGCCGCCGAAGCTTTCGAGGATTTCCGACAGTACGGCGACCGATTGCTTGCCGGTGACGAGCTTCGCGATCGGCGTCAGCAGGCGCAACAAGTCCCTGCCCGCGGCATCGAGCCCGTCGGTTTCATCCCGCCCGAGCAATTCCACCGCGAAGAAGGCGAGGTGGAAGCCGGCTTCGTATTCAGCCTGCAGGCCGGCGAGCGTATCGACGTGCAGAGGTTTTTCGGCGAGCGGCGCACCGAAGGCGATGCGCTTGGCGGCATAGTCGCGCGCCAGCGCCAGGCCGCGACGCATGTACGACACCGCGCTCACGCTGTTCCAGGTGCGCGTGACATTGAGCATCGGGGCAATGTTGCGCACGCCATCGGCTTCGCCGGCCACCGCCGTCGCCGGCGTGCCGTCGAGCGTGAGTTCAGCGGTCGGCACTTTGCGCGTGCCCAACTTGTCCTTCAACCGGTGCACGAGAATGTGGTCGAGCTGCCCGCCAGCATTGCGCGATTCCACATAGAACAGCGCGAGGCCTTTGCCGCCGCCGGGATTGCCCTCGGGCCGCGCCAGGGTCAGCGCCATCTGCGACGTCGCCGCGGAGGTGAACCACTTGCGGCCATAAAGCCGCCAGCACTCGCCGTCGCGCTTTGCCGTGGTTTCGGTCAAGCCGACATCGGAACCGCCGGTGCTTTCGGTCATCCACTGGCCACTGGTCCAGAATTGAGCCGGATCGCGCGAAGTGAGATGCGGAACCGCGCGATCGATCAGTGCCTTATTGCCCGAGGCGATAAGCGCGCGCGCCGCGCCGTCGGTCATCGCCAGCGGGCAACTGTAGACATCCGTTGCCGGCGTGAATAAATGCACGAGCGCGAACTGGTGGATACGCGAGTGCCGCCCGTGGCGCCGCTCGTATGCCGTCGCGATCAACCCGCTTTCCGCGGCGAGCCGCTCGGCCCTCTTCCACAACGGCGACACTTCGATGTGATCGATGCGGTTGCCCCAGGCATCCCAGGGCGTGTGCACCGGTTCATTCAGGCGATCGCCGAGCTGCAGCCGGTAAAGCTCGTCGCCCGCCAGTTCGCCCAACTCGATGAACTCCCGCTCGATCTCCTTCAGCATCTGCGCCGGCAGCGCCCGCGCGAGGTAGGAGCGCAGCACGCGGTCGGTGGTGTATTGGTTGCCGAGCTGGGGGGCGGGTTGGTTGAAGGCCATTTAAATTCCGTGACGGATGAACACGTGACTATCGTGACTATCGTGACTGCCGTAAGTGCTAAAGGCTGTCGAACCCGACAGTCACGACAGTCACGATAGTCACGATAGTCACGTAGTCACGGCATTTCTCCGGCAGTCACGACAGTCACCACCCTTCACAGTCCGCCAATACAAAGATACTTCACTTCCAGATATTCCTCTATCCCGTACTTCGACCCCTCACGCCCTATCCCGCTTTGCTTCACACCTCCGAAGGGTGCGACTTCGTTGGAAATCAGGCCGGTGTTGACGCCGACCATGCCGGATTCGATGGCTTCGCCGACGCGCCAGATGCGGCCGATGTCGCGCGCGTAGAAATACGCGGCGAGACCGAACTCGGTGTCGTTGGCCATCGCAATGGCCTCTTCTTCGGTCTTGAATCGGAACAGTGGCGCGACGGGACCGAAGGTTTCTTCTTTCGTGACTTTCATCGTGGTGTTCACGTCGGTGAGCACGGTCGGTTCGAAGAACAGGCCGCCGAGTTTGTGCTTGTGGCCACCGACCAGGACCTTGGCGCCTTTGGACAACGCATCCGCAATGTGCTCCTCGACTTTCTTCACCGCGTTCTCGTCGATCAGCGGGCCGGTCGTCACGCCGGCCTGCGTGCCTGGCCCGACGTTGAGCGCCTTCACTTTTTCCGCGAGCTTGGCGGCGAATTTATCGTAGACGCTGTCCTGCACCAGGATGCGGTTGGCGCATACGCAGGTCTGGCCGTTGTTGCGGTACTTGGAAATCATCGCGCCTTCGACCGCGGCATCCAGGTCGGCATCGTCGAACACCAGGAAAGGC
>JANXVW010000037.1 GCA_025351455.1 Betaproteobacteria bacterium | reverse complement strand
CCCATAAGTAATTTCTTCTTGGACCGATCAAGCGGTCTGTGCGATCACACAGACCTGTTGATTGCCTTCCGAGCCGTCTCCGGTCTCCCGGATGCCTACCTTGTCCAGATCCACCCCATGACGCACTGCCGTCATTTCGGCCAGAATCGACACAGCAATTTCGGGCGGCGTCTTGCTACCGATGTTGAGCCCGATCGGCCCATGCAGGCGGCTGAGTTCCGCTTCGGAAAGGTCGAACATCACCAGGCGTTCGTGCCGCTTCTGCGAATTAAGCCGCGAACCCAGCGCCCCCACGTAAAACGCCGGCGACTTGAGCGCTTCCATTAGCGCCAGGTCGTCAAGCTTCGGATCATGGGTCACGGCTACAACGGCACAGTGCGAATCGAGGTTCATCGCCAGCACGACGTCGTCAGGCATGCCGCGTTCCAGGACGGTGCCCTGTACGTTCCAGGTATCCGCATATTCCTCGCGTGGATCGCAGACGGTGACGCTGTAGTCGAGCGCCTGGGCCATTTGCGCCAGATACTGCGAGAGTTGACCTGCGCCGATGACCAACAGGCGCCAGCGCGGGCCATGCACTGTCGTCAAGCGCTTGCGATCGAAGCTGAGCGTATTGTCCGCGCGGTTCGCCGGCTGCAGTGTCACCTGCCCGCTTTGCATGTCCAGGGTTCGCGCCGTAAGTTCGTGGCGGTCGACGCGTTTGAGCAGTTCCGTGAGGCTGCGCTTGTCGCCCACCGGCTCGAGCACCAGTTCGAGCTTGCCGCCGCAAGGCAGGCCGTAGCGTGTCGCCTCGTCCTTGCTGATTCCATAAGTTGCGATCTCGGGCTTTTCGATCGCGAGCGACTTGTCGCGGATACGCAAGATCAGATCGTCTTCCACGCAACCGCCGGAAACCGATCCGGCAACCAGCCCGTCATCACGTATCGCGAGCATTGCACCGGCCGGCCGCGGGGAAGATCCCCAGGTTTCGACGATGGTGGCGAGAATCACCCGATGGCCCTCGTCGAGCCATGCGACGCTGGTGCGTAATACCTGTAAATCCACGCTGTCCATAATGCCTTGCTTTCTTCGCTACCGCTCTGCTCGAACGGGAACAACGATTCTAATCCAGGCCGACCGCACAATGCCAATACAAACCCCCCGTCGGAATCCGACGGGGGGTTGAAGAAATGCGCTGGTCGCCCGGCCGAGTTTCCAGCCGGGGTTGACTACACCTTAGGCGGAGCCCTTGATGTTTTCCGGCGAGAACGGCAGGGTACGGCAGCGCTTGCCGCTGGCGGCAAAAATTGCATTGCCAATAGCCGGCTGAATCACCGCGGTGCCCGGTTCGCCCAGACCGCCCGGCGTACTGTCGCTCTTGATGAAATGAATATCCAGAACCTTCGGAGCTTCATTCATTCGAGCAACCCGGTACATGTCGAAGTTGGTCTGTTCGACGCCGCCGTTCTTAATGGTGATTTCGCCCCACATGCAAGCGGATTGGCCGAAGTTGATCGTGCCTTGCATTTGCGCCAGCGCCTGGTCCGGATGGATCAGGGTGCCGGCGTCCACGACGGCCGTTACCTTCTCGACGGTCACGTCGTAGTCGGCGGACACGCTCACCTGTGCAACCATCGCGATCACGGTGTTGTAGCCTTCCATCACAGCGACGCCCATGCCATGGCCTTCGGGCAATTTCTTGCCCCAGCCGGACTTGGCGCGAACTTCTTCCAGGGCCCTCTTCATGCGGGCGCCGACCGGCACGCCAGCGGACAGGCCCGACCATTGGTGCTTGGTCGAACCCATGTCGAGCATGTCGATACGGTACTGGATCGGATCCTTGCCGGCGGCATTCGCCAGTTCGTCGATGAAGCACTCGAGCGCAACCGCGTTCAGGTTGTGCGAAACACCGCGCCAGTAACCCGGCGTCACGCCAGCGTCGTGCATCTGGTAAGTGAGCTTCATGTTTGGCGTGTCATACGGATAGTTGTCGATGCCTTCCACTGCGAAAGGATCGATACCGTCCTTGACGATGCTCGGGAACAGGCGCGCCGAAATCGACGGGCTGGTCGAATGAAAGCGAATGGCGACGGGCTTGCCACTTGCGTCCAGTCCGGCAGACAGTTTCATCAGGCTGGCAGGACGATAGGAGTCATGCGTCATATCGTCTTCGCGGCTCCACACCATCTTTACCGGGGCGCCGACGGCCTTCGAGATTTCCGCAGCATCGATCGCGTAGTCCACTTCCACGCGCCGGCCAAAACCACCGCCGAGGAACGTGGTATGCACTTCGACCTGCTCTGGTTTCAACCCGGTTGCACCGCCTACGACGTGGGGAATCAGTTGCTGGAACTGGGTTGGGGTGATGATGATCGCCTTGTCGGCGCGCACGTCAGCCGTCGTGTTCATCGGCTCCATCGGCGAGTGGGACAGGAACGGCAACTGGTAGGCGGCTTCCACTTTCTTGGCTGCCTGGCCCATGCCCGCTTCCACATTACCATGCTCACGAAACACTGCACCGGGTTGCTCGCTGGCGGTACGAATACCGTCCCAGATCGACTTCGAGTCATTGCCGGCATTCGGGCCGCCATCCCACTGGATTTGCAGCAGGTCTTTGGCTTTCTTCGCTTGCCAGTAGGAATCGGCAACCACTGCGACACCGCGGCTGTACTGGACAACCGCTTTGACGCCGGGCATAGCCTTGGCGCGGGAGTCGTCGAAACTAGCCACCTTGCCACCGATCATCGGCGCCATCGCCACCGCAGCGTAGAGCATGCCGGGGACGCGGGTGTCGATACCGAATTGCGCCTGGCCCTTAACCTTGGCTTCGGTATCCAGGCGTTTTTGCTTGGCGTTGCCGATGACCTTGAACTGGCTCGAGGGCTTGAGCGGAACATCCTTCGGCACTTCGACTGCCGCTGCTTTCGCCGCAACGTGACCATAGGTGACTTTCTTGCCCCCGGGTCCGGTAATCATGCCGTTGGAAGCCTTGCACTGCGACGCATCGACATTCCATTCGTTCGCTGCGGCTGTCACCAGCATCATCCGTGCGGATGCGCCGGCTTTGCGCAGCTTTTCCCAGGCGTCGCGCACCGACGTTGAACCGCCGGTGAGCTGGCCGCCGAGCAGCGCGTTGATGTAGACCTCGGCCGGGGGCGCGAACTCGACCTTCACCTTGCTCAGATCGACTTCAAGTTCCTCGGCAACCAGGATCGGCATCGACGTGTAAACGTCCTGGCCCATTTCGGACCGTGCGACCATGATGGTGATGGTGTTGTCCTGGCCGATCTTGACCCAGGCGTTCGGGCTGGACGTCGCTTCGGCAGCGACGGCAACATTGTGGCGGCCGGGCATGTAGAAACCGAGCGCCAGTCCGCCTGCGACGGAGCCGCTGACCTTCAGAAAGTCGCGGCGCGTTTCGTTCTTGATCATATTTTCCATTTGTCGTCTCCCCTTAAGCCATCTTCGCAGCTTGCTTGATCGCTGCGCGAATCCGAGGATACGTGCCGCAGCGGCAAATGTTGCCGGACATGAAGGCGTCGATATCTTCGTCGGAGGGATTTTTATTGGAAGCAAGCAGCGCCGACGCGGACATCATCTGGCCGGGCTGGCAATAGCCGCATTGCGGCACGTCCAGAGCGATCCAGGCCTTCTGCACCTTGTGGTTGCCACCGAGGCCTTCGATCGTCGTCACCTTCTGGCCGGAGACGGAACCGATGGCGGTCTGACAGGAGCGCACGGCCTGACCGTTCAGATGCACGGTGCAGGCGCCGCAAAGCGCCTTGCCGCAACCGAACTTGGTGCCGGTCATGCCGAGAGTGTCGCGAAGGACCCAAAGCAGCGGCGTATCCGGCGCGACATCCACGCTCGTGCTTTTTCCATTTACGTTGAACGAGATTTTCATTGCAAGACTCCCCTCTTAGTGAGGAATGAAGTTATAGGCGTAACACTAGGTTCGTTACGCCGGCCAAAATACACGAATAGAAACCCCCTTACAACTCTTTAGCCTAGTTTGTTTCAGCAATGGATATAGGCTGTTCAAAGGTTTTTCCGGATGTCCGATAACCGCGCCAGTGCCGGGTTTGCAGGCAACGCGCGGCGACGTGTGCAACCACCGGATCCGCACGCCCGTGCGCGCCTGTCGAGAGAAGGGGATGCTGCGCTGCAATATCCGCATCGTGAAACGAAATTGCAGTACAACAAGCCGGAAGGCGAGTAAATGGCGGGCGCAAATGCGCCCGCCCGCGAGTTCATCGATGCGGTTTTGCCTCCTCGAATTTTTTCAGCTCGAGGCGTGCGATCTGGTTGCGGTGAACCTCGTCGGGCCCGTCCGCCAGCCGCAGGGTTCTGTTGTGGGCGTACATCATCGCGAGCGGAAAATCTTGGCAAACACCTCCGCCGCCATGCGCCTGGATCGCCCAGTCGATAACCTGTTGCGCCATATTCGGCGCAATGACCTTGATCATCGCGATTTCGGCCTTCGCCTGCTTATTGCCGACCGTATCCATCATGTAGGCAGCCTTGAGCGTGAGCAGCCGCGCCTGTTCGATCATGAGGCGGGATTCGGCAATGCGCTCATGCCACAGGTTGTGCTCGACCACCGGCTTGCCGAAGGCAACCCGGCTCTTCAGGCGTTTGCACATCAGTTCCAGCGCGCGCTCCGCCTGGCCGATGATGCGCATGCAGTGGTGAATGCGGCCCGGCCCCAGCCGGCCCTGCGCGATTTCGAAACCGCGGCCCTCGCCCAGCAATATGTTCGCAGCCGGCACACGCACATTCTCCAGCACCACTTCCATGTGGCCGTGCGGCGCGTCATCGTAGCCGAACACGCTCAGCGAGCGGGTGACCTTGACTCCCCTGGCGTCCGCCGGCACGAGAATCATCGATTGCTGCATGTGGCGATCGGCGCTGTCCGGATCGGACTTGCCCATCACGATGAAAATCTTGCAGCGCGGATCGCCGGCGCCTGACGACCACCATTTGCGGCCGTTGATGACGTACTCGCTGCCCTGGCGCTCGATGCTGCACTGAATGTTGGTCGCGTCCGACGACGCCACTTCCGGTTCGGTCATCAGAAACGCCGAACGGATTTCACCGTTTTGAAGGGGAATCAACCATTGCTTCTGCTGTTCCGGGGTACCGTAGCGCAACAGCACTTCCATGTTGCCGGTGTCGGGCGCGGAACAGTTGAACACTTCCGGCGCCCATGCGCTGCGCCCCATGATCTCGCAAAGCGGCGCGTATTCGAGGTTGGTCAGCAAGCCGCCGTGATCCTTCGGTTGCCACAGGTTCCACAAACCGGCGGCGCGCGCCTTGGGCTTCAATTCCTCGACGATGCGCGTTGGAATCCACGCGTTGCCCTTGGCGCGATTCTCCGCAATCTCCTCGAAGAACCGCGACTCCCGCGGATTGACATGCTCCTGCATGAAGGCGGAAACCTTTTTCTGCAGATCCTTGACCTTGTCGGAATATTCGAAATTCATGGCTGTCCCCTCATTTGAATCTTATTGTTCTGAAAATCGGCGCGCAGGCAGGCCGCCAGTATGACATCGCAGGTATATTTTTAAGCGGGGACTCCGCTCGCCTCGGCCGGCGCCGTGTGCTCGAAGGCCTTGATGGCGTTGCGCAGAAAATCCGGCAGCGGCACGGACTTTCGTGCGACCGGATCGGCATTGACATAGATTACCTTGCCGCCCACCAGCAGTTGATCCGCACGGTATATCTCAACGCGGAAGTCGAAGCTCGATCGCCCAAGGCGCTCGACCCGTACGCAAACATCAACCTCGTCGTCATACTCCGCGGAAGCGTGATATTCCACCTCGGCCTTGCGTACATAGAGGTCGGTGCCGTGCTCGGCCAGTCCGTCCGGATAGGGATAACCGAGCGCACGATAGTATTCGGTTATGCCGACATCGAAATACGTCAGGTAGTGGCCCTTGAACACGATGCCCTGCCTGTCGACTTCTGCCCAGCGCACGCGCAGCCTGTGGATAAATCTGAATTCTTCTCTCGCCATCGCAGATTCGGATCAGTCGAAGCGATAAGCATCCATCGCCAGGATGCCGTAGGTGTGGCTGCGATGGATGCGGCGCCCGGCTACCCCCGCATCGCCAGCGCCCGCCGCCGCGAATATCGGCAGTAAATGCTCCTCGCTCGGATGATTGCGTGCCGCCTCCGGCCCGCGCTCGCGGTAGTGCAAAAAATCATCCGTCCGCCCGGCTTCGATTGTACCGGCCAGCCATTCCTGGAATCCGGTGACCCATGCGGGCGGCGCAGCATCGCGCCGATGGCGGCCGAACTCATAGAGGTTATGCGTCGTTCCGCCCGAGCCGAGGATGAGAACGCCCTCGTCACGCAGCGGACGCAACGCTTCGCCCAGATCAAAGTGATGCCTGGTCCCGAGGGGCGGCTGCACGGTCAGTTGCGTCACCGGAATGTCCGCAGCCGGATACATGAGCAACAGCGGCACCCAGGCCCCGTGGTCGAGACCGCGCGTCGGATGCATGTGCGTGGCAATGCCTTTTCCCCCGAGAAGCTTGCTCACGCGCGATGCGAGCTCCGGCGCGCCGGGCGCGCAATAGGCCATGCGATACAACTCCTGCGGGAAACCGAAGAAATCATGGATGGTCTCAGGCTGTTCAGCCACGCTCACGGCGGCCTCGCTGGCCTCCCAGTGCGCCGATACGGCGAGAATCGCTTTCGGCTTGCCGATCTCCTTTCCCAATCCAGAAAGGAAATCGCGTGCCGGGCTGGCTTCGATCGGCAGCGTCGGCGCGCCGTGGGAAACGAAAAGGGCCGGAAACCGCTCAGCCATAGCGTCGGCCTACCCACTCCGCCACCAGCACCGGCTTGGCCTCGCCTTCGCATTCCATCACGATGTCCCAGAGCATCTGCACGCCACCATCGATGCGCTGGAACTCCTTGAGCTTGAAGCGTGCGCGCAGTCGCGAGCCCGCTTTCACGGGAGCCGTGAAACGAAGTCGGTTGAAACCATAGTTCACGCCCATTTTCGATCCGCCGAATTCCAGCGACACATTCAGAAAATGGCTCAGCAACGACATCGTAAGGAAGCCGTGCGCAATCGGGGCGCCGAACGGCGACTCGCGGCGCGCGCGCTCGACGTCGACGTGGATCCACTGATGGTCCCCGGTGGCATCGGCGAACTGATTGATGCGCTCCTGCGTGACCTCCAGCCAGTCGCTCACTACGATTTCCTGGCCTGCCTTGCCGGCAAGCTCGTCGAGACTGCCGAACAGGACCCGCGCCATCGCCTTCTCCTTTTATTAGGTGAGCCGCGCAATTTACCGGATTCAACAGGCGCGCGCATTGCGTCCGGCATTTATTGCGCCGCGGATTTATTGCATCGCGCGATTCGACCCGCGACAATGGGCAATCGATGGTTGACGGAGGCATCAGATGCAGATCGGTATGGTGGGCCTGGGGCGCATGGGCGCGAATATGGTGAGACGCATGGCGCGCAAAGGCGCGCAGGTGGCCGCTTTCGACTTGAATCCCGCCGCGCGAGACGCGCTTGCCCGGGAACAAAATGTGACGCTGCATGCCGAACTCCCTGCGCTGGTGGCTGCCCTGCCCGCACCCAGAGTCGTTTGGGTCATGCTGCCGTCGGGCGACGTCACCGAGCAGGCATTGCAGACGTTGGCAAAACTGCTCGCCAAAGGAGATGTGCTCGTCGACGGCGGTAACGCCAACTACAAGGATTCACAGCGGCGCGCGGCGTGGCTCAACGAGCGGGGCCTCGGGTTCGTCGATGCCGGCGTATCCGGTGGCGTGTGGGGTCTCGAGAACGGTTACGCGTTGATGTTCGGCGGGGAAAAAGAGGTCGCCAGCAAGGTCGAGCCGTTCGTCAGGCTCCTCGCGCCGGCACCGGACAGCGGCTGGATCCACTGCGGCCCGCCGGGTTCCGGACATTACGTCAAGATGATCCACAACGGCATCGAATACGGAATGATGCAGGCTTACGCCGAAGGCCTGTCGATGATGAAAGCCAAGACCGAATTCGACCTCGACCTGGCGGCGGTCACCGAGATGTGGCGCCACGGCAGCGTTGTGCGGTCCTGGCTGCTCGACCTGACCGCGGACTTCCTGAAGAAAGGACAGACCTTGGAAACCATCAGCCCGGTGGTGGCCGATTCGGGCGAAGGCCGCTGGACGGCAATCGAAGCGATCGAACTCGGCGTGCCCGCGCCGGTGATGAGCCTCGCGCTGATGGCGCGTTTCGCCAGCCAGGGACAGGACGACTACGGCTCGAAACTGCTGGCGATGATGCGCGCGGGTTTCGGCGGCCACGCGGTGCAACCGACCAAGCCGAAATGATCGTCATCCTGATGGGGGTATCGGGTGTCGGCAAGACCACGATCGGTCAGGTCTTGTCCGAGAAACTGGGCTGGCCGTTGTTCGACGCCGACGAATTTCACTCCCCGGCCAGCATCGAAAAAATGCGCAACGGCATTCCCCTCGATGATGCCGACCGCTGGCCCTGGCTCGACCGCATGAACGCGATGCTAGTTGAGAAGGAGGGACGCGGGGACAGCGTGCTGCTGGCCTGCTCCGCGCTGAAACAGGTATACCGCGACCGGCTCGCACAGGGCACCGCGGACTTGCGCTGGATTTATCTCAAGGGCCGCTTCGACCTCATCCGCAAACGGCTGGAAGCGCGCAAAGGCCACTATATGAAAGCCGGCCTGCTCGAATCGCAATTTGCCACACTCCAGGAACCCGGCAACGCGCTGGACATCGACACAGCCGACACGCCAGACGCCATTGCCGACACCATTCTGCACCGGTTGCGGGCATCGCCGGCTCGCAAGACGGGCTAAGGCTGCGGTGAGAGCAAGATCAATCGCACCGGCCTTCGCTCTATGCTTTTGCATCGGCACGGCGGCGACTGCAGCGGAAACGGCCCCGCCCTCGCCGAAGAGCGCGGCAGTCATGGATTTCGAACTTGTCAACGAAATGCGCGACTACGAAACCGAAACATCCCGGGCCGCGCAAACGCAACGGCTGACCCTGATCAGCGATACCCTGCGCCAGGAATTCGATCAGCGGGGAATGTATCGCATCATCGACAACGCCGCCGCCGCGAATCTGATCGCCGCCCAGAAGGCCCAGCAGGATTTGCGCAATTGCAACGGCTGCGAACTCGACATCGGCCGCGCGCTCGGTGCAGACGTCATCATCCTCGGCTGGGTGCAGAAAGTCAGCAACCTCATCCTCAACGTCAACATCGAAGTAAAGGATGTCGCCTCGGGGAATACGCTGTACACGAAATCCGTCGACCTGCGCGGCAATACGGACAAATCCTGGCTGCGCGGCATCCATTACATGGTCGACGGCATCGCCGAAAAGAAGCAGCAGTTTCGCTGATTCCCAATTTGTTCTCACCGCAAAGGCGCAAAGGGATGCGAAGAAAGGCGAAAGTAAAAATCACGGAGGCGAAAATTCTCCGCTGGCAACTGGCATCGGTGCTCGCCACCTGGAGGAAGACGACTCCTCCAAAATGATCCGATCCATTCCACGCCGAACCTTTTGGTCGTCTTTCTTTGCGTTCTTTGCGACTTTGAGGGTGAAGGCTATCGGTCTGGTCAGGTCTTGAAACGGGCGGCGACAGCGGCGCTCTCGCGGACAAGCAGGTGCTGGTCGGATGTCACGGCGACGAATTGCGCGCCGTGCGCAATCCAGCGTTTCGCATCGGGTTCGTTGAAGGCCAGGATGCCCGGCACTTTGCCGGTCTTCTTGATGCGGGTCAGCGCATCGGCCATCGCCGCCTGCACTTCCGGATGGCCGGGATTACCGAGATGACCATAATCCGCCGCAAGGTCCTGCGGGCCGATGAAAATGCCGTCGATGCCGTCGATCGCCGCCATTTTTTCTATTTCCGACACCGCGGCGCGCGTTTCGACCTGAACCATCAGGCAGATCTCATTGTTGGCATGCTCGAAATAATCTTTGACGCGGCCAAAGCGGTTGGCCCGCGAGTTGGCCGATACGCCACGGATGCCTTTCGGCGGGTAGCGCACGGCGGCAACGGCGCGCCTGGCTTCCTCCGCGCTCTGCACATAAGGCAGCAAAAGCGACTGCACGCCGACGTCCAGAAGTCGCTTGATAAGCACGGTGTCGTTCCAGTAGGCGCGTACCAGCGCTGACACTGGGTAAGGAGCAATGGCGTGCAACTGGTGGTGCACGTTCTGCAAATCGGCCGGCGCATGTTCGGTGTCCACCAGTACCCAGTCGAATCCCGCCGACGCGCAAATTTCCGCCGATACGTGGCTGGCGAGGCTCAGCCAGCAACCGGTCTGGGTGCGGCCCGCCTTCAGTGCGCGCTTGAGTTCATTGAGCGGCATGTCCATGTTCTTTTTCTCCCGATATTATTTTCTCTACGCACGATTGTACCCGCTCTTTGACAGCGGACATTTCGCGGCCGACAATGCGCGACTGCGGAGAAACCCGAATGAACGCACTGAATTTCGAAGGCGTGTTCCCGATCCTGGCCACGCCGTTTGACGACACCGAAAACCTTGACCTGGAATCCCTCGACCGGCTGGTTCGCTTCATGGGCGGGCTCGGCGTCGACGGCATCACGATCCTCGGCGTACTGGGCGAAGCCAACCGTCTGCTCGACGGCGAGCGCGAAACCCTGATTCGCACCGCCGTCGCCGCGGCCGGATCCATGCCGGTCATCGTCGGCACCAGCCACAGCGGCACGCGCGCGGCGCGCGAACTGTCGCAAATGGCGGAGCAGCTCGGCGCAAAAGCCGTGATGGTCACGCCACATGCCGAAGCCGTACCGAACGACGACCGC
>JANXVW010000191.1 GCA_025351455.1 Betaproteobacteria bacterium | reverse complement strand
GGTTATCTCCTGGAGAAAAACTTGAGACTGAGCATGGACGTGCTGAATCTGTTCGACCGCGAGGCCAGTAACATTGATTATTTCTATACGTCGCGCCTTCCGGGAGAACCCCTCGCCGGTGTGGACGATATTCATCTTCATCCGACCGAGCCCCGCATGGTTCGGCTTACGCTTACCGGATATTTCTGACATGATCTTGCCCGCCCGTCGGCGCCGCGGACGGGCGATTTGCCGGGGAAATCCGGCTGGAGGTGGGCCGCATGATCGAAAGTTCGGGCCGGCGACATTTGTCGCCGAGCGCCGCCCTACGGGCGGCGTTTGCGTTTGTGTTGATGGTGCCGGCGCTCGCGTATGCACACGTCGGACAGGGCGACATATCAGGCGGTTTCCTTGCCGGGCTGGAACACCCCGTGTTCGGACTCGATCACGTGGTTGCAATGGTTGCCGTCGGCATCTGGGGTGCGCAATTGCGCGCACCCGCGATCTGGGTGCTGCCGGTTACGTTCCCGCTGGTCATGTCATTCGGCGGCATTCTCGGCGGACTCGGCCTGCCGATTCCCGGCATCGAAATCGGCATCGCCGTTTCGGCCATCGTTCTGGGCGCGATGATTGCATTGGCCGCGCGGCCCCCGCTATGGGCTGCCGGGATCATTGTCGCCGTATTCGCGATATTTCACGGCTACGCGCATGGCGCCGAGCTCCCGGAGTCGGCCAACGCGATTTCTTACGCGATGGGTTTCGTGATCGCAACCGGCAGCCTGCATGCGCTCGGGATCCTGATCGGCGTCATCAACAAGTGGAAGGCCGGAGAAAAATGTTTGCGCGCAGGCGGCGTGCTGATCTCGTTGAGCGGCGCCTATTTTCTGATTTCCCATTTCATCGGCGGTTGATTCGGATCGATGCGTAAATTTGCGCCTGTTGGCAGAGTCGTCCTTGTTTTCTGGTTGGTCTCGTTTGCTGCAAGCGCGCAGGCGCATTCCACGGTCAAGGGCGTGGGCGACTTCTATGCCGGGATGCTACATGTATTGACGGGACTCGAACATTTACTGCCGTTCATCGCGCTAAGCCTGCTTGCCGGACAGCGCGGCATGAAAACACAGGCGGAGGCCGTCCTACTGGTATTTCCCCTGGCACTGATGGTCGGCGCGGCCGCCGCGTTATGGATTCCGCCTATTCATGGACTGATGTTTTTCAACATGGCGTCCGCCATCCTGTTGGGTGGCCTTGTTGCCGCGGCGTGGCCCTTGCCGGCGGCCGTGTTCTATGGCCTGGTCGTCGTATTCGGCATCAGCCATGGTGTTGCCAATGGCGAAGCCATTTCAGGCAGCATCAAGGCTTACCTGTTCATCCTGGGAATCGGCCTCGCGGGACTGGCAGTGCTGGCCTACGGTACGCTGATGGTCGATTTCCTGCTGAAGCGCCAAACGGGCTGGATTAAGATCGCGGTGCGCGTGGCCGGCAGCTGGATCGCCGCAATCGGCGTGCTCGCGCTGGCGACAGCCGGTAAAACCATGCTTGGATCGTAGTGACTGGTTAGTCGCGCCGTGCATCTACTGCGCGGGCCATGCGCTCCAATGCCCGCTCCAGCAGGGGACGCGGGCACGCGAAGTTCAGCCGCAGGAAACCCGGCGCACCGAACAGCGCCCCGTCGTAGAGACCCACACCCGCGTCGCTGAAGAATTGCAACGGATCATCGGTGCGCAATTCGCGCGCATCGATCCAGGAAAGATAAGTCGCTTCGGCATGCCAGATGCGCAACCCCGGCACCTTTGCAATCTCACGCTCGACAAGGTCGCGGTTGCCGCGCAGATAATCCAGCAACGCAAGCTGCCAGTCTTTCCCCTTCCTGTAAGCCGCTTCGGTGGCGATATAACCCATCAATCCGACGTGATGCACGATGCCGGCCATGGCTTTTTTGAGCTTGGCGCGCACATCCGGATTCGATGCGATGGCGTAAGCGCAGCCCAGCGCAGGCAGGTTGAATGTTTTGCTGGCCGACATCAGGGTGACCGTACGCTGCGCGATTTCTTCGCTGAGCGAAGCGACCGGGATGTGGCGCTTGCCTGTGTCCAGAACGAGGCCGTTGTGTATTTCGTCGGAACAGAGAATCAGGTTGTGACGTACGCACGCGTCGGCGATTTCCCGCAGCTCGTCGCGTGAAAATACGCGGCCGACCGGATTATGCGGATTGCACAACAACAACAGGCGCGAGCTCGGTGTGATGGCTCGTTCCAGGGCCGCCATGTCCCAGTGCCAGGCGCCGTTCGCTTCGAGCATCTGCACGCGCACCGCATGGCGTGCTGCATTTGCCGGCGCGGACAGGAAGGGCGGATAGATCGGTACGGCGGTCAGCACGTCCGCGCCTTCGCGGCCGAAAGCGCGGCAAACCACGTTGAGTCCCACCACCAGGCCCGGCAGCCAGACGATCCACTCCGGCTGGATCTTCCAGCCGTACTGGTTTTCCAGGTGGGAAATGGTGGCATCCGCCAGGCCGGACGGCGGCTCGGAGTAGCCATAAATCGGATGGTCCACCCGCCTGCGAAGCGCTTCGACAATGGCAGGGGCGCAGGCAAAATCCATGTCGGCCACCCACATCGGGATGATGTCGCGGCGGCCGTACTTGTTCCATTTGACGCTGGCCGTGCCGTAGCGATCGATAGACGTATCGAAATTGAATTCCAATGGGCTCTCCGGGGTTCGTCCGCATTTAACCACAGCCGCCGGGTACGTTAGTTGCAACGGTATCCGAACGGGGGCAGGCAAGCCGGCATCCGCGTCAGCTACGGGAAGAATTTACATGCGAACGGTAGAAATTGCCGCTGGAGCGCGGCGCGAACGCGTTCCTGCACGATCCTGGCCGACTGCGTTTCATCGCGGGCTGAGCGTGCCGGCGCTCGTGCTGGACAGGACGCTGAGGGTCTTGCGAGCCTGGTCGGACGATCGTCTTGTTTCCGAATCGGCCGCGGTCGGCTTCTTCGCCGCTTTCTCGATGGCACCGATGCTGGTTATCGTGATCGCGGTCGCGGGATTCTTTTTCGGCGCCGAGGCGGTGCAGGGGAGGTTGTTTGCCGAGATCGAAGGCCTGATGGGAAAAGACGGCGCGGTCGCGGTCCAGTCGATGGTGGCCAGTGCCTGGAAGACCGGCGGGCCGGGATGGGTGGGGCTCCTGTCGCTGGTCGGTGTCATTATCGGTGCGTCGGCGACATTTTCCGAACTGACCAGCGCGCTCAACTGGATCTTGCGCGCACCGCCCAGGCACGGAGCGATGGCGACGCTCATCAAGGTCAGGCTCATTTCATTCGGCCTGGTGCTGGGAACGGGCTTCCTGATGATCGTTCTGCTGATCATGGATTCCCTGCTGTCCTTCGCCGGTAACGCATTGTTTGGCGGCGGGAGCATCGCGCAGCCTCTTGTGGTCGCCGCTCAGCATGCCATCACGTTCGCTGTCCTCGTTTGCGCTTTCAGCGTCATGCTGAGGATTCTGCCGGACGTGCGTGTGCGCTGGCGGGATGCCGCGCTCGGTGCTTTGGTCGCAAGCATTCTTTTCAGCATCGGCAAGCATTTCCTGGCGCTGTACCTTGCCCACGCGGGGACGGCCAGCGCCTTCGGAGCGGCGGGGTCGCTTGCCGTGGTGTTGATGTGGTTGTTTTTCTCGGCGGCGATTTTTCTGCTCGGCGCGGAAGTGGCGGCGCATGCCTTGCCGCGTTCCCTGGATCCGGCGCCGAATTCACTCAGTGGAAGTCGCGCGATGAAGCGTTGAGGTTGCCGATCAGCCTGGAGCGATCCACCAGGTTCTCCGCGATGACATGGATTACATTGCCTTCGCGTTCCAGCATGCCTTCCACGTGCAGCAACCGCGCTTCCAATAGCGGGCGCCGTTGCTTGCGCGACAGACTTTCCCACACCACTACGTTGATCTGCCCGGTCTCATCCTCGAGGGTGACGAAAATCACGCCCTTGGCGGTACCCGGATGCTGGCGGCAGGTAACCAGGCCGACAACGTGCACGGGTGTCTTCGTCGGCATGTCCCGCAACTGCTCCGCGGTGCTGAAAGCATGTTTATCGAATCTTGGGCGCAACAATGCGAGCGGATGGCGCCGCAAGGTCAGGCCGGCGCTGGCATAGTCGTCGATGATTTCCTGGGCTTCGCTCGGCGCTGGCAGCGCTATCGAGGCCTCGACGATCCGCGCCGATGCGAGAACGGGCAGGCGTTTCTCGATTCCGGCGACCAGCCATGCCGCGTTCCTGCGATGGCCGGCCAGCGATTCCAGCGCACCGGCTGCGGCGAGGGCGTTCATGTCCTTGCGCGAAAGATTTGCGCTAAGCGCGAGTTCCTCGAAATCGGGTGAGGCGTGAGGCGTGAGGCGTGAGGTGTGGAAGGATTCCAGCATTTCATCCCTCGCTTTGATCAATCGTCCGGCTGTGGCCCCGGACAAACCACTGACCATGCGCAGGCCTAATCGTATGGCGGGCTGGGTGGAATTGTGAGGCGTGAAGCGTGAGGGGTGAAGAGTAAAGTCAGAATCCGTTTCCCTCGCTTGACGCCTCACGCCTCTCGCCTCACCCTCCTCCAGCCCGCAATCCCATTGACTGACGAGCACATCCACCGCCCTGACTTCCACCCCGTGCCGCTGCGCATCCTGGACCAGTTGCGGCGGCGCGTAAAAACCCATCGGCTGGCTGTTGAGCAATGCACAGGTGAATGCGGCCGGCTCGTAGCATTTGAGCCAGGCCGAAACATAGACCAGCAGCGCGAAGCTGGCGGAATGCGATTCTGGAAATCCGTATTCGCCGAAGCCCTTGATCTGCTCGAAGATCTGCAGGGCGAATTTTTCTTCATAGCCATTTTTTAGCA
>JANXVW010000186.1 GCA_025351455.1 Betaproteobacteria bacterium | reverse complement strand
GGTAATTGGTGATTGGTGATGGGAAGGCGGTGATTGGTTATTAGTGATTGGTGATCGGATTCAGGCATTACACCATTTACCAATCACCATTCACCAATCACCGCAGTCAAGCCGCCTTTGCCGCCGCAGTGAAAAATTCCTTCACCGATGCGGCAACGCGGTCCACGTCCGCGCGATCGATGTCCAGATGCGTGACCAGCCGGATGCTTCCCTGCCCGCTGATCAGGATGCCCTGGCTCTTCAGGTACTCGCGCATCCTTACCGAGCGCTGGGGTTCGACGTTGATGTAGAGCATGTTGGTCTGCGCGCCGTTGGGTGCAACCGCCACGCCCTCGATGCCCGACAGCGCCCGCGCCAGTGCGCGTGCGTTCTCGTGGTCGATTGCAAGGCGTTCGACATTGTTTTCCAGTGCGTAAATGCCCGCTGCCGCGAGCACGCCGGCCTGTCGCATGCCGCCGCCGACGACCTTGCGCCAGCGCCGCGCCTTGGCGATGAGGGCCTTCGTGCCGCACAGCACCGATCCGACCGGCGCGCCGAGGCCTTTCGACAGGCACACGGACACGGAATCGAAGTACCGGCTGACCTCTGTGACCGGCACCTTCAGATGCACGGCGGCGTTGAATACGCGCGCGCCATCCAGATGCAAGCCGAGCCCCCTGGCGCGCGTGAATTCCTGCGCCCTTTTCAGATAGTCGAGCGGCAGGACCTTGCCACCCTGGGTATTCTCCAGACACAACAGCTTCGTCTTCGCAAAATGCGGATCGTCCGGCTTGATGGCCGACTCGACGCGGGCGAGGTCGAGCGATCCATCCGCCTCGTAGTCGAGCGGCTGCGGCTGGATGCTGCCGAGCACCGCCGCGCCGCCGCCTTCGTATTTATAGGTGTGGCCCTGCTGGCCGACGATGTATTCATCGCCGCGCTCGCAATGCGACAGCAGCGCCAGCAGGTTGCTCTGCGTGCCGCTGCAGACGAACAGGGCGGCTTCCTTGCCGAGCGTGGCGGCAGCGAGGGCTTCGAGGCGGTTGACGGTCGGGTCTTCGCCATAAACGTCGTCCCCGACTTCGGCGGCCAGCATGGCGGCGCGCATTTCGGCAGTCGGTTTGGTTACGGTGTCGCTGCGCAGGTCGATGACTTTCATGGGAGGGCTCCACGGACACGCCGGGCGGCATGTTTGCTATTCTCCGGGCAAGTTTACCGCGTTTGCCTGCCCGCTCCAATTCAGTCCCGGGCCTGCGCCCCGCCCAACAGTACTGCCACGAGAGAGACTACCCATGCATGCCCGCCTGATCATCGCCGCCCTCGCCACACTTCTCCTCGCTCCGCTGACGGGGGCCGCCGAGGACCAAATCACGCAGGGAACCCTGATCTGGCGCGACGACAGCTGCTTTTTCTTTGTCCTGAAGACCCCGGAGGGTTTCGGCCTCTACGAGTTCCTCGGCGGGCCCAGCCCCATGGTCGGCCACGTTTTCGAGGGGAAGCTGACCGGCTTCGGCGGCCGCAAGCTCATGAACCTGACCGAGGGCAAACCGACCATGGCCTACTCGGAGACCTTCACCGACTCGAAAAGCCAGATGGAAAAGAAGATTCCCCGGCAGTGCCGCAAGAAAAAGTCCTTCCAGGAACTGGAAGTGCAATAGTTCGAAGTCCACGCACTCACCGCAGGAGACGCGGCCATACCACACGCGTACGACGTCACAAACGCTAAACCTCACCACGCGCCGCTTGCGGCGCGTGGTGAGACTGAGGGGTGTAGTGGGTTAAGATCGAGTGCTAAAAGGATCTAAGTTTGCCCCCCGGCCGCCCCCGGGGCTATCATCTGCAGAGGTTCAATTGGCGGCGTCCGGGCTATCCGGAGCCGATTTCCACCTTGCAAGGATTTCCCATGCCCAGAAAAATAATCCAGGCTTTGTTGCTGAGCCTGCTGTTCGTCAATCCGCTGTTCGCCCAATCCCAGAACGAAGGACCGGAGCAGACCGGCGCGCTGATCTGGCGCGACCCGAGTTGTTTTTTCTTCGTACTGAAGATCGACGACGAGAATTACTCGCTGTTCGAGTTTCTCGGCGGACCGAGTCCGGTAGTGGGCAATGTATTCGAAGGCAAGCTCTCTTCGTTCGGCACGCGCAAGATCGTCAACAAAACCGAGGGCAAGCCGACCATGGTGTATTCGGAAACCTTCGGCCTGCCAAAAGCCAAGATGGACAGGAAGATTCCGCGCCAGTGCAAACGCAAGAAGGAATTCGAGGAACTGGCGGGATGAACATGGTTCGTGCAGCACTGGCGATGTCGCTCTATGCGGCAATGACGGCAAGCGCCGCGCGCGCCGAAGAAGGCACGGTCATCTGGAAGAACTCCGATTGCGGCTTCTTCATCCTGCAGATAAAAGGCGGTTACGGATTGTACGAATGGGTGGCCGGCCCTTACCCGAACGACAGCGACGTGCTCGAAGGCGAACTCAAATCGGCCGGCGAGCACAAGGTGAACAACAAGACCGCCGATGTACCGACCAGCATATTCCTGGACACCCTCTCCGCCAAGCGTGGCGCGATCTCCGCGCGCATTCCGGCCAAGTGCAAGGCCCGGCCTGGTTACGTTCCTTTCGAGGGCCAGTAATCCGCCATCGTGAAGCGTTGCGTCAGCGCATGATGCCCACCGCGCCGAGAATGAACGAGTAGGTAAACGCAATTTCCTTGAGGTAGTCGTAGCGCCCGGATGCGCCACCATGGCCTGCATCCATGTTCACGCGCAGCAGCAGCGCATTGAGGTCGGTCTTCAGCGTACGCAATTTCGCCACGTATTTCGCCGGCTCCCAGTACATGACCTGGCTGTCGTTCAGAGAAGTCTCCACCAGCATCAGCGGATAATTTCCTTTCGCCAGGTTGTCATAGGGCGAATAGGAGTTCATGTAGTCGTAGTGAGGCTTCTCGTTCGGATTGCCCCATTCCTCGTATTCGCCGGTGGTCAGCGGCAACGACGCATCGAGCATGGTGTTGATCACATCGACGAACGGCACTTCCGCGACGACCGCGCGGAACAGGTCCGGCCGCAGGTTCGTCACGCCACCCATCAGCAATCCGCCGGCGCTGCCGCCTTCGATCACCAGATGGGACGGCTCGGTGTAGTGCTCGCGGACCAGATGTTCCGCGCAGGTGACAAAATCGGTAAAGGTGTTTTTCTTGTTCAGCATGCGTCCCTCGTCGTGCCAGCGCTTGCCCATTTCCCCGCCGCCGCGAATGTGCGCGCACGCGAAGATCACGCCGCGATCCAGCAAGGAGAGCCGCGTGGAACTGAAGTCCACGTCGAGCGAGTAACCGTATGCGCCATAGCCGTAAAGAAGCGTCGGCTGCGGTCCGTTGCCTCGCCGGTCGATCCGGTAGACCAACGAGATGGGAATACGCGCGCCGTCATGCGCAACGGCGTAGTGCAGCTCCGAACGATACTTCGAGGGGTCGTAACGTTTCACCTCGCGCTGCTTGAGCAGGGTTCGCTCGCGGCTGTCGAGGTGATAGTCGTACTCGGAATCGGGCGTGATGTAGGAGTCGTAGTGGAAGCGGAACACATCGGTGTCGAACTCCATGTTCGCGCCGCCGCCGACCGAGTACACAGGCTCGGGCATCTCGATCACATGCTCGCCCTCGTCCGCCAGGCGGATCACGCGCAGGCGCGGGAATCCGCCCTTGCGCTCGTGCGCAACCAGGTGGCGCGCGAATACCTCCACGCCGTCGAGCATCACGTCGTCACGGTGGGCAATGACTTGCGTCCAGCGCGACGGCGATGGATCATCGACCGACGAAGTGACCAGGCGGAAATTGCGCCCCTTGTCGTTGGTCACGATGTAGAACAGCCCGTGGCCATGATCGACGTAATACTCGTACTCCGGCGCGCGCGCGAGAATCAATGAAGGGGTCGATTGCGGCGCGTCGGCCCGCAGGCTGCGCACTTCGGACGCGGTCGCGCTGTGCGAAGTCAGGAACAGGTACTCGTTGCTGCGGCTGCGGGAAACCGATACCGAAAATCGCGCGTCGGTCTCCTCGTAAATCAACTGGTCTTCGCGGCTGCCGAGCAGGTGGCGGTACACCCGGTATGCGCGCTTGGCTTCGTCTTCCGTGACGTAGAACAGCGTGCGATTGTCGGAAGCCCAGGCAACCGAGCGCACTTTCTCGATGCGATCGGACAGGGCACGTCCGGTGCGCAGGTCCTTAAATTGCATCGTGTACTGGCGGAATCCCGTGGTGTCAGACGAGAACGCCAGCAGGTTGCCGTCCGGGCTGACTTCGAACGCCCCCAACGCGTAGAACTTGTGCCCTTTCGCCGCTTTGTTGGCATCGAGCACGATTTGCTCGGGCGCCTCCACGCTGCCCTGCCGGCGGCAGAAAATCCGGTACTGCTTGCCCTTGCGGGTACGCGAATAATAGAAATACCCGCCGTCGCGATAAGGCACCTCGACATCGGTTTCCTTGATTCGCGCCAGCATCTCCCGGTACAGCGTATCCTGCAGGCCCTGCGACGGCTTCATCATCGCGGCCGTATAGGCGTTTTCCGCCCTCAAATAGCTGTTGACCGGGCGGCTGCCCTTGTTGCGCAGCCAGTGGTAGTCGTCGACCCGGCGCTCGCCGTGGACTTCGGTGACGAAGGGATGGCGCCGGGCAACAGGGGGAAGCGGGTTCGGGGGCACGTGGGAAACTCCTGGATTGGGGAACAGGGGACAGGCCTGGGTAGCAAGGTGGGGGCAAGCCTGTAGAATTCCAGATTGATGTTGCCAGTATAGTTTCAGCGCATGACCGAACCGCAGGCGTAATCAGTCCAAAGGAACAGAAACGTGAAAAACTACGAATCCGAGGCGACAACCTTCATCCGCGACTTCCTGAAGAAGCATCCTGAAGTGGTCGACAAGCAAAGGGAAGCCCGCACCACCTGGTGGGATCGCCCGCAGGATTTCAAGGAACGCGAGCGCCTGCAGGCCGCCAAAGTACCCAAGAAGGGTTACGAGTACTACTAGTCCCATCGGCCGCTACCAGGTGTAACCCAGCGTCAACAGCAGGGTCTTGTCGGTCCTGACCCTCCCGTCCGTAGGTGTGTTGTCCCAGTCGACGTTGTACTGGGCGGTCGCGTTCAGCTTATCGATCAGGGGAATGCGCAGCCCGGTCTGCGAACGCACGAATACCTTGTCGGTATTGTCGAGGCCGACGAAAACTTCGTGGGCGTGGAAAAACTGGATCTTGCTGGCAAACAGCATGTGGTCATATTTCAGTGCCCAGCGTGCGGCGGGGTAAGCATCGTTCTCCCCGACGATGAAATCGGTATGGACGTAGGTCAGGCCGCCTTCCAGCGAGAGATTGGTCCTTTCCGATTCGAAGAACTGGTAGCCGCTGCCAAGACCGAGTGTGCTGCGCATCCGGATGTCCTTGAATCTGTCGTATTCGAAATCCCCGTTGCCGTAGCCGTACCATTTCTTGGTGAAGAAATGATCGTACTTCGCGTAGGCAAGCCAGTTCGATTCGCTCTGCACGCCGCGATCCTCGGTGCGGGCGCCGCGCCCGCCGAGCGTATAGCGATTGTCTCGCGAACGGATCACGCCTTCCGTATCGAGGTAGATTTTCGTGGTCTGCGTGTTTCCGGCGCTCGACGACAGGCCGGCGTTGATGTGGCCGGTCACTTTGGCGCCTTCACCCGACACTTCCGCCGAAGGATTGATGAAACGCAGCTTCGCGAGCGGCGTCGGCGCGCTCGTCAGCCCGCCCGAAGTGACGATGACCATGCCGTCCTGCGTTGACCGCATCGTGCCGCTCAGTTTGCTGCCGTCTTCGAAATACACCGCAACCGGGCCATCGGCCGAGATGCGGCGGATATCGGCCCACTTGACCGTCACGTCGCCCGCATAAGACGTGGCAAGCACCAGCGTTTCGCTTTCCTTGCGGACGATCTTGCCCGTCAGCCGGTCGCCATTGGCCATCACGATCTCGTCAGCCATGGCGGCGGGCGCAATCAGGACGCAAAAAATTGCCAGCGCCGGCAGTGCGGCGACCGGTTTTTTCCTTCGGGACATCGTTCCTCCATGTAAACCAGGCCGCACAGGTGATGCAGTCCACCGCACCTACGGAGCCCGATTCGCGGTCAGAGTTCCCCTGATCTTCCAAATTGCCGTGGAAGATACTGAGCGCAAACAGCAAATCAATATTCGACGGGTAAGCCGCGCCGCCTTTCTGGCAGAATGGCGTGCGCGCTCGACGACAGAATTCAGAAACCGGGAGGAAAACCAACAATGAATCAGCGCCTGCTTGTCCTTGCCCTGTGCCTCATGCCGCAATTTTCGAATGCGGCCGACGACCCCGTTCCCATCGAGCAGGAACCGCGGCACAAGCTGGTCTTCGCCAACGAGTACGTGCGCTATTTCGACGTCGAGCTCGAACCCGGTTACGAATCACGCTATCACTGGCATCGCAGCGACGGGGTATTCGTGAACATTTCCTCCGCGCCCACCATCGCGCAGGATCTCGACAAGGAACCGGTCAGGCGCGGCGAACGCGCGATCGGCGAAACCTATTACATAGACTACGGCGCCAAACCCAAGGCGCATCGCGTCAGCAACCCAGGCACCACGCCGTATCACGTCATCGACACCGAAATCCTCGGCGGATGCGGCAAATCGGGTCCGGTTGCGGAAGGTCCGAATCAGGCATTGCTGATCGACAACGCGCGCGTGTTGGTGACCCGCATCATCCTGCATCCGGGCGAAAGCACGGAACTCCAGGCACCTTGCGGCATGCTGGTGTCGGTCTCCGGCGGCAACATCTCGCTGGACGCAGAAAGCGTCGACTTGCGGCCCGCCGCATTCAAATGGCGCCAGCAAGACCAGGCCATCAAACTCGTCAACACCGGGAAATTCGTCTTCCACGGCGTCGACATCCGGCTCAAGTAGGGGCGGGCCCGTCACGCATGAACAACGACCGCAAGAACGTCGTCGCGCTTGCCGCATGCCAGGCTTTGCTGGTCATGAACAACGCGACCATGATTTCCATCGGCACGCTGGCGGCAGATACGCTCGCCACGAACAAGATGCTGGTGACGATTCCAGCCACCGCGTACATCATCGGCGGCGGGCTGACCACCCTGCCGATTTCGCTGTTCATGAAACGCCATGGCCGCCGCGCCGGCTTCATGGTCGGCTGCCTGTTCGGCATGATCGGCGGGGTGCTTGCCACTGCCGCCATGCTCGCGCACAGTTTCTGGATGCTGTGCCTCGCGGCACTGGTCGCCGGCATCTACACGGGATCGGGCGGTTTCTACCGCTTCGCCGCGGCCGACAGCCTTGCCGTCAATGCACGCAGCAAAGCGATTTCGCTGGTGCTGGCCGGCGGCATCGTCGGTGGCTTCTTCGGTCCGGAGAGCAGCAAGCTCACCAAGGATTTGTTCGATACTCTCTTCGCCGGGACTTTCCTGACGCTCGTCGTCCTGGCCGCCATCGCCATGCTGATCCTGCGCCGCCTGGATTTGCCTCGGCCTTCGCACGAGGAACAGCATGGCAGCATGCGCCCGCTGTCGGCGATCGTGCGCCAGCCGGTGTTCATCGTCGCAGCACTCGGCGGCATCACGGCCTACGGCGTGATGAACCTGCTGATGGCCGCCACCCCGCTGGCCATGAAAATGTGCTCACATCCTTATGGCGCCGCGATGCTGGTGATCGAATGGCACATCATCGCGATGTTTGCGCCGGCGTTCGGTACCGGCTGGGTGATCTCGCGAATCGGCACACTACCGGTCATGTTCGGCGGCGTGCTTCTCAACGTCGCTGCGATCACCATTGCGATTTCCAGCACGACGGTAACCGCATTCTGGTTGTCTATGGTGCTCGTCGGCGTGGGCTGGTGTTTCCTGTTCGTCGGCGGCACGACGTTGCTGACCGAGGCTTATGCTCCCGCCGAAAAGGCAAAGACCCAGGGCATGAATGACCTGCTGATCTACCTGACCATGGGCGCCACCTCGTTGACATCGGGCGCGATCCTTTACGGATTCGGCTGGAACACACTGAATCTCACGGCACTGCCGCTGCTGGCGATCACCGCCACGGCCATCCTCTGGCTCGCCACGATCCGGCGCGGTGGACGGCCCGCCGCCGCGTCCGGCGCCGTATGACGCTCAGGCTCAGCGTCCTCGACCAGTCTCCCATCATCAGCGGCGGCACGGCGGCCGATGCCCTGCGCGCGACCGTCGCGCTGGCGCAACGCGCCGACCAGCTTGGCTTCCATCGCTACTGGCTCGCGGAACACCACAACATGCGCGGGCTTGCCGATCCCTGCCCGGAGATCCTGGTCGGCCATGTCGCGAGCGCGACGCGGAACATCCGGGTGGGTACCGGCGGCGTCATGCTGCCCTACTACAGCCCGCTGAAAGTCGCCGAAGTGTTCCGCATGCACGAAGCGCTGCATCCGCACCGCATCGACCTCGGCATGGGCCGCGCGCCCGGCGGCGACCGCCTGACAGCGAATGCCATGAAGGCGCAAGCCTTCGACGACATGGAAGGGTTTCCGCGTCAGGTCATGGAAGTCGTCGGCTGGTTGGACCGTACGCTGCCGGAAGAGCATCCCTATGCAACCGTGCAGGCCATGCCGGCGGGCCTGAGCTCGCCGGAAGTCTGGCTTCTCGGGTCTTCCGATTACAGCGGCGCGCTGGCGGCCTGGCTGGGCCTGCGCTTCGCCTTTGCGCATTTCATCAACGCCCAGGGCGGCGATGCCGTCGCCCGGGCTTACCGCCAGGACTTCCGTCCCTCGCTGCGGGAATCGACGCCGTATGCGATGGTCTGCGTGTTCGCGCTGTGCGCGGAAACCGAGGCGGACGCACAGCGGCTTGCGACCAGCATCGACCATCGCCGGCTGCTCATGGCCATCGGCCGCGAATTCCCGATCGCAACCGTCGAGGAAGCCCAGGCTTATGCGTACACGGACCGCGACCGAACGATCATCGAACGCGAAAGGGCGCGCGCGGTCATAGGGACTCCCGACCAAGTGAAGGCAAGACTGATGGACATTGCCGGCGCCTATGCGGCCGATGAACTCATGATCATTACCATCACCGGCGACTACGCGAGCAGAATGCGGTCTTACGAATTGCTGGCTGCCGAATTCGGGCTCGATCCGGCCCAAAGGGCCGTCGTTTGAAAGCGCAAATCCCCGCCGGCGAGCGTACCTTGGTCCTCGTCCTCGCTGCCATCCAGTTCACCCACATCATGGACTTCATGATCATGATGCCGCTCGGCCCGCAATTGATGCGGGTCATGCTGATCTCGCCGCAGCAGTTCGGGATTCTGGTCTCGGCGTACACGCTGACCGCGGCAGTCGCGGCACTGGCGGTTGCGTTCTATACGGACCGCTTCGACCGCCGGCAGACCCTGCTGTTTCTCTATGCAGGTTTCGTGATCTCGACGCTGCTGTGCGGAATCGCGCCCGGCTATAACGAATTGCTGACCGCGCGCGCGGTCGCCGGCGCCTTCGGTGGCGTGGCGGGAGCGACCGTGCATTCCATCATCGGTGATGCAATCCCCGAAAACCGGCGCGGCGCGGCAACCGGCATGATCATGTCCGCGTTCGCGCTGTCCTCGATCATCGGCGTCCCGATCGGGCTGGTGCTTGCTGCGCATTTCTCCTGGCGCGCGCCTTTCCTGCTGCTCGTTGCCGTGTCGGTGCTCGTATTCATTCTTACCTGGCGCATCCTGCCCCCGATGCGCAGCCACATCGTCGCGGGCGAGGCGCACCGTCCGCTGGAGCAGATGAGATCCGTATTGGGCACCGCGAATCACCTGCGCGCCTTCGCATTCATGTTCGCGCTGATGTTCGCCGGGTTCTCGGTCATTCCCTTCATCAGCCCCTACATGGTGGCCAATGTCGGGCTGAAGGAAACCGACCTGCCCTATCTCTATCTTTTCGGCGGGCTGGCCACTGCGTTCTCGTCGCGCTACATCGGCAAGCTGGCGGACCGCTACGGCAAGCGGCAGATTTTCACGCTCATCGGCCTGATTTCGATTGCTCCGTTGCTGATCACCACCAACCTGCCGCCTGCTCCGGTATGGGTCGCCATTTGCGCTTCGGTCATCTTCATGGTGTTCGTGTCAGGGCGATTCGTGCCGGCCATGGCGCTGGTCATCTCCAGCGTCGAACCCCGCTTGCGAGGCGGCTTCATGAGCATCAACTCCGCGATCCAGCAGCTTGGCCTCGGTGCGGCCTCTTTCCTTGCCGGCACGATCATCGGCCACGGAGCCGGCGGCACGCTGACGAACTACTGGCTGGTGGGATTGATCGCGGTGGGGGCGACGCTGCTCGCGATTGCGCTGGCGTGGCGCGTCGAACCGGTGGCGTAAGAACACAATCCGCGGCGCGGAAACCGTCGAGTCCACAAAAACTGGAGGAAAGAGGCCATGCAAGCCGATGCAACTGCAAACACTGCCCATGTCAAAACGCTGACCAAGCTCAATCAGGATTACATCGATTCGGTATCGAACTCCGACGTGGGCCGCTTCGAGAAAATCCTGTCAGACGACTTCCTCAATACCAATGCGGACGGCACGCTTGTAAACCGCGCGCAGTTCCTGGCGCAGATCGCGCGGCCCATGACGATATCGAATTTCCAGTGCGACGACGTACTGATCCGGGTCATGGGCGATTTCGCAATCATTCATGCGCGCACGACGTATACGAAGGCGGACGGCAAGGCTGGCGTGGGACGCTACACCGACATGTGGGCGTTGAGGAATGGCCGTTGGCGCTGCGTCGCCGCCCACGTCATGCGCGGTTGATCGCGCGCGGCAATCGGCGATCGGTGATTGGTGATTGGTGATTGGTGATTTTCCAGTCTTTCAATCAAACGGCGAAGCATGTTTCGCCAATCACTAATTACCAATCACCAATCACCGCCCTTAGTCGCTCGTGTCCGGCTCGAAGAAACACCACCGCACTGCCGGAAACGCAAGCCGCAAATCTCCTTCGACGCGATTGATGTCCGTAATCATCACCGTCGCACTGCCGGTTTCCTTCATGCGCGCCTTGATGGCGAGCATGATGCCGTCGCCCATCTGCAGGGTCAGCAGGTTGTAAACCTCGGCGATCTCGCTCCTTGCCGTCA
>JANXVW010000343.1 GCA_025351455.1 Betaproteobacteria bacterium | reverse complement strand
GGTTTCGGCATCGCCGCCTTGAAAGAAGCCTTCGCCGCTTCCGACCAAATTAAAACCTGAAGATTACTTCTCATCACGAAGACACGAAGAACACGAAGAACACGAAGAAGTGCAAAAGAAAAGAAGGACTGACAACGGTCGGTAACGACATCCGCGATACCAGGCGATTCAACGAGACTTGGGTGACGGCGGACTCTCCTTGCTTTTCTTCGTGTTTCTTCGTGACCTTCGTGTCTTCGTGATGAGATTGAGAGTGCTGTCGACACTAGACGTACTATTGCAGGAATTTTCCCTTGACGTCGTCGCGGGACAGCATCTTGATGGACACTGGTTTGGCGTGCCAGATCTGTTCGGCGTATTCGAGGATGGTGCGGTCGGAGGAAAATTTTCCCGGGCGGGCGGTGATTGCGACTGCTGCCCCAATTTTTGTGACGCCAGCTATCATTCTTTCCTCCTCGTTGCGCCTAGTCTGCCGCAAAAAGCATGCGCGGGCATCGACGCTACGCGCCGCCTTGCAGAGATTCGAGATCGGGGCAAAACCGCGCCGCAAAGGGTTTGCAACGGGGTGCCGGAACGGCCCGTCAAACCGCATGCACCGTCAGCGCACAAGGCAACGAAGCAACGCACGAGTACGGTGCATTACCGCGCAACCCCGTTCAACCGGCGCGCCGGACGGTGTAAGGTTGTCGTGCTCCCTTAATCGGAACCCGAATCCATGAACATGGCAGACACCTTGACCGCGATCGACCGCGGAAACGACCCCCTGCATTTCCGCCCCGCCCGCCGCACTTTCCTGCAGGCCTCCGCGGCGGCCGGCGTAAGCGGGCTGGTTGTTTCATTCTCCGAAGTCGTCGGCGCCGCCGAACCCGTGAAATCGGGCGAAGGGATGTTCGACCTCGGCGACATGGTCCTGCGCTCGGGTGAAACACTGCGCAATGCGCGGATCGCTTACAAAACGCACGGTCGACTCGCCGCCGACAAGAGCAACGTCATCCTTTATCCCACGCCCTATTCCGCTCAGCACGGCGACATCGAATGGCTGATCGGGCCGGGCAAGGCGCTCGACCCGGATAAGTATTTCATCGTCGTGCTCGACCAACTCGGAAACGGCTTGTCGTCGTCGCCGAGCAATGCGCCGCCACCGCAGGATCGGGGGCGCTTTCCGGCTATCACCAACCAGGACAACGTCGCCGCGCAGTACCGGCTCGTAACGGAGAAATTCGGTATCGACAAGATCGCGCTGGTGGTGGGCTGGTCCATGGGCGCGCAGCAGACTTTTCAGTGGGCCGTGAGTCATCCGGACATGGTGGAGCGCATAGCGCCTTCGTGCGGAACGGCGCAGACGACGCCGCACAATATGGTCTTCCTGGAAGGTCTGCGCGCAACGCTGACCCTGGATCCTGCGTGGAACGCCGGCGACTACACGATCCAGCCAGCGGCGGGGATCCGCGCATTCGCGCGCGTCTACGCGGGCTGGGGATTTTCGCAACCGTTCTACAAACGCGAGTTACACCGCCAGATGGGCTTCAACACGCTGGAAGAATTCCTGACGGGCTTCTGGGAAAAGCGCTTCCTGCGGCGCGACGCGAACAACCTGCTGTCCATGCTGCGGACCTGGACACTCAACGACGTCGGCGCTACGCCAGGATTCGACGGCAGCCTGGAGCGCGCGTTGGGCTCGATCAAGGCCAAGGCGACCGTGATGGTCGGACAGACGGACTTGTATTTCCCGCCGGATGACGCGGAAGCGGAAGCGGCCATGATTCCCGGCGCCCGCTACCGCGTGATTCCGTCAGTATGGGGACACCAGGCCGGCAACGGGCTGAATCCCGAAGACGCGCAGTTCGTCGATGCGGAAATCAAAAAGTTGCTGGCGACCCCTCTCCCCGGCCCTCTCCCGCGAGGGGAGAGGGCGAATTGAGGCGATAGAGCTTGAATGCGAAACGGGCGACAACTTGGCCGCCCGTTTTTTTAGGCTTTCGAAACTCCCTCTCCCCTGGTGGGAGAGGGCAGGGGAGAGGGGGGAGTAGGAGTGCTTTTTATTTCGCAAACAGCATCGCCGGATTTTCGAAGGCCTTGAACTCGATGGCGTTGCCGCAGGGATCGAGGAAGAACATCGTCGCCTGTTCGCCGGGCTGTCCCTTGAAACGGATGTGCGGCTCGATGACAAAATTGATCTGCGCCGCCGTGAGTTTTTCCGCCAGCTTCTGCCACTCATCCATCGGCAACACCAGCCCGAAATGGCGCACCGGCACATTGTCGCCATCGACCAGGTTGGTATCGCGATGGCCGGCATCCGGGGAAAGGTGGGCCACGATCTGGTGGCCGTGAAAATCGAAGTCGACCCAGTCGGGCGACGAGCGTCCTTCCGGGCAGCCCAGCAATCCGCCATAGAAGGCCCGCGCGTTTTCCAGGCTGGTGACGGGAAAGGCGAGGTGGAACGGCTTGACCGGCATGTAGTGCTCCGCAAAGAATTTCGGGAAGTTTACACGCAGAAACACACCGCAACAGTCCCGGCTCTAATGCAATCTTGCCTTTGGAAGTATTGCGCGGGAAATCCGTAATCGATTTGTAACTGATATGTCGTTATGATGTTATGACGTGCGGATGGTAGCGCCACGCCAAATCACCGCCGATGGCGCGCGAAACCGCGCACGTGATCCAGGTTTCAATCGCAGGCTTCAGCTCTTCAATCCAATCCGTCTAGGAGGAAGTGTCGTCATGTCTAAAACAAAATCAACAATCGCCACCATTACCAGCACGCTGTTGGTGTGCGGCTTCACCCACCTTGCGGTCGCCGGGGAGTTCGAAGCGCCGCTGGTCGCATGCCTGTCCAACGGAACCGCCATTGGCGGGGTCAATTCCTGCGGCAAGATCTGGAAGCTCAAGTCCGGCAAGGCGGAACTGAAGAAGGGCAAGCTGGAAGTGGAAGTGAAAGGCCTGGTGCTGAATGACGCAAGCGTCGGACAGTACAACGGCTCTCCGGACGGCGTCGATGCCGTTGCCGCGGCAGTCATCTGCCACGGCCCTTCCGGCGCATCGGTTGCCGCGCAACTCGATCCGGTGCCGCTTAGCAAGGAAGGCAACGCCAAGGCCTCTGGGAAGGTCGATCTGCCCAACGGCTGCGTCGGGCCGGTAGTCGTGCTGCGCGAACGCTATGAAGGAAAAATCGGCGGCTGGCTCGCCGGCACCGGCATGTAATTTCCGCAACTGCTTCGCATGCTATCGGGGCCGTCCTTTTGGACGGCCTTTTTTCTTTTCGATCACTAAACAATGTGTTCACCGCAAAGGACGCAAAGGGACGCGAAGGAAAGGCAAAACAAGAATCCCGGGGCTAAAAACTTTCATTGGAGGCCATTCGATGAGTTGAAAGTTGGTGATACAGGCCGGTGTAGCTGCTCTGTTATTCGCTCCAAGTTCGCTTTTTTTCCCTTCGTTTTTCCTTCGCGTCCCCTTGCGTCCTTTGCGGTGAAAATTATCTCGAATCCGCCTTCCGCCGGCGGAAGGCGTCGACGTAGGGTGCCATTGCGACCCCAGTACAAGCCCTGACGCGCGCTGCGGTATCATGACAGGTCCTGGCACGACCCCATAAAAATCGTTCGGAGGAGCTCTAACATGGCCACACAGAACAAGATCGCAATCGTCACCGGCGCCGGCAGCGGCGTAGGCAAGGCGGCAACCCTCGCGCTGCTGAAGGCGGGATATAGCGTAGCGCTCGCCGGCCGCCGCAAGGACGTGCTGGACTTGGTGGCGAAGGATTCAGGCGCCGGCTCGCGCGCATTGGCCGTGCAGACCGACGTAGCCAACCCGGATTCGGTCAAAGCCCTCTTCGCCGCAACCAAAAAAACCTTCGGCCGCGTCGACGTGCTGTTCAACAATGCCGGCGTCAATGCACCCGCCATCCCGCTCGAGGACCTCACATTCGAGCAGTGGAAGAACGTGGTCGACATCAACCTGACCGGCATGTTCCTCTGCATCCAGGAAGCGTTCCGAACCATGAAGGACCAGGATCCGCGCGGCGGACGCATCATCAACAATGGCTCTATCTCGGCGCATGCGCCGCGTCCGAATTCGATCGCTTACACCGCGACCAAGCACGCCGTGACCGGGCTGACGAAATCCGCCTCACTGGACGGACGCAAATATGACATCGCCTGCTCGCAGATTGACATCGGTAATGCCCTGACCGAGATGGCCGCCAAGATGACCAAAGGCGTGCCGCAGGCCAACCTCGAAATCAAGATCGAGCCGACCATGGATGTTAGCCGCGTCGGCGAGGCCGTGCTCTACATGGCGGAGCAGCCGCTGGACGTCAATGTGCAGTTCATGACGATCATGGCCACCAAGATGCCTTTCGTCGGCCGCGGCTGACAAACCCGTTTTGGGCTACCCCGGCTGGCTGTGGATCCCGGTCACCCTGTGGGCGGCGTTCGCGCAGACCTTGCGCAATGTCGCCCAGCGCCAGCTGACCGGCGAACTCGGCACGCTTGGCGCGACGTTGGTCCGCTTTCTTTACGGATTGCCCTTCGCCGCGCTGTGGCTGTTCGCCGTGCAAGCAGTCGGCGGGTACGCACTGCCGCCGGGAAATCTTTCCTTCCTCGGCTGGGTATTGCTGGGCGCGGTCAGTCAGATCGCCGCCACTGCGCTGTTGCTGCGGGTCATGGCCGAGCGCAACTTCACGCTTGGCGTGGCTTACTCGAAGAGCGAAATCATCCTGGTCGCCGTATTCGGCTTCGTATTTCTCGGCGACCGGGTCAACACCATCGTGGCGATCGCCATCGCGCTCGGTACGGGCGGCGTGCTGATGCTCGCCCCCGCCGATCGCCAGCACCCGTGGCGCGCGTTACTGACCGGATGGACTTCGCGGCTGGCGTTGCTCGGGATTGCTTCAGGCGCGGGCTTTGCGTTATCCGCGGTCGGCTTTCGTGGCGCTGCGCTGTCCTTGCACGGCACACCTTTTTTGATGGCGGCCGCAAGCACGCTGCTGGTTGCGCAATGCCTGCAAACGCTGCTGCTCGGCGGCTGGCTTCTATGGCGCAAGCGCGACGTCCTCGCGCGCGTGCTGCGCGCGTGGCGCGCGTCGCTGTTCGCGGGCTTCATGGGCGCCGCCGCGTCCGCCGGCTGGTTCACCGCCATGGCGATCGAGCCGGTCGCGCATGTGCGCACGCTCGGCCTGACCGAACTGCTGTTCAGTTACGTGATATCACGGCGCTTGTTCCGCGAACACCTTGAACGCCGCGAATTGATCGGCATCGCCTTGCTCACGCTCGGTTTGATTGTCGTTGCACTGGGCCATTAAGGCTCTCTAACCAGATGTCCACCGCAAAGACGCAAAGAGCGCGAAGGAAGAACAAAATCGAGCGAATTGAAACGTGAAATGGAAAGCAGCGGTACCCAGGGCAACGTTCGCTGGATCGGATCATCCGCCAATGAATGCGGCTACCTCCATAACGTTTCCTGCCATCGTTTTTCTTTGCGTCCTTTGCGTCTTTGCGGTGAGAACTGTTGTATTTCCTTAAACCAACAGGAGTGAATATGATCCACGTCATCGCCACAGTCGAACTCAATCCCGGAACACGGGACAAATTTCTCGCCGAGTTCCGCAAGATCATCCCGGACGTCAAAGCGGAAGCCGGCTGCATCGAATACGGTCCGGCGATCGATGCCGATACGGACATCGCGATCCAGTACAAGGTCGGCGCGGACCGGGTCGTCGTCATCGAAAAATGGGAAACCGTCGCCGCACTGAAAGCGCATGGCGCCGCGCCGCACATGCAGGCCTATCGCGCGAAGGTCAAGGACTACGTAAAGGGCATGGAGCTGCGCGTGTTGTCGCCCGCCTCATAACCGGGACGAAGTCCCCACATGCCCTCCCGCCATGACGCCTGGTTCATCCGGGTTCGCCTGAAGCCCCGGCAGCTTCTGTTGCTGGTCACCATCGACGAACTCGGCAACATCCATCGCGCAGCCGAAGAACTCGGCATGACGCAGCCGGCGGCATCGAAGCTGCTGAAGGAACTGGAAAGCGCGCTGGAAGTCTCGCTGTTCGACCGGTTGCCGCGCGGCATGCGGCCGACGTGGTACGGCGAGATCATGATCCGCCATGCCAAGATGACGCTGGCGAACTTCGCTACCGCGCACGACGAGATCACGGCGCTGAAGGCCGGGCTGAGCGGCCAGGTGGCGGTGGGTTGCATTATGCCGGCGGGCATCTCGCTTCTTCCGCTGACGGTCGCCAGGCTGAAATCCCATTACCCGCTGCTGCAGATGCGCGTGGAACTGGATTCGAGTGACGCCCTGCTCGCGCAATTGACCGACAGCAAGCTCGACATCGCGGTCGCCCGCCTGTTCGAGCACCACGATAAATCGGCTTTCGATTTCGAACCTCTCGCGGAAGAGGCGATCTGCGTCGTCGCCAAACGCGGGCATCCGCTGACGCGAAAAAGGAAACTGAAACTGGCGGACATGACGGCCTTGAGCTGGATCCTGCCCACCGGCAGGGTGATCCGGCACCGCTTCGACATGGTTTTCCGCGGGCTTGGCATCGATTCTCCACAGAACGTCGTGAGCACGCCCTCGTTGCCGGTGACCATCAGCCTGCTCCAGCATGCCGACATGGTGGCCACGGTGCCAATCGAAGTCGCGCAGCAGTATCGCGAACACGGCATGGTCGAACTCGTGCCGATCGAATTCCCGCTGAAAATGGATGCGTACGGCATCATTACCCTGCGCAATCGCCTGCTATCCCCCGCCGCCCAGACCATGCTGAAGGCGCTGCGCGCCACCGCTTCCGAAATCTACTGATCGGGGCGCATACCGGAATCAGCATCCCAGCGGCCGAAACTTTCATTGGACGCTGCGCAGGGTACGCACCTAACATCCCCGCCATGGCCTCCTCCCGCCGCGCAAGCATCGAGGTGCGACCGTTCGGCACGCTGCCGAACGGACTCCGCGCCGACCTGTACGTCCTGCGCAACGCCCACGGCTTCGAGGCACGGATCACGAACTTCGGCGCCACGGTCGTTTCGATTCTTGCGCCCGATCGCCGCGGCAAATTCGCCGACGTTGTGCTCGGCTTCGACGACCTGGAAGGTTACGCGCAGAATCGCAAATTCTTTGGCGCGACGGTCGGCCGCTACGCGAACCGCATTGCGGGCGGCCGCTTCATCCTCGGCAGCAACAACTACACGCTCGCCACCAACAACGGCGCCAATCATTTGCACGGCGGCACACAGGGCTTCGACAGGGCGCTATGGGCCGCAACGGATACCCGGCGCGGAGATTCGGTGACATTGCGATACCGCAGTCCGGACGGTGAGGAAGGCTATCCCGGCAATCTCGACGTAGAGCTGAGTTTTACGCTGACCCGCGACGATGCGCTGCGCATCGACTACCGCGCCAGCACCGATCGGCCGACCCCGATCAATCTGACCAATCATTCGTTTTTCAACCTGGGCGACGAGACCGACATCCTCGGGCACGAGCTGAAGCTGTTCGCCGAGCGCTTCACGCCGGTCGACGACAGCCTCATTCCGATCGGCGAATTGCGCGCGGTGGACGCTACGGCCTTCGACTTCCGGACACCGGCGCGTATCGGTGCGCGCATCGACGCCGACGACATCCAATTGCGGCGCGCCGGCGGATACGACCACAATTTCATCCTGGCGAAAAAAAG
>JANXVW010000134.1 GCA_025351455.1 Betaproteobacteria bacterium | reverse complement strand
GTGGCAGGCATGGGAATGGTGCGGTCCGCATCGACCACCATTTCCTCGGCGAACCCGCCCCAGGTGTTGAATGCGATGACCCGATCACCCGGCTTGACGCGCGTAACGCCTTCGCCAATCTCCTTGACCACGCCCGCCACTTCCCCGCCCGGCGAGAACGGCATCGCCGGCTTGAACTGATATTTGCCCTGGATGATCAGCGTGTCGGGAAAATTGACCCCGCACGCCTTCACGCTGACCACCACCTGCCCCGTCGCGGGTTTTGGGGATGGCACTTCCTCCAGCACCAGGCTGCCCGGCAGACCGAATTCCTTGCATAGAACTGCTTTCATTTGGAACTGCACCTCTCTTAACACGAAGGGTCACGAAGACAACACGTCGCAGTGCGGCTTGTTGCGGCAGAGGCTAACGTTTCACGCAAGTGCAAACGTTACGCCGGGGCCAAAATACGAAGGAACACGAAGGAAAATCTAGACTACAACTCTCTTTATACCCTGACGCATGTGAAGTACGTTGAAATTGAGCAGATAACCGAATGGCCTTCACTTCGTGGCCCTTCGTGTTGCCTTCGTGATCCTACGTGTTAATGCGCTTTAGCCTTTGAGGATCTTTTCAACCTGCTGCCAGCCGGCCTCGGCCATGGGCCGGGCGCGCTTGCCCTGTTCCAGCGCGTGCGCGCTGGCGGCGGTGCCGTCTTTCACGCGGCCCATGATGCCCTGCAGAATGCCGGCTAGCCGGAACATGTTGTACGCCATATAAAAATCCCAGTTGGGAATGTGGTCGCGACCGGTGCGGCGGCAGTAAGCGGCGACGTATTCCTGCTCCGTGGGAATGCAGAGCGCCTTGAAGTCGACCCCCATCATGCCGCGGAACTGACCCGGCGTCAGGCGCCAGGTCATGCAGTGATAGGCAAAGTCGGCGAGCGGGTGGCCGAGCGTGGACAGTTCCCAGTCGAGCACGGCAAGAATCTTCGGCTCGGTCGGATGGAACATGACGTTATCCATGCGGTAATCGCCGTGGACGATGGTGGTTTCATCGCCTTGCGGAATATTTTTCGGCAACCACTCGATCAGGTTCTCCATCGCCCCGATGTGCTCGGTTTCGGAGGCGCGGTATTGCTTGGTCCAGCGAGTGATCTGGCGTTCGATATAGTTGCCGGGCTTGCCATACTCGGCGAGGCCGATCGCCGCATAGTCCACCGAATGCAGCGACGCGATCATGCGATTGAGCTCGTCGAAGTAGGCGCCGCGCTGGTCTTTGCCCATCTGCGGCAATGACGGCTCCCAGAGGACGCGACCCGCCACGTAATCCATAACATAGAAAGCCGTGCCGATGATCGCATCATCCATGCACAGGCAATAGGTCTTCGCGACCGGGAATCCGCTGCCGTGCAGCGCCGTGATGACGCGGTATTCGCGATCCACCGCATGCGCAGACTGCAGCAGTTTGCCGGGCGGCTTGCGGCGCAGCACATAGCGCTTTCCCCCGGCCTTGAGCATGAAGGTCGGATTGGACTGCCCCCCCTTGAATTGCTCGATCTCGAGCTTGCCGCCAAAGCCTTCCACGTGTTCACGCAGATAGCGCTCGAGGCTCGCGACGTCGAAGCGATGGCGCTCCGGTACCGGCATCGTACCGATGAAATCGTCTTGCATATTACGTTTCCCCCCTCAAGCAGCGGCGAGAATACCACCCTTCACCGCGCACGTGGCAGGGCACGGAAGCCCGCAGCCCCCATGCTAGAATCGGCCGCATGAAAATCTTCAAGGATCGCGTGGCGGTCGTCACCGGGGGGGCCAGTGGACTGGGCCGCGCCATGGCATTGCGCTTCGCGCGCGAAGGCATGAAAATCGTGCTTGCCGACATCGAGAAAGACGCACTCGGCAGGACGGAAAAGGAATTCGAGAACGCGGGTTACCCGGTGCTGGCCGTGCGTACCGATGTCTCCAGGGGCCGTGATGTCGATGCACTCGCCGACAAGGCGTTCAAGAGTTTCGGCGGCGTGCACATCCTGTGCAACAACGCCGGCGTCGCACCCGGCGGAACGATCTGGGAACAAAGCGAGAAAGACTGGGAATGGACGCTCGGCGTCAACGTCTGGGGCGTGATCCATGGCATCCGCGCCTTCGTCCCTCGCATGCTCGAACAAAACGTCGAAGGCCACGTGGTGAATACGGCGTCCGTCGCGGGACTGCTCTCGCCACCCGGCATGGCCATGTATTGCGTCTCGAAGCACTCGGTCGTCACCATGACCGAATGCCTGCATCAGGACCTGGCTGCATTCGGCGCAAAAATCCGCGCCTCGGTGCTCTGCCCGGCATTCGTGCCCACCGGCATATCCGATTCGGAACGAAACCGCCCCGATGCATTACGCGATGAAAAAGCGAAATCTCCGGTGGACCTGCAACGCGAGGAGCAGCTCCGGCACGCGGTAAAGTCCGGGCGCATTTCCGCGGAGCAAGTCGCCGACCTCGTATTCCAGGCGATCGCATCCGACAAGTTCTACATCCTGCCCCACCAGAGAATCAAGCCGGCGATCGAAACGCGCATGCAGGACATCCTGCTCGAGCGCGATCCGACCAATACCCTGAACAAGCGATGAACGCACCCCGCGTGAGGGGTGCAAACCGGTCGAGTCAGATCAGGCGTTGCTTGTCGAAGAACGCCTTGCGCCAGCGCGTGATGGTGACGCTCTCGAACAATCCCGCCTTGGTAAACGGATCATTGTCGATGAACTTCTGTGCTTCCTTGCGATCGTCCGTGTCGACGATCAGCAGGCCGCCATTGCCTCCGGTGCCGTCGTCCTCGATCAGTGCGCCCGCTGCCAATAGAAGGTGTTTGTTGGCGGTCAGGTATTCGATGTGCACCGCCCGATTATCCGCGCGAATCTGGCTGCTTCCGGCTTTGTCTTTGGTCTGTATTGCGTAAGGCATTTGTTGGTCTCCCGGGTCTTTCACGCGGCTTTCCGCGTGTTCTTCCTGATGAAATCCGCCATGCGGGCGATGCCCTTTTCGATCGCCTCGTTCGATGCGGCATAACTGAACCGATTATGCTGGCCCTCGTTGGGCACGCGCGGACCGAAGTGGATGTCCG
>JANXVW010000128.1 GCA_025351455.1 Betaproteobacteria bacterium | reverse complement strand
GGTGGGCTATGGGTTTTCGCACCCGCGGGTCGTCGACCTGATGAACAGGGTGCGCCAGCCTTTCAATGTCAGCGACATCGCCCAGGCAGCCGCCACGGCCGCGCTGCACGACCACGAATTCGTCGAGCAAAGCACGCTGCTAAACAAGCAGGGCATGAAAGCGCTGACGGCGGGCTTCCTTCGCCTCGGACTTTCCTGGATTCCGTCGCATGGCAATTTCGTCTGCGTCAAGGTGGGCGAAGGCGCGGCAGTCTTTCAGCGCTTGCTCAGGCAAGGGGTGATTGTCCGGCCGGTTGCAGCTTACGGCATGCCCGAATATCTGCGCATATCGATCGGCACCGAATCCGAAAATGTCCGCTTCCTGGCGGCGCTGGAAACCGTATTGAAATAAGTTCGATGGCTGCATCCTGTCCTGGTCAGTGTTCCCCTTGAGCGAATTTAGCTGCGACAAACTGGTTGTCGTCGGAGTCGGTCTGATCGGCGGATCGGTCGCGGCGGCGCTCAGGCGTGCCGGCAGAGTGCGGCGCGTGGTCGGCGTGGGACGCGGGCGGGCCAACATCGAACGCGCACTCGAATTGAAGGTGATCGATGAGGCGAGCGATGACCTTGCCGTGGCCGTGCAGGGCGCCGATCTCGTATTGTTGGCCGTGCCAGTGCAGCAGAATGATCGCGTGCTTGGACAACTGGCCGGATCGTTGTCCACCGATACGCTGGTGACCGACGCGGGCAGCACCAAGATGGACTACGTGGCCGCAGTCCGGCGGCTCCTGCCCACGCTTCTGGCGCACGTGGTGCCCGCGCATCCCATAGCCGGCGCCGAACTGACGGGAGTCGATGCGGCACATCCCGGGCTGTTCGTGGACAAGAATGTCGTGCTGACGCCTCTGCCGGAAAATAACATCCAGGCCGTCGACCGCATCGAATCCATGTGGAAGGCGTGCGGCGCCCGCGTCAGCCGCATGTCGCCCGAGCATCATGACCGGGTTTTTTCGGCGGTCAGCCATCTGCCGCACATGCTTGCCTATACGCTGGTGCACATGATTGCGACGCGGCCCGATGCGCAGGAGTTGTTCAGCTTCGCTGCGGGCGGTTTTCGCGACTTCACCCGCATCGCAAGCAGTTCCCCGGAGATGTGGCGCGACATTGCGTCGACAAATCGCGCTGCGCTGCTGGCGGATATTGAAACTTATCAGAAGCAGCTCACCCATCTGGCCGGCCTGATCCGTGACGCGGATGCGGAGCAACTCGGCAAGATATTCGACACAGCGCGTAATGCGCGCAACGCCTGGCTGCGGCAGGATTCATGAAGCCTGGAGCCTGCTGAAGCATGGCCGTCTATCCGGACTATCTCGACCTCGGTCCGCTCGATCGCGCAGCAGGCGTCGTGCGCCTGCCGGGTTCCAAAAGCATTTCCAACCGCACCCTCCTGCTCGCGGCCCTGGCCGTAGGGCGCACGCGCATTCACGATCTCCTTGCGTCGGATGACGTCGATCGCATGCTGGAGGCGTTGGGCCTGCTGGGAGTAAAACTATCCGGGCCGCAACAGGGTGTGGTGACGGTCGAGGGATGTGCAGGACGCTTTACGCAAAGACGGGCCGATCTGTTCCTCGGCAATGCCGGGACCGCATTCCGCCCGCTGACCGCTGCGCTGGCGTTGAGCGATGGCCACTATAAGCTGTCCGGCGTCCCGCGCATGCATGAGCGGCCGATCGGGGATCTGGTGGACGCATTGCGCGGCCTCGGCGCCAATATTCACTATCTGGGCAACGAAGGCTATCCGCCACTGGAAATTCGGCCCGCGACGATGGGCAGCAACGCGAAAGTCCAGGTGCGCGGTGATGTATCCAGCCAGTTCCTGACCGCGCTGCTGATGGCATTGCCGCTTGCCGGCAGGCGGATCACCATCGAGGTCGTGGGTGAACTGATCTCCAAGCCTTATATCGACATCACGCTTAATTTGATGGCGCGATTCGGCGTAAAGGTGGAACGCGACGGCTGGTCCTCGTTCACCATCCCGGCAAACAGCCGCATGGTCAGTCCTGGCGATGTTTTCGTCGAGGGCGACGCGTCGGGGGCTTCGTATTTTCTGGCGGCCGGTGCCATTGGCTGCGGGCCTGTCCGTGTCGAAGGCGTGGGTCGCGGCAGCATCCAGGGCGACGTAGGATTCGCAGGTGCCCTTGCCGCGATGGGCGCGCGGATCGACATGCACGACAACTGGATCGAGGCTGCGGCGCCTTTGGACGGACGATTGCGCGCCTTCGATCTGGACTTGAACGCTATTCCGGATGCGGCGATGACCCTCGCGGTGGCGGCATTGTTTGCGGATGGCACCAGCCGGCTGCGCAATATAGCCAGCTGGCGCGTGAAGGAGACCGATCGCATCGCGGCGATGGCGACGGAATTGCGCAAGCTCGGCGCGCGTGTGGAGGAGGGCACGGATTTCCTAACGGTCACTCCACCAGCCGGCTCGCGCCTGGCAGACGGCGCCGCCATCGATACCTATGATGACCACCGCATCGCGATGTGTTTTTCGCTGGCGGCCCTGGGTGGCGTGACGGTGCGCATCAACGATCCGAAATGCGTCGCGAAAACCTTTCCCGACTACTTCGGGCAATTCGATGAGGTCACCTGGAATTCCACCGTCCCGGTCATCGCGATAGACGGCCCGTCGGCCTCCGGGAAGGGGGCGGTGGCGCAGCGCGTGGCCGAACAGCTCGGATTCCACTATCTCGACAGTGGGTCGCTTTACCGGCTTGTCGCGCTCTGCGCATTGCGTGAGCGGGTCGACTTGAAGGATGCAGATTCTCTCGGCGGGATCGCCCGCCAGCTACCGGTGCATTTCACCGGCGGCAGGATCCTGTTGAGCCAGGAAGACGTGACAGATGCGATCCGGGCGGAAGCGGTTTCCACTGCCGCATCGGAGGTCGCGTCGTTCCCGTCGGTACGTCAGGGACTGATGCGCCGACAGCAGGCTTTCAGGCATGCTCCTGGCCTGGTGGCGGAAGGGCGCGACATGGCGTCGGTCGTGTTCCCGGACGCCTTGCTCAAAGTATTCCTCACCGCTTCCGCTGAGGAGCGTGCCCGACGGCGCTATAAACAGTTGATAGAAAAAGGTTTCGATGCTACCCTGACCACCCTTTTGCAAGACATCCGCCAACGCGATGCTCGTGACACCGAGCGTAGTGTGGCGCCCTTGCAAAAGAGCGTGGGCGCGCAAATTATTGATACCACTGGGCTTTCCATACAAGAGGTCGTCGCCCGGATACTCCAGTGGTTCGAATCGGCGTCACACAAGGCCCCATCCCGCTGAACGAATTACCCGCATCCCGCCGGCAAAGTGCCGCAGGAGGGGATTTTTTCCGCCGTTGGTGGGTAGATAAACCAACCCGTTAAATGCAACGGTTTTTTCCGCGAGTCCCACCCTTTGCTCATGAAAACTGAATCCTCAACCCCCGCCGCCCCGATCAACGAAAACAGTTTTGCCGCGCTGTTCGAAGAAAGCCTGACGCGGCAGGAGATGCGTGCGGGCGAAGTCATTACGGCCGAAGTTATCCGCATCGATCAGAATTTCGTCGTGGTCAATGCAGGCCTGAAGTCCGAAAGCTTCATTTCGGCAGACGAATTCAAAAACGACCGCGGCGAAGTCGAGGTCAACGTCGGCGATTACGTCAAGGTTGCCATCGAGGCACTCGAAGACGGCTACGGCGAAACCCGCCTGTCGCGCGAGAAAGCCAAGCGCCTTGCGGCATGGCAAGACCTCGAGAAGGCAATGGAAGAGGGCACGCTGGTACAAGGCCTGGTCAATGGCAAGGTCAAGGGCGGCCTCACGGTCATGGTCAATGGCATTCGTGCCTTCCTGCCCGGTTCGCTGGTCGATATCCGCCCGGTCAAGGACACCAACCCGTACGAAGGCAAGCAACTCGATTTCAAGGTCATCAAGCTCGACCGCAAGCGCAACAACGTCGTGGTTTCGCGCCGCGCGGTACTGGAACAAACTCAGGGCGCCGAGCGCGAAGCGCTGCTCTCCAGCCTGCAGGAAGGCGCAGTCGTCAAGGGCATCGTCAAGAACATCACCGACTACGGCGCGTTTGTCGACCTTGGCGGCATCGATGGCCTGCTGCACATTACCGATCTGGCATGGCGCCGGGTCAAGCATCCGTCCGAAGTACTCAATGTTGGCGACGAAGTCACCGCCAAGATCCTCAAGTTCGACCAGGAAAAGAATCGCGTCTCCCTGGGCTTGAAGCAGCTCGGCGAAGATCCGTGGGTGGGCTTGTCACGCCGTTATCCGACGGGCACGCGCCTGTTCGGCAAGGTCTCCAACCTCACCGACTATGGTGCGTTTGTCGAGATCGAGCAGGGCATCGAAGGCCTGGTACACGTATCCGAAATGGATTGGACCAACAAGAACGTCCACCCATCCCGCGTGGTTCAGCTGGGCGACGAGGTCGAAGTCATGATCCTCGAGATCGACGAAGACCGCCGCCGCATCTCCCTGGGCATGAAGCAGTGCAAGCCGAATCCCTGGGATGAGTTTGCATCCAATGCCAAGAAGGGCGACAAGGTTCGCGGCCAGATCAAGTCGATCACCGACTTCGGCATTTTCATCGGATTGCAGGGCGGCATCGACGGGCTGGTGCACTTGTCGGACCTGTCGTGGAGCGTGCCCGGGGAAGAAGCCGTGCGCAACTACAAGAAGGGCGACGAGGTCGAGGCAATGGTGGTTTCCATCGACGTCGAGCGCGAGCGCATTTCGCTCGGCATCAAGCAGCTCGAAGGCGATCCGTTCACCAACTTCGTTGCCGGCCATGACAAGGGCAGCATCGTCGATGGCGTGGTGAAGTCGATCGACCCCAAGGGGGCGGTGATCCAGCTGGATGTCGACATCGAGGGCTATCTGCGCTCGTCCGAACTGGCCCGCGACCGCGTCGAGGACATCCGCACCCACCTGAAGGAAGGCGACAAGGTGAATGCGATGATCATCAATATCGACCGCAAGAATCGCAACATCAACCTTTCGATCAAGGCCAAGGATGCGGCCGACGAATCCGAGGCGATGCAGAAACATGCCGCCGACAGTTCGTCGAATGCCGGCACGACCAATCTGGGCGCTTTGCTCAAAGCCAAGCTGGATAACAAGAACTCTGCGCAATAGGAAGCGCCATGACCAAGTCGGAGTTGATAGCCAAGCTGGCGGCGCATTTCCCCCAGCTGGTCGCGAGCGATGCGGAGCTTGCGGTGAAAATGATCCTGGACGCCATGGCGAAAAGCCTGGCCCAGGGGCATCGGATCGAGATTCGTGGCTTTGGGAGTTTCGGCCTGAATTACCGCCCGCCGCGAGTGGGGCGCAATCCGAAATCCGGCGACAAGGTCCATGTTCCGGCGAAGTATGTGCCGCATTTCAAGGCGGGCAAGGAACTGCGCGAGCGCGTGGATTTCAAGAGCCAGTAGGCAGGCGGCATTGCTTCACGGGTCGACAATAAGGCGGCATATCGCAAGATGGTGCCGTCTTTTTTTGCCTGAATTTCGCGTTTCAGCACTTCAACGCGGGTAACTCTGCCGATGCGCTATCTGTCCTGGATTCTTCGCCTTCTGCTGTTCGTTCTGCTGTTCGGCTTCGCGCTCAAGAATTCGGATCCGGTGTCCGTGCGTTTTTATCTCGGCTCGCAATGGGACGCTTCGCTGGCTCTGGTCGTGCTGGTATTTTTCGGCATCGGTGCCGCAGCCGGGGTCATCGCCTGTTTTGCCTATATCTACCGCCAGCGCCGCGAGATTCTGCAGCTGCGCAAGGAATTGCGCGTGCGGCCGGTGCTGCCCGAAGACGTGCACTGAACCCTCAACTGAATATCGCTCATACTGATCTGGGATCCGGTCTGAATCATGGAATTTGAGTTCTGGTGGCTTCTGGGATTTCCGCTGTTCTTCGCTTTCGGCTGGCTCGCCGCGCGGGTGGACATCAAGCAGCTCATCACCGAATCGCGGGCGTTGCCGCTGTCGTATTTCAAGGGGCTCAATTTTCTCTTGAACGAGCAGCCGGACAAGGCCATCGAGGCCTTCATCGAGGTCGTCAAAGTCGATCCGCAGACCATCGAGTTGCATTTCGCGCTCGGCAGCCTGTTCCGCCGCCGCGGCGAAGTGGAGCGTGCGATCCGCATGCACGAAAACCTGCTCGACAGGCCCGACCTCGCGCCGGAGCAGAAGATGACCGCGCTGTACGAACTGGCGCAGGACTATCTGAAAGCCGGCCTGCTTGACCGGGCCGAAGAACTTTTCGGCAAGCTGCAGGGAACGCAGTACGAGCAGCAGGGATTCAAGTTCCTGCTGGAGATTTTTGAGCAGGAAAAGGATTGGAAGAAGGCGATCGAAACTTCGCGCAAGATGGATTCGATTTCGGGCCAGTCGAGCGCGAAGGACATCGCCCACTTTTACTGCGAGCTGGCCGCCGTCGAGCTCACGCATTCGCGATGGGATCAGGCGCGCGACTATCTGAGCGAAGCCCTGAGCGTAAATCGCCGCTGCGCACGCGCAAACATCCTGCTCGGCGATGCCGAGATGGGCCAGGGCCGGCCCCAGGCTGCGATCGAATACTGGAAGGCACTGGAGGGCCAGAACCCGGCCTACATCTCCCTGGTGGCGGAGAAATTGCTCGCCGCGCATCGCAGTCTCGGGCGCGAGGATGAAGGTTTGCAACTGCTGCGCGGCTATCTTGCGAACAATCCGTCGCTCGACCTGCTGAACGTGATCTTCCAGGGAGAACTCGATACTCACGGCGCTGACCACGCCTATCGCCTGGTACGCGATGAACTCGCGCGCAATCCGACGCTGCTCGGCCTGGACAAATTACTGGAGGCGCAATTGCTCGAAGCGCCGGCCGAACGCCGCCACGAACTTCAATTGATCAAAAACCTGGTGCACCAGCACACTCGCAGCCTGGCGCTCTACCGCTGCGAAAGCTGCGGCTTCAAGGCGCGCCAGTTCTACTGGCATTGTCCTGCCTGCAACGGCTGGGAAACCTATCCGCCGCGGCGTACCGAGGAAAAGGAGTTTGCCGGATGAGCTCGCGTGTAATCATTGCGCTGGACTATGCCGACGCGAATTCCGCGATGACCCTGGTCGATCGTCTTGAACCGTCGGCATGCAAGGTGAAAGTCGGCAAGGAATTGTTCACCGCCGCGGGACCCGCGTTCGTAACGGCGATTGCGCAACGCGGCTTCGATGTCTTTCTCGACCTCAAGTTTCATGACATCCCGAATACCGTGGCACAGGCCTGCAAGGCCGCCGCGCAATTGGGCGTCTGGATGGTCAATGTGCACGCTTTGGGCGGGCGGGCCATGATGCAGGCCGCGCGCGAGGCGGTCGAATCCGCGTCGCACAAACCGAAGCTGATTGCGGTGACCGTGCTGACCAGCATGACCGGGTCGGACCTGCACGAAGTCGGTATCGAGGCAAGCCCGCTGGCGCAGGCCATGAAGCTCGCGCAGTTGGCGGGGGATTGCGGACTCGATGGCGTGGTCTGTTCGGCCCACGAGGCCGGAGAAATCCGGGATCGGGTCGGCAGCCGCTTCCTGCGCGTCACGCCGGGCATTCGCTTGCCCGAAGACAGTGCTGGCGACCAGAAGCGGGTCATGACGCCGCAGATCGCGATCGAATCGGGAGCAAGTTATCTGGTCATCGGCAGGTCGGTTACCCGGGCTGCCGAGCCATTGGCGGTGCTGGCCCGGATCAACCGCGAGATCGAAGTTCAGGAGACGCAACAGGAATGAAAATTACCATCATCGGCAGCGGCTACGTCGGTCTGGTGTCGGGAGCGTGTTTCGCCGACCTTGGCAACGACGTCGTCTGCCTCGATACCGACGAAAAAAAGATTGCCCTGCTTCGCCGCGGAGGCATCCCCATCTATGAGCCCGGATTGCAGCAGCTGGTCACCCACAATGTCGCAGCCGGCCGGTTGAGGTTCACGACCGATGTCGAGGACGGCGTGGCCCACGGCGCCGTTCAGTTCATTGCGGTGGGAACACCGTCCGACCAGGACGGATCAGCGGATATGCGCTACGTCATTGCGGCCGCGCGCAGCATTGGGCGCAGCATGGGCGAATATCGCGTAGTCGTGAACAAGTCGACGGTTCCCGTCGGCACTTCCGAACGGGTGCGGGCGGCGATAGCCGAAGAGCTCAGGAGCCGCGGCCTCGACCTGCCGTTCAGCGTGGTGTCGAATCCGGAATTCCTCAAGGAAGGCGCGGCGGTCGGCGACTTCATGCGACCGGACCGCATCGTTGTGGGCAGTTCCGACGAACGCGCTACGCAGATCATGCGTCAGATCTATTCGCCCATCCTGCGCAATCATGATCGCATTCTGGTGATGGATCCGCGCTCGGCGGAACTCACCAAGTATGCCGCCAATGCGATGCTGGCGACGCGCATCTCCTTCATGAACGAACTGGCCAATCTTTCGGAGAAGCTCGGCGCCAATATCGAATCGGTGCGCCGTGGCATCGGCTCCGATCAGCGCATCGGATATGACTTTCTCTATGCGGGCGTGGGCTATGGCGGCTCGTGTTTTCCCAAAGACATTCAGGCGCTGCAGCACACGGCGGGGGAATACGGTATGCAGCTGACCATCGTCGATTCGGTGGAAAAGGCCAATCGCACGCAGAAGCAGCGTCTTCTTGAGAAAGTCCGCGGTCGCTTCGGTGAGCAACTGGACGGGCGTCGCTTTGCGGTCTGGGGCCTGTCGTTCAAACCGAATACCGATGACATGCGCGAAGCGCCGAGCCGGGTTGTGATAAATGGCTTGCTCGCCCGTGGCGCGAGCATCACCGCGTATGATCCGGTGGCCATGGAAGAGGCGAGGAAAATTTTCGCGGATGAGCCGGGCGTTCGTTTCGCCACTTCCACGGTTGGCGCACTCGACGGTGCGGATGCGCTGATCATTGTCACGGAGTGGAAGGAATTTCGCAGCCCCGATTTCGACGACATGAAAAAGCGCCTGAAGTCGCCGGTCGTATTCGACGGACGCAATCTCTATGATCCGGTGGTGATGCGCGAAGCCGGCATCGAGTATTTTTCCATGGGCAGGCCGCAATGATCGGGCGCGAGGCGGTCAAAAGGGCGAAGTTGCTGGTTGTGGGCGACGTCATGCTCGATCGCTATTGGTTCGGCGACGTCGACCGGATTTCACCCGAAGCCCCGGTGCCCGTGGTCAAGGTGGCGCGCACCGAAGAGCGGCTCGGCGGTGCGGCGAATGTGGCGCGCAACATCGCAGCAATCGGCGCCGGCGCGAGCCTGCTATCAGTCGTTGGCGAGGACGAGGCGGCCGGCCGCATCCAGGAACTGCTAACCGCCGATGGCATCGGTGGGCAATTGCATCGCGATCCGGCCCTTGCCACCACGGTCAAGCTGCGCGTCATCGGGCGCCAGCAACAGTTGCTGCGTATCGATTTCGAGACCGAACCCGGCCATCAGGCATTGATGTCCAAGCTCGCCGATTTCGAGGCGAGACTGAAAGAAGTCGATCTGGTGATCCTGTCCGACTATGGCAAGGGTGGCTTGAAGCATATCGAACGCATGATCGGGGCGGCGCGTGCGGCGGGGAAATCCGTTCTGGTCGACCCCAAGGGAGACGACTATTCGCGCTACAAGGGTGCCACGCTGCTCACGCCGAACAAATCGGAGTTCCGCGAAGTCGCCGGACGCTGGAAGAGCGAGGACGATCTGACCGTGCGTGCGCAGACGCTGCGCAGCGAGCTGAGCCTGGATGCGCTGCTGATTACCCGCAGTGAGGAGGGGATGACCTTGTACCGCGAGGATGGGCGCTTTCACGTTCCTGCGGTGGCGCGGGAAGTGTACGATGTCAGCGGTGCGGGAGACACGGTGATTGCCATTCTCGGCGTCATGCTGGCCGCGGGTGCGAGTTTTCCCGAGGCCGTCGGCCTCGCCAACCAGGCGGGCGGCATCGTCGTGGGGAAACTCGGCACTGCAGTGGTCCATCCCGAAGAACTTTTTCCTTGAGATTACCCATGTACATCGTCGTCACCGGCGCGGCCGGTTTTATCGGTTCCAACCTCGTCAGGGCGCTGAATGCGCGCGGCGAGACCGACATCCTCGCGGTCGACAACCTGAGTCGCGCAGACAAGTTCCGCAATCTTGCCGACTGCGACATCGCCGACTACCTCGATAAGGAACACTTCCGTTCGGCGCTGGATTCAGGTTCGTTCGACGGGGAAATCACCGCCATCCTGCACCAGGGCGCGTGCTCGGACACGATGCAGACGGACGGCCGCTATGTGATGGATAACAATTTCCGTTATTCGTCCGACCTGCTGGCGTATTGCCAGTCCGAATCCGTGCCGCTGATCTATGCGTCTTCGGCGGCGGTATATGGCGCCGGGCCCGTGTTCAAGGAGGGGCGTGCCAACGAAAAGCCGCTCAATGTCTACGGTTACTCGAAATTCCTGTTCGACCAGATCGTGCGCAGACGCTGGGAAGACAACAGCGCACAGGTCGTCGGATTGCGATATTTCAATGTGTATGGCCCGCGCGAAACGCACAAGGGCAGGATGGCCTCGGTCGCGATGCATTGCTTCGACCAGTTTCGCGAAACCGGAAAGGTAAAACTGTTCGAAGGCAGCGGCGGCTACGCGGAAGGCGAGCAGCGTCGCGATTTCATCTCGGTCGACGATGTGATACGGGTCAATCTCCACTTCCTCGACCATCCGGCGAAATCCGGAATATTCAACTGCGGAACCGGCGCATCGCAAACCTTCAATGAAGTCGCGGTTGCCACGATCAACGCCTTGCGCGCGGCCCAAAAAAAGGATGCCCTGACGCTCGCCGAAATGAAGGCGCAGGGCCTGATCGAATACGGCCCTTTCCATCCAGGACTCAAGGACAAATATCAGAGTTTTACAGAAGGCAATCTCGATGACCTGCGTGGCGCGGGTTATGCTGCGCCGTTTTCCGACGTTCAGACGGGAGTAAGCCGCTACGTCGGATGGCTGCTCGCAAACCGCTGAATCCCCGTTGTTCGAGTAAAATCGCGCGTATGGATCGCAATCCCGTCGGCACCGGCAAGACCCTGGATGATTTCGTGGGCAACACCCCGCTGGTGCGCCTGAAGCGAATTCCGGGCGAGACCAGCAACGTCATCCTGGCGAAACTGGAGGGCAACAACCCTGCCGGATCGGTGAAGGACAGGCCCGCGCTTTCGATGATTCGCAAAGCCGAGGAACGTGGGCGTATCAAGCCTGGCGACACGCTTATAGAGGCGACCAGCGGCAATACCGGCATTGCCCTGGCGATGGTCGCTGCGATGCGCGGCTACCGCATGATTCTGGTCATGCCCGAGCACCTTTCCATCGAGCGCCGCCAGAGCATGGCGGCATTCGGCGCGAAATTCGTGCTGACGCCGAAGGAAGGCGGCATGGAAAAAGCGCGCGACATCGCCGAGCAGATGCAGGCGCGCGGGGAGGGCCTGATCCTCGACCAGTTCGCCAATCCCGACAATCCGCTGGCCCACTACGAAGGAACCGGTCCGGAGATCTGGCGCGATTCCCACGGCCAGATCACGCATTTCGTCAGCAGCATGGGGACCACCGGCACCATCATGGGATGCGCGCGCTACTTCAAGGAAAAAAATCCGGCGATTACGATTGTCGGCTGCCAGCCTACCGACGGCTCGCAGATTCCGGGCATCCGCAAGTGGCCGGAAGCCTATCTGCCGCGCATCTTCGATCGCAAGCGCGTTGATCGCATAGTCGAGGTTGCGCAATCGGATGCCGAGGAAATGACACGGCGGCTGGCCCGCGAAGAAGGGATCTTTGCGGGCATTTCGTCTGGTGGGTCGCTCTGGGCGGCCTTGCAGATCAGCGCTGAAGTGGAAAACGCCACCATCGTCACCATGGTCTGCGATCGCGGCGACCGCTATCTGTCTACCGGGGTATTTCCCGCCGAATAGGGCTTGGTTGCGCGGTTGCGGTCAGCGCGCGGTCCAGCGCGCCGGCGAGCGCTGCAGGCTGGCAAGCAGGGATTCACGCTTGAGCTGGAATTCTTCCGGCAGGTGATTGTCCAGTTTCGCGAACAGCTCCTGATGCAGGTCGAGCTCGCGCAACCAGGCGTCGCGGTCCAGGCCCATCAATTGCGCAAAGCACTCCGCATTCAGTCCAAGTCCGTCCAGCTCGAGGTCGTCGTGGCGCGGCATCCAGCCCAGCGGGCTTTCCGCCGCGCCCGCGTTGTCCTCGCAGCGATCCACGATCCATTTCAGCACGCGCATGTTCTCGCCAAAACCGGGCCAGAGGAATTTGCCATTGGCATCCTTGCGGAACCAGTTCACGCAGAAGATCCGCGGCGGGTGCCGGATACTGCGCCCCATGGCCAGCCAGTGGTCGAAATAGTCGCCGATGTGGTAGCCGCAGAACGGCAGCATGGCCATCGGATCGCGGCGGACTTCACCCACCTTCGCGGTGGCGGCGGCGGTGGTCTCGGAACCAAGCGTGGCCGCCATGTAGATGCCATCCACCCAGTCGAAGCTTTGCATCACCAGCGGGATGGTCGTGCTGCGCCGGCCGCCGAAGACGAACGCCGAGATCGGCACGCCCGCCGGATTTTCCCAATCGGGATCGATTGACGGGCATTGCGCGGCCGCAACCGTGAAGCGTGCATTCGGATGCGCGGCCGGACGGCCGCAACCCGGCGTCCAGGGCTTGCCCCGCCAGTCGGTGAGCTGCGCAGGAGGCTGGTCCGTCATGCCTTCCCACCAGACATCGCCCTCGGGTGTCAGGGCCACATTGGTGAAAATGCAATTGGCGTGCAATGTTGCCATTGCATTCGGATTGGATTTTTCCGATGTTCCCGGGGCAACGCCGAAGAATCCGTATTCCGGCTTGATTGCGCGCAGCCGGCCTTGCGTATCGGGCTTGATCCACGCGATGTCGTCGCCGATCGTCGTGACTTTCCAGCCCTTGAATGCGGCGGGCGGAATCATCATCGCGAAATTGGTCTTGCCGCAGGCACTCGGAAACGCTGCGGCCACATACGTTTTCTTGCCTTGCGGGGATTCCACGCCGAGGATCAGCATGTGCTCGGCGAGCCACCCCTGACGCCGTCCCATGTTCGAAGCAATGCGCAGCGCAAGGCACTTCTTGCCGAGCAAGGCGTTGCCGCCGTAGCCGCTGCCGAACGACCAGATGGCGTTTTCCTCGGGGAAGTGCACAATGTACTTGTGGTCCTTGTTGCAAGGCTAGGCCAAATCGGCCTGTCCGGGCGAGAGTGGCGCGCCGACGGAATGCAGGCAAGGGACGAAGCTGCCTTCCGTGCCGAGCGCATCAAGGGCCTGGCGGCCCATGCGCGTCATGATGTGCATGCTGACCGCCACATATGCCGAGTCCGTTATCTGCACCCCGATCTGGGAGAGCGGGGAGCCGACAGGCCCCATGGAAAATGGCACGACATACATCGTGCGGCCCTGCATGCTGCCCTCGAACAGCGGCAACAGCCGGTTCTTCATTTCGCGCGGTTCGAGCCAGTTGTTGGTCGGGCCGGCGTCCTGCCTGCGGGCGCTGCAGATGAACGTGCGATCCTCCACTCTGGCCACGTCCGACGGATCGGACAGCGCAAGATAGCTGCCCGGGCGCCGTGCGGGATTGAGTTTGATAAAGGTGCCGCTGGCCACCAGTCGGGAACAAAGGTCCTCGTATTCGGCCTGCGATCCGTCGCACCAGTGGATGCTGGCCGGCCGGACAAGCCGGGCGATTTCCGCGACCCAGCCAGATAATTTTGCATTCTTCACGAACGCCGGATGCATCAGGGCGGGTTGCTGTTCCGGGCGCAGGCTGGCGAGTGATCTCACGAATGTTCCCCTTGCAGCGCTTGTTTTTCTGCAGAGTCTATCATCGGACATTATTGCGAAGGCGGCGTTCAACCACGCGTCTTGCTGCGCCGCATGATGCGCGTCTTCTTGCACCCGGCGATGCAGGGACGTCGCCCCTAAAGTTACAGGGTAGGCCGGCATTTCCGGTATTCTCACGCCCTTGATATTTCGAACAAGGGACGGTCGTGCCGCGAGTAACGCACGACGTTCCGAATCCGCATTCATGACTCCAATTCTTGCATTCGACATCGAAACGGTTCCTGACGTCGCGGGTTTGCGCAAGCTCTACAGCCACGGGACGGAAAGCAGCGACGCGGAGGTCGCGAAACTGGCCTTCGACCGCCGGCGCGAGGCGACCGGCAGCGACTTCCTGCCGCTGCACCTGCATCGCGTTGTGGCCATTTCCTGTGCATTGCGCGACCGCGACAGCTTCCGGGTCTGGTCGCTGGGCGAGCCGGATGAGCCGGAACGCGATCTGGTGAAGCGCTTCTTCGATGGCATCGAGAAATACACGCCGCAACTGGTGTCGTGGAACGGCAGCGGCTTCGACCTGCCGGTCCTGAACTACCGCGCGATGGTGCATGGCGTGAACGCCGCGCGCTTCTGGGACATGGGCGAGGATGATCGCGATTTCAAATGGAATAACTACATCAGCCGTTACCACAGCCGCCATCTCGACCTGATGGACGTGCTGGCGATGTATCAGGGCAGGGGCAATGCCCCGCTCGACCAGATGGCACAACTGCTCGGCCTGCCGGGGAAGCTCGGCATGGACGGCTCCAGGGTTTGGGATGCTTTCCAGCAGGGCCAGATCGCCGCGATCCGCAATTACTGCGAGACCGACGTCGCCAATACCTACCTGCTTTACCAGCGCTTTCAACTGGTGCGCGGCGCGCTCGACGAAGCGCAGTACCGGCGCGAGTGCGAACTCGTGCGCACTACCCTGTCGAAAACCGGCGAAGGTCACTGGCGCGAATTCCTCGCAGGCTGGTCGACGTAGCGTGACTGCGTGAAACCGTGTCCGGTCAGCCCCGCGGTGCGGGTGGAATCGCTCGATCAGGAAGGGCGGGGGATCGCGCATTTCGACGGCAAAGTCATTTTCATCGAAGGCGCCTTGACCGGGGAGACGGTCGAGTACGTTTCTTTCCAGCGCAAGCCGAGTTACGAACTCGCCGAAGTGAGGCGCATCATCCGGCCGTCCGTTTCGAGAGTGCAGCCGCGCTGCCGCTATTTCGGTGTTTGCGGTGGCTGCAGCATGCAGCACCTCGAGCCGCGCGCCCAGGTGGCGGCGAAACAGCGCGTGCTCGAAGACAATCTCGCGCGCATCGGCAAGGTGAAGCCAGAGACCATTCTTGCGCCGATCCACGGGCCCACCTGGCAGTATCGTTATCGCGCCCGCTTCTCGGCTCGCTATGTCGCCAAGAAAGGCACGCTGGTCGGTTTCCGCGAGCGGCGCAGCAGTTTTGTCGTCGACATGCAGACCTGCGAAGTCGTGCCCGCGCGTATTTCCGCGATGCTGTTCCCGCTGCGCGAGCTGGTCGCTTCGTTATCCATTCGCGAACGCCTGCCGCAAATCGAATTGGCCATTGGCGATGCCGTCGACGTTCTGGTGCTCAGAGTGCTGGAGCCGCCGGACGATGCAGACCTCGAGAAACTCAGGGCGTTTGCCACGACGCATCATGTGCAACTGTTGTTGCAGCCGAAAGGCCCGGATTCTGTCTATGCGTTGTTCCCGCTAGCAGTAAAACCGCTGCAATACCGCATACCTGATTACGACCTCGTCTTCCCCTTCAACGCGACGGATTTCACGCAGGTCAATCACGAGATTAACCGCGTGCTGGTGCGGCGCGCGATCACCCTGCTCGATCCGCAGCCTGGGGAGCGCATTGCGGATCTATTCTGCGGCCTGGGCAATTTCTCGTTGGCGATCGCGCGGCGCGGCGCGCAAGTGATCGGTGTCGAAGGCAATTCGCGCCTGGTGCAACGGGCGCATGGCAACGCGGTCCTCAACGGCCTGGCGGAACAATGCCGTTTCCTGGACCGGGACCTGTTCAAGATCACGGTGCAGGAATGGAAGGATCTGGCGCGTTTTGACCGCGTGCTTATCGATCCGCCGCGGGACGGCGCAATGGAACTGGTGAAGGCGCTGGGAGAAATGCTGCCGGCGCGCATCGTTTACGTGTCCTGCAATCCAGCGACGTTGGCACGGGACGCGGCAGTATTGGTGAATTTGCACGGATACCGGCTCACGGCGGCCGGCGTGATCAACATGTTTCCGCATACGTCGCATGTGGAATCGATCGCGGTGTTCGATCATTGATCTGGACGCAAGGCGAAAAAAAGGGCGGCCGCGGCCGCCCTTTTTGCTTTTTCCAACCACGATCAGTCGCGTTGGCCGGTAAACGCCATGAGCAGGCTCAGCAGATTGACGAAAATGTTGTAAAGGCTGATGTATACGCCGGTTGCGGCCATGATGTAGTTGGTCTCGCCGCCCGTTACGATGCGGCTGACATCGTGCAAAAGGAACAGCGAGAAAACGACGACCACCAGGGCAGAGATCGTCAAGGCTAGTGCAGGTATCTGGAAGAACATGTTCGCCAGCATGGCCAGCAGTAGCACGATCATGCCGACAAACAGGAACTTCCCCATGAAGCTGAAGTCCTTTTTCGTCGTTGTTGCGATCAGGCTCATCGCCAACAGGATGCCACCGGTACCGGCTGCGGCTATGCCAATGAGTTGAGGTCCGTTCTGCAGTCGCAGCGCGAAGTTGAGCAACGGGCCCAACCACCAGCCGAGCAGGAACGTCATTCCGAGCAACAACACGACGCCCAGGCCGCTGTTGCGGTTTGCGGAAATCGCGAACTGCAAACCGATGACTGCGCCAATCATCAGCAGCGACGCCATGATCGGGTGCTGCATGATGATGCCGCCGGTGGAAATGCCGATGAACGCGCCGATGACGGTCGGCACCATGGTCAGCGCGAGCAACAGATAAGTGTTGCGCAGAACTTTATTCTGCGCGGTGGAAAGCGACCCGGACTGTGAACCGTACTGGATTTCAGGTTGCATTTTGTTACAGCCTCCTCGAGGGAAATTACAGTTGCTAAGACTACGCAACTGCAATCAAAGTTTCAATGGCGAGCAGGCGCTCCACCCTCATGCGGTATCATTCGCACCGACGTTCGGTGCGTTGCTTTGACCAGTGTCGGCCCATCCGCTTTGTCGGGTGTAAAGGATCAAAGCAGCAAAATGCAAGGTCAATGCAGTACAAGGAAGGGTGGCAGAGCGGTTAAATGCACCGGTCTTGGCGCCTGCGAAGCCGGCGCTTGCGCAGGCTAACCTGCTTGCAGGTTATACCGGAGTTGGTGACGCGGAGCTTCACCCAGTGAAGGCTAACCCGGATTTACCGGTTACGCCGGAACTAAAACCGGCAGATGGTCGCGTAGCAATACACGGAAGGGTGGCAGAGCGGTTAAATGCACCGGTCTTGAAAACCGGCAGAGACGCAAGTCTCTCGTGGGTTCGAATCCCACCCCTTCCGCCAAATTCCCGTTCCTATTCCCGTTCATTTCTTACTCTCGTACTCACTGCTTGCTACTGCGCCTGGGGAACACAACCGATCGAAGTCATGGCTGTGTGCGCGATGGGCACTCCACGGCGGAAGCTTATCCGCACAAGGTATTTTGACCATAAATTTGGATGTTAAACTTCTGATTCAGAAACATATTCAACAATATGGCAATGCCCGGACAGACCCCAGCCCGCCTGACCATAACTGACCATAGCCGTGAAAGCGCCGGGCGGCGCTATGTCTATCCGGTCGTCTCGCGAAGGGCCGGAGGCGTTTCCATTGGCATCAACCTGAACACTAACAACGCCTGCAATTGGCGCTGCATCTACTGTCAGGTGCCCGATCTGGTCCGGGGGGCGCCGCCGCCAGTGGATTTGGAGCGATTGCGGCTGGAGCTGGGCGAAATTCTGCGGGATGTTCTACAGGGAGATTTTCTCGCTACGCGCGTCCCACCGGATGCGCAGCGCTTGAATGACATTGCCCTGTCGGGTAACGGCGAACCAACAAGCGCGAAGGAGTTCGAGCAGGTCGTCGATCTGATTGGTGACATACGCAAACAGTCCGGCGTGCCGGCAACGGTAAAGACGATCCTGATCACCAACGGCAGCCTGATGCAGCGAAGCGGGGTGCAAAATGGCGTTAAGAAGCTTGCCGGGCTGAATGGCGAGGTCTGGTTCAAGCTCGATCGTGCGACCGAGGCCGGCATGCGGAAGATTAATAATACTCGCGTCGGAATGGCAAAAGTCGGCGCCAATCTTTCCGCGTCTGCCCAACGCTGCCCGACATGGATTCAGACCTGCCTGTTTGCGCTCGACGGGGCGGGGCCCGACGAGGGGGAGCAAGACGCCTATGTGAAATTTTTGCGCGAGTGCAAAGCGGATCGGATTCCGCTGCAGGGGGTGCTGCTTTATGGCCTGGCGCGTCAATCCTTCCAACCGGAAGCGCGGCGGCTGGCGCCGCTATCACCCGTGCAACTGGAGACCTTCGCCCAGCGCATTCGCGCGCTGGGGGTCGAGGTCAGGGTAACGCCCTAACGGTTAGCGACGGGTGCGGCGGCGCGGCGCACGCGTGCTGACTTCGGACTTCAGGCGGCGGTAGAGGGCCGGCTGGGTCAGCTTCAGGTAGGAAATCAGGGCGACGTCGCCTTTGTTGATTTTCTTCAGGTCAATCTGGTCCACATGCACGAGGCGGAGGAGTTCCCGCACGGGTTTTGGCATGTTGCGACCGCTTTCGTAACGGGAGCCGCCACTCTGGGTCACGCCGATCTGTCCCCAGAACTCCTGCTGGTTCAGGTTCAGGCGCAAGCGGATTTCACGGGGATTCTGAATTTTTTCGAACATTCTGGTCTCGTTCTTTTCTGGTTGATCGTCGTCGGACAGACTTGCGCGTCCGCGTCCTTACTTTTGGTTTGTCCCGATGTGGTCGACAAAGTTCCGCGTTTCGCATCATGACAAGCGCCTACCGACGCGCGGGTCGATAACAACGCCTCGCGCCGCGATGCGTTGACCCGTTCCGAATGGTGGTATGCCAGGAGGGTTATTGCCATTCCGCACCAGAGATCGGCGACTGCAATCGCCGGGCGCGAGACCTTTACTTAGCGACCTGCCGTTCTCTTAGTTCGTCCAGCGTCTTGCAATCGATGCAAAGGGTTGCCGTCGGACGAGCTTCCAGCCGTTTCAGGCCGATTTCCACGCCGCAGCTTTCGCAAAAGCCGTACTCGCCGCCATCTATCTTGCCGATGGTTTCGTCGATTTTCTTAATCAGCTTGCGCTCGCGGTCGCGGTTGCGCAGTTCGAGCGCCATGTCGGATTCCTGGCTGGCACGATCATTGGGGTCGGCGAACACAGTCGCCTCATCCTGCATGGTGTGCACCGTGCGGTCGATATCCTGCGACAGTTCGATTTTGAGCTGATTGAGGATTTTCCTGAAGTGCTCGAGCTGCTTCGGGCTCATGTACTGCTCGCCCTTTTTCGGCACGTAAGGTTTGAAGTTGGTATGAAATTCGGAGGCCATTTTTACAGGTTCGGATCCGGAAAAGTGCGCTTTAATAGCAGAAATAACAGGGGGGTGCAAGAGAAGTTTGCGCGTTGCGCAGTAGGGCCTGCGGCGCGTCCTTCAAATTGACCTTTAACCCCCTGATAGGTATAGTTCCGGCCCTCCGGGGTGTAACGCAGCCTGGTAGCGTGCCTGCTTTGGGAGCAGGATGTCGGGAGTTCGAATCTCTCCACCCCGACCAGATACTGAA
>JANXVW010000099.1 GCA_025351455.1 Betaproteobacteria bacterium | reverse complement strand
AATCCGGCAACCAGGGTCTCCCACAGTAGCTTCTGAGTTCAAAGAATCAGCTGGGGCATGAGCTTGCATTTTTGATCGAGAAAAGGTTCCCCCGGCTGCTATAATTCGCGCATGGGTAAGAAGCTTTCCGTCATCAATTTCTATCTGCTCGACCCCGCCATTCGGCAGGAATCGGTGTATCGGTCCGTCGCCAGCTCATCGGCAATCGAAGGCATCCGCGCACCATTCGCGAAGGACTCTCGTGTCCTCGCCAAATCCGCTTCTAAAGCTCGCGCCAAATCGAACGGCAAGACGCGACTCAATCGCGCCTGATCCCGGCGTGTGCCCGCAGGGTGCGGGCAATCACCTTTCGAAATACGTTCGTCATCGGTTCGTAGTTGCGATCCATGCCCTGATGTATTGAGGTGATATAGCGTCGCTTCTCCACCCCACGAATCCCCGAAAAGTCCAGGGCCGGCAAACCGGCCTGCAATCCCATTAACGTAGACAGAAGACGAGCACACCGCCCATTTCCGTCTCGAAACGGGTGGATAAGGATCAGTTCGACGTGCACTACGGCGAGCGCGCCAGCCTGTTCTTCTGCATTTTTGAATCGGCAAGGAGTGCAATCGCGCAGTGGTCCACGTTCGAATTCGCGCATCAGTCTCGGGACCTGGTCGCCTGCGGCAAACATGAATCCATCCTTTGTCATGTTGACGCTGCGGTACTCCCCGGCCCTTTGATAGATTTCGCCCAGCCATGTGCGGTGCATGCCGCACACATCGTCCGCTGCGAAACGTTGATCCACGTCCGTGTCGTCGATGAGTTGTTGCGTAGCCGCAAACAGCGCTTCCGACTCGGCCTGGTTCATGTCGCGCACTCGGGTGATACCGAGCAGATTGCGTAGAACACGGCCACGCGAGCCCGGCTCGAACTCGGCTTCGGGACCTTGGGGAGTGTATCGGGTTTCTTTCAATCAATACCTCGGTGCCGGAACCACAATAAATTTCGTCCCGTCCGTTCAACAATCTTTATTCACAATGCAGGCTCGAATCCACTATCAATGGGACTGGGTAAGACCAGCCCCAGCGTCCGGCGCTAATACGTCCATTCGTCATGGCGCACGGGCAATTGGTTGAGTTGTCTGCGGCGTAGCTGCCAGTTCGGCATGATTCGATCCATCAACGCGATGAAGCGGACGTTGTGAGTTGGTTCGATCAGATGCACCAGTTCATGCACGACGATGTATTCGAGACACTCGCGCGGCTTTTTACCCAGTTCCGTATTGAGGCGAATGCTTCGCCTGACGGGATTGCAGCTACCCCACTTCGTTTTCATGTGCTGCACGTAGACCTGCGACACCCTAACTCGCAGTAACCGCTCCCACTTGGCAATCAGGGGAGGGGCCGCGTGCTTGATCTGCTCGCGATACCATCCTTCCAGGATCGCCCGCTTCTTCTCGTTGTTCGTGCCGGGCCGCACCTGCAGGATCATTCTGCTGTGTTTCAACTCTAACGCCGGAGCGGCATCCGTCTCCACCAGTTTGAGCAGGTAGCGTTTGCCCCAGACGTAATGGCTTTCGCGCTCCAGATACTCGCGCCAGACCACTGGTAGCGGCATCCTTCTCCTGCCCTTCGAGCGTGACGGGCGTCCCGGCCTCGTCACCGACTTTCAGGAGCAGCGAGCCCGACCCGCACGTCGGGTCGTACACGGTGGTGGCAGCGCTGGCCTTCGCGCTGCGGATGCCGATGACCTGCGCGATGATGCGGCTCACCTCGGCGGGCGTGTAGAACTGGCCTTTGCTCTTGCCGCTCTCGGTTGCGAAGTGCCGCATTAGATATTCGTAAGCGTCGCCGAGGATGTCGTCGCCCTCGGCGCGGTTCTTCGAGAAATCGAGCGCCGGGTTTTCGAAAATGGCGATCAGGTTGGTGAGCCGGTCGACCATCTCCTTGCCGCTGCCGAGCTTCGAGGCGTCATTGAAATCCGGAAAATCGGAGAGCTTGTTGGCATTAGCCAGTGGCGCAATGATCTTCTTGTTGATCTGGTCGCCGATGTCCGGCTTGCTCTTGAGGGCGACCATATCCCTGAAGCTCGCCCCCTTCGGAATGGTGATCGGGGCATAAGGCTGGTCGGCGTACTTGTCGCTGACGTACTTGATGAAAAGCAGGACGAGGACGTAATCCTTGTACTGGCTCGCGTCCATGCCGCCGCGCAGTTCATCGCAGCTTTGCCACAGGGAGCTATAGAGTTCGCTTTTCTTGATTGCCATTGAGTGAATTATCTTGAGTCAAATAGCTTCCGTCCCGAATGACGCCTTGAATCCAGGTATCACCCGGTCGATACTGAGTGTCGTCCAGCACCATCAGCCGCCGGAGCGCGCCTGCTTGTAGTCATAGTCTCTGCGAACGCCGCCGAATCCTTGAAGGTCCACGAGCTTCTTCTGTTTACACATGTGAACGTAATGTCGCAGCGCAAGGTCGACGACCTCACGCCTGGTCTTGACGTTGGCGAGCTTCATGGCTTCCGTGACAAGCTTTTCGTCGAGCACGATATTGATTTTCACTCTACGCCTCCGGATGTGCTTGGGATTCTATACAAGTCCACCGGCAGATAGACGCCGTGACGGGGGCGGTCTGGAAAAATTACCCCGGAAGCAGGATCTGAAAGTCGGAAATTGGGTATCCATAACGCTGCCTCTCACCCCAATTACTCAGCACTGCGCTCCCATTCTGCGTACCTCTCGTTTTTCCTTCGCGTCCTAAAAGGGTACTCCGACGTGCTATGCCCGTAGGGTATCCGCGCCCTCTGCGGTGAGTGCGTGTCCCTATTGCCTTACGAGATAAAAAAAACGCCCGCAAAGCGGGCGCCCATCTCTCCCTGAGAGAAGGTTTATTGTTTTTTCTTTTTGTTTTGTCCGTTAAGCGATCTGCCGCTGCGACTGCGCGGCCACCTGCGGCTCCTTGTGGAACTGGCCGTCCTTCATGATCATCAGCAGCTTGTTCGCATCCTGCAGCAGCTTGACGTTGGCGACCGGGTTGCCGTCCACCAGGATCATGTCGGCGAGGAAGCCCGGCTTGACCTGGCCCAGCTCTTTGCCCATCTTCATGATTTCGCCACCGAGCCTGGTCGCCGAGACGATCGCATCCATCGGCGAGAAGCCGAGCAAGTTCACGAAGTGCTCGATGTCGCGCGCGTTGGTGCCGATCGGGTTCCAGGCAAAACCATAGTCGCCGCCGGGCAGGACACGCACGCCGCGCTTCTTGAGTTCCTTCATGTTCTTGATGCCGATATCCAGTTCGATGCGCATACCCATGCTCTCCGCGACCTGGGTGGTAATGCCCCACTTCGCCGCTTCGTTGAGCGTGGTGTAGTTGATGCCGAGGGTCGGTGCCACGAAGCACCAATCCTTCGCCGCTTCCAGCGCATCGCAAGCTTCCTCGTCAACGAGGGTGGCGTGATAGATCACCGCGACGCCGTGCTTCAAGCAGAGCTTCACCGATTCCGCGCTGCGCGCGTGTGCCGCGATGCGCTTGCCGTGTGCGTGGCCTACGTCGCAGACTGCGGCGATCTCGGCTTCCGTCATCACGGTCTGGTGGGCGCGCGCATGCGGGATGAACTCGTCGCCGGACGGGTTGATCTTCAGCGTATCGACCCCTTCGCGCACCATCAGGCGCGACATCTTGCGGAATTCCTCCGCGCCGTCGCAGATCACCGCAAAGGTTTCGCGGTGCATGTGCATCAGGCGCACATCGCCCAATCCCGAGGTCACGGTCATTTCCGGGCTCGCCGCCAGCGTGCGCGGGCCGGGGAAGTCACCGGCATTGATGACGTTGCGCAGCACGATGTCGAGCCTGGGCTTGGCGGCTGCGGCGCTGTTACACGCCGTGAAGCCCTGGTCGAGCATCTTCTTCGCGTTTTTGACCGTGCGCAGCATGTGCTCTTCGGGCGGGACAAAACCGAGGCCCTCGAGGTCCGGCGTATCCAGGAAAGACAGGTGGGAGTGCGATTCGATCAGGCCCGGCATCAGCGTCGCGCCTCCGCCGTCCACGACCTTCGCGCCCTAGGCGGGAATCGTCGAGCCTTGCGGCGCAACGGCCTTGATGCGGTTGCCCTCTACCAGCACCTGACCAGTGAACGGAGGCGCGCCAGTACAGTCCAGCACATTGACGTTCTTGAACAGAATTTTAGCCATTTCGTTTCTCCTCGCCGTAGTACAGGTTGTGTCCGCTGCCGCTATCGAAAAAATGCAGCTTTTCCTGT
>JANXVW010000079.1 GCA_025351455.1 Betaproteobacteria bacterium | reverse complement strand
GAGCTGTGCTCGCAGGCGTGCCTGCTCCGCGACCGGGCGGCGCGCGAACTCAGTAACCCGGACGAAGACGACGCTGGCCAGTGCGGGCAGTGAACCGGGAACGTTCAAGGCGGTGTGTGACAGAGAATGGAACTCCGCGGATTTTACACGCAGACGGGCGAAGCGCAGATGACAGAAAATGCAGGACTGCGGGACGCAGGGAGAGGACTCAGGACGCAAGACTCAGGTAACGCGCCGCTTGGTGGTGAACTGCGCAACTGCGGAGCGTTGCGGGGCTTTTTTCTTTTCGCTGAGTCCCGCGTCCTGAGTCCCGCGTCCTCTCGTACTCGCACTACAATAGCTCCGCGCCCTATGACGGGGAACACGAGGAGGAAAGCCATGAAATCGGAAAAATTCGACCGCCGCACTTTCATCAGGACGGCCGGGGCGGCGGCCCTGGCCGCCGGTGGACTTCCCTTCGGCGAAATCCACGCCGACGAATATCGCGTGCCTTTTTCTTCCGGCAGCGCGGCGCCGAAACTGAAGGCGCCGGCCAATGCCTGCGATTGCCACATGCATTTATATGACGACAGATTTCCGGCGGCAGCGAGCGCAACTCTGCGGCCGCCCAATGCGACGGTTGAGGACTATCGCCTGCTGCAGAAGCGCATCGGCACCTCGCGCACCGTCATTGTCACGCCGTCGACGTACGGCACGGACAACCGGCCTTCGCTCGAGGCCGCGGCACTACTGGGCCCCAGCGCGCGCGTGGTGGCAGTGGTCGACGATACGGTCACCGACGCCGAGTTGAAGCGCCTCGCGACCCTGGGCGTGCGCGGCATCCGCTTCAACCTGGTGCAGAAGGGGGCGACTTCGCTCGACATGGTGGAGCCGCTGGCGAAGCGCGTACACGATCTGGGGTGGCACGTGCAGATCCACATGCTCGGCGACCAGATCGTGCAGATCGCGGACTTGTTGTTACGCCTGCCCGCGCCGATCGTGTTCGATCACCTTGGACGTGTGCCGCAACCCATGGGTGTCGACCACCCATCGTATGGTGTCATCCTCGGACTGGTCGACAAGGGGCGGGCGTGGGTGAAAGTATCGGGCGCCTACCATGACACGAAAGTCGGGCCACCGGATTATGCGGACACCAGCGTGGTCGGACGGGCGTTCGTGAAGGCTGCGCCGGAGCGCATGGTCTGGGGCAGCGACTGGCCGCACCCGACGGTGAAGGAAATCGCCAGGAAACCCGACGACGCGATCCTGTTCAACCTCCTTGCCGGCTGGGCACCGGACGAAAGCACGTTACGCAGGGTGCTGGTCGACAATCCGGCGACGCTATATGGCTTCGAATGATGCCGCAACTGGCTGGCCCGAGGGGGCAGCGGCGATTGCACTGCGCAAAGGCGCCGTTTCAAGCTAAAGTTCAGGATTACCGTGCCGATTGATTTCCGGCATGCACGCGAGGAGCATTCAATTGGGCATGAGATCGATCAAGTCAGCCACAACTTTCGTTGCCGCCGTTCTTGCAGTGGCACTGCAGTTCGCGACGCCGGGCGCGCTGGCCGCCGACCTGCTTGCCCAGGCCAAACAGCAGGCGCTGCCGGCGAAGGCCTATCCGGAATTGAGGCAGATCAACGACCAGGTCGCGATCATGATCGCGCGCATGGAAGCGAATACCGGCCAGTTGAAGGAGTATCGCAAGGCGCGCATCCGCGCTTCGGACCGGCGCTACTCCGCGTTGACGCGAGAATTCAATCAATCGCGCAGCCGCCTGAGCGAACTCCAGCGCAAGCTCGACAAGGCGCCGTCGCTCGACGGGAATCGCTTTCCCGCGCCCGCCGGGAGCGACCGCGGCAGTTCATCGTCCGATGTCCGCGACCGGGCGATGGCGGCGGAAAACAAGAAATACGACCAGGTCAAGGCCTCGCTGCGGCAAAGCCTCAAGTCCCTCTCCGATCACTACGACCAGCAATTGCGCGAGATCGCCAAGCTTCGCTAACCAGCTACAAACCTAAGCCTGATTCCTCGTGCACAGAGCACCTTCTCACCGCGAAGACGCAAAGGACGCAAAGGAAGAGCGGAATCTTCAATGAGTGTGCAACGCTGGGGTGGCAAGCATCGGTTATTCTCCTATCCGCATCATTAGCCACGCTACCTTCGCTTTCACCCCGTTTCCGTTTTTTTACCTTCGCGTCCTTTGCGCCTTCGCGATGAAAATTGGTCCAGTCCCGTATCTATTTATCTTCGCGGATGGCCTCGACTGAAATTACAAGTCGCACTTCGTCGCTGACCATCGACGTGTAGTTGTCCAGCCCGTAGTCGGATCGCTTCAACGTGGTCTGCAGGTCGCCACCGCAGACGAAGCGATCCAGCACCATGATCTTGACCTGCTTGCAGACGAAGTGGTCGGCGGTCAGGTGGACCGGTTTGGTTACACCGTGCAACGTCAGCTCTCCAGCGAATTCCATCGGCACACCGTCCTTGAACTTTACCGCGTGGCCGGCGAAGCGGGCGGTCTTGTACCTAGCGACGTTGAAGAACATTTCATCGTTGAGCACGGCATCGAGTTTCTTCACGCCGGTATCGATCGAGCGCGGATCGAGGTCCACGGTGACTTCCGCCGTCTGTTTGTCAGCATCCAGCGTCGCGCTTCCCTTGACCACGCCCATACGACCGCGCACGGAGGACACTCCCGTGTGCACAACGGCGAAATGCGCGAAGGTGTGGTCGGGATCGATCCTGTAACGGTCCGCCGCTACTGAATTGCCGCTGGCAAGCACCGCAAAGACAAAGACCCACGCCACAGAAAAATATTTCATCGCTCCTCCATAATATTTAAAGACTCAATCATTTCAACCTCACCACGAAGGCACGAAGGTCACGAAGGGTCACGAAGAAAGGCAAGATCAAGAATCCCCCATAAGTTGTGAACTGTCACATGCCACTATGTGTATTCGCTGCGAAATTTCCCATAGTTGAGAAATGCCGCGACGATTGCGAAAGAGCACCATTCCGCATGATATGAGTCCCGTTAAGGTTTTCTTCGTGACCTTCGTGCCTTCGTGGTGAGATTTAAGCTTAATCCCGCGCCGGCGAACGATTTTCGCCAACCGACGAACCGCTGGTAACATTGCACGACACCCTGTCCCCAAAGGACTGTCCCCAAAGGATAAGCCATGCATCCCAAAACACGATACGTTTTCACCGCCAGCCTTGATGTGGACCCCGCCAAGGAGGATCTGTTCAACGAGATCTACGATACCGAGCATGTGCCATTCCTGCTCAAGGTGCCGGGCGTGCTGGCCGTGACCCGCGCGACCTTCGAGCCGGACGCTACGATGAGAATTGATGGGCAGACGAAGGCGCTGGTGGCCGTGGGCGAGCCGAAATACAGCGCGATCTACGAACTGGAAAGCGCCGACGTGCTATTGAGCGACGCCTGGGCGAAAGCCGTGGACCAGGGCCGCTGGCCAAAGGAGATCCGGCCTCATGTCCGCGCGCGGCGGCATACCCTGAAAAAAGTCATGCGCTGAACGTCCGCGCAACCGGCGCGGTCTCCCGCGAACTTTGCGGCCGTGACATGGCCCAATCGGGGTCTCTCGATTTTTCCTGAAGGAAACACCATGATGCGAAGCCTGTTCCTTGCGCTTTTACTGGCCTTGCCGACGGCAGGCCACGCCGCAGGGCCGTCCGATACGCCCGACAACCGGCTGGATGCGGCCAATCACCTGTTCGAACTCCCGGCTTATCGCCTGATCGCGACCCGCCAGCTCTACGAATCGCTCAATTCGCTACCCGCCGAACAGCACAAGCGTGCGCTCGCCGCGTTGTCCGATCCGGCGGTCATGACGTCGTTGCGGGGTGTGATTTCGCGCAGCATGGCGCAGACCTTTTCCACCGCGGAACTGGGGCATCTCGCCCGCTTCCTGCAGGCGGAAGAAGCCCGCAGCATGATCGACAAGACACAGAACTTTCAGTCCATCCTGACGAAGGAATTGCTGACGGCGTCGGTCACCGATCCGGAATTGATCAGGATTTTGATCGGCAAATAGAAGGGCCGTGACTGTCGTGACGCCGTGACTACGTGACTATCGTAAAATGCGCGAGCCCAGTTGCAAGCTCAGTGGCGCAACTGTGCAGTCACTCTGGATTGCGTGTCTCGCGCGTTCGGACAATCTGGCCCTTACGACAGTCACGACAGCCACGATAGTCACGATAGTCACGATAGTCACGTAGTCACGACAGTCACGTCCCTCTCACTTCTGTTTCTTCTTCGTCGCCGGGGCCGGGCTTGCCGGCACCGGTGGCGTTGCGAGTGCCGGCGCGTGCACGGCGATCGTGATCTCGCTCATTTTCGCGAAGGCCTCGTTGTCCTGGGGAACGGGCAGGGGCGAGGCGGCGCCGATGGCGCGCTGGGCTTCCCGGTCGAATCGCTCGACACCGGAAGGCGTAGCCGGTATCACGAACATCACGTCGCCGGAACGGCGCAACTGGATCTGGAATTCGGCCACATAGTTGCCACCTTCCTTCCACCTGACTTGTCTGGCGACATCCTGGCGGATCAGCGCTTCGTAAACTTTGAGGATCGCAGCCGTGTCGTCGAGTCCGGCCAGCAGGCCTTTCTTCGCCATCTGTTCGTAAGTGCGCGCGGGCAGGTTGCTGTCGGCCAGGCTCTGATAGGGTGCGAGGCGGGACGCGATCGGTTTGCGTGCCGCCGCTGTCTTCGCTTCGGCCGCGGTACCCTGCGGGCCCGCCGGCTTGTCCTGCATGGGCGGCGGCGGTTCCTCGAGTTGCTTTTTGCGGGCGCTGATCGTGTCCTGTTCCTGACGACGAAGGCGCTCCTGGCGCTCGAAGGCGATTTCCTGTGTGGCGACGTTGCCCGTCTTTGCCGTCCCGGTTCGCTGTTTCAGGAGTTCTTCGGCGGAAATGCCGGCGCTCGGAATGTATTGCGCGGGGACTGCGAAATTCAGGTTCTGCGAGTCCTTCGCGATCAGCGTGGTAATGCCGACGAGCCGCCCCTGGTCGTCGAACAACCCGCCGCCGCTCGACCCCGGCGAGAACGGCGCGGTGGTTTGCACCATCTTCGTGCCGTTCTTCATTTCGCGAAACCCGGACGCGATGCCGTTGCTGATGGTCAGTTCCATGCCGCGCGGCGAGCCGATGGCGAAAACCGTTTCGCCGATGCGCAGCGAATCCGGCGGGGCAATTTCGACGGGCTTGTCGAAGCCGGGCTTCATCTGCGTCAGGTCGAGTTCGCAGAGATCCTTGCCGCGCTCGAAATTGACCACCGTCGCGCGTTCGATGATCCTGTCTTCGCGGCGGGAGATGATGAAATTCTTTCCGCGCTCGAGCACATGGCAGTTCGTCACGAAACGCCCGGGCGCGATCAGCACGGCCGACCCCTGCGCCAGGACGTCCACCACACCGGGCTCGTCGCCGGTGACAATGACGAGGTAAATCGCATGATGCGTCTTGGCGAAGACTTCGGATGCGCTCAATGCCCGGGCGGCGGGACTGACGGCGAGAAATGCCGCGGCAAGGACCAATAAAGGGCAAAGGCGGCGCATGATTGGGGAGGAAAGAGTTCGGTGCGATGAGGGGAGGTATTCTACTCAGATTTCGATGACAAGCGCCGGATTGAACCGCCTGTTCTCGGTCGTTACCTGCGGCGGCGCATCCGTCGATCGCGGTCCGCGCCAGTCCGATGTCCGGTAACCCATCGGGTTGGCGAGCACACGCGTGCCGTTCACGCTGAAATCGAAGCTGTCGTGAGTATGCCCGTGGAACCACAGTGCCGATTTGCCCAGGAGCCGGGTCAGGTCGGACACGAACGCCGCGTTGACCAGGTTGCCGGTCCAGCGCGGATGTACGCTGCCGGGGTGGGGCGCGTGGTGCGTGATGACCACGGTTTTTCCGACGAAGGGAAGGTCAAGCCGCGATTGCAGGAAGGCGATCGCGTCGCGATGCAGGTCGATAGTCTGCTGCGGCGTCAGGAAGTCGCCACCCAGGCGGATTTTGCGAAAGTCCGCCACGTATTTGCGGGACTCGGTCATGACCTGGTCCATTTTTTCCGGGCCGAGCAGGGCAAAGTCGGTCCACAGCGTGCTGCCGAGGAAGCGCACGCCGTCGATGACCAGTTCGTCGTTGTCGAGCAGGCGCACGTTCGGACTGTGCTTCGCGCGGGCCTTCAACGCCGCGGCGGCCGATTGCAGTTCAGCGTCGTAGTACTCATGATTGCCCGGCACGTAGAGCACGGTGCGACCGGGGAAAGTAGCCTCGGCCCAGTCGAAGGCCCGCGTGCCGTTGTCGATGTCGCCCGCAAGGACCACGATGTCGGCATCGGTGACCGGCAGCACGAACGGCGGATGCCGGCGCGAGTGCTCGAGGTGCAGGTCCGACAGAAGCTGGATTTTCATTGCGCGGGGCGGGTTCACGTACGTTAAGGCCTTGCATTCTAGAACGTCCCGCCGGATCCGGGCCGCCCGGAGCCGGACCGCGGCCTTCCGGCGGCGGGGAATCTGGCAGACAATTGCGCCGGACGCACACTTGCCGTGTACCGGGAAAAAGAGGTGTCAGTGAAAGCGTGGTGGGCGCGCGAGCGCCGGTTGATTGCTCCGATCGTGGCGGCCTGCCTGGCAGCGGGCGGCATTGCCGTCTGCGTCATCGCGGCGGCGGAGCCGACCAGCGCGCCGGCCTTTGTCGATCTCACGCCGGAAGAAAAGAAATGGCTGGTGGCGCATCCGGTCATCCGCGTGGGCGCGGAGACCAACTACGCGCCTTACGAATTCCAGGACAGTCGCGGACGCTTCATCGGCGTCGTCGCCGATTACCTCGACATCATCCGCTACAAGCTTGGCACGCGCTTCCAGGTGACCCAGTTGCCGGATTTCGGCGCCGTGGAAAACAAGCTGCGCAAAAAGGAACTCGACGTCGTGCTCGCGGTGGCGGGCTCGGCGGACCGGGAGGAGTACCTTAATTTCACCAAACCCTACCTGCACTACGTCAACGTCATCGTCACGCGCGATGATTACAGCTTCGTCACGGGGCTGAAGGATTTCCAGGAAAACCGCGTCGCGGTGGTCGAGGGGCACTCGTCGAAGCAGCTTACCGCCCGCGTGTATCCGAACTTCAATGTCACCGCCTATCCCGACCTGCTCGACGGCCTGATGGCGGTCTCGACGGGAAAAACCGACGGGCTGGTGGACGACATTTTTCCGATCGTCTACACGATCCGCTACCGCCAGATCAGCAACCTGAAGATCGCCACCGCCGTGGAGAAGGCGTTGCAGCCGCAGGGCTTCTCGGTCGGCGTGCGCAAGGACTGGCCGGAACTGGTCGGCATACTCGACAAGGTCCTGCTCACCATCGGCCACGAGGAGCAGCGTGAGATCTCGCAGAAGTGGCTCTCCGTGCGCTATGAAGACAAGGTTGACTACCGCGCGATCTGGACTTCCGTGGCCGTGTTCTCCGTCATCCTGCTCGCGGGGGTGTTCCACATCCGCCAGCTCAGCAAACAGCGCAAGGCCCTGCTGGCCGCGCGGGCCGAAGCCGAAGCCGCCAACCGGTCGAAGGATCAGTTCCTCGCCAACATGAGCCACGAGTTGCGCACGCCGCTGCATGCCATCCTCGGCTACGCGGACATGGTGCGTGGCGGCGCCATGCCTGAGGCTTCGCGCCAGGAGGCGCTGGCCACGATTGCCAGCAGTGGCCGGCACCTGCTTTCACTGATCAACGACCTGCTCGATCTGTCGCGCATCCGCTCCGGGCACATGGAGCTCAACCCGGCGCCGTTGCAACTGGCGGCCTTGTTCGAGGAAATCGCGGCGATGGTGCGCGTCGAGGCGCAGAGGAAAGGCCTGAATTTCTCTCTCGATGCGCCCGCCGGCCTGCCGCAGGTGGTCGAAGCCGACGGCAAGCGCCTGCGTCAGATCCTGTTGAACCTGCTCGGCAACGCGATCAAGTTCACCGATTCGGGCGGTGTAACGCTAGGCGTGGAGTGCGTGCCGGCAGAAGACGGCAAGATTGAATTGCGCGTGGTGGTGCGGGACACCGGCGTGGGCATTTCGGCCAAGGATGCGACGCGCATTTTCGCGCCGTTCGAACAGGCGTCGCACGGACAGAAGCAGGAATCGGGCGTCGGCCTCGGGCTGGCCATCACGCGCGAGCTGGCGCGCCTGATGGGCGGCGAGGTCGAGGTCGATAGCCACCCTGGGCAAGGAAGTCAGTTCCGTTTCGCCGTGATACTGCCGGTGGTGCAGGAGCACCAGGACGCCGTTCCCGCTGACAATTCCGTGATCGGCTATCTCGGCCCGAGCCGCACCATCCTTGTCGTGGACGACCAGGCGGAAAATCGGCGCTTGCTGCAACAACTGCTGGAACCTCTGGGGTTCGGCGTGATTTTCGCGGACGGCGGCAGGGAGGCCGTGGCCAGCGCGCGTACCGACCGGCCGGACTTGATCGTGATGGATTTGCGCATGCCGGGCATGGATGGCGTGGAAGCGGCCCGTGCCATTCGCGGCACGCCCGGACTGGAAAACATTTCCATCATCGCGGCTTCCGCCAGCAGCGCGGATCTCGATCGCGCCGAGGCGGATCCGGGGACGTTCGCGACCTGTTTGCGCAAGCCATTCCAGACTGCGGACCTGCTGGCCGCGATCCAGCGTCCGCTCGCGTTGACCTGGCGTTACGCGGAGGGGGCGCAAGCCGAAGCGAGTACCGGGCGCCTGCGAGACGCCCTTGCACCGCCGCGCGCCGCGCTCGAGGAATTGCTCGACCTGGCGCGCATGGGAAAGCTGGTGCGCGTGGAGCAAATTGCGCTCGAGCTCGAACAGCGGGACGCGCGCTTCAGCCCGTTTAGCCGGCGACTCTATGCGTTGGCGCGCGGTTTCGAAGAAGAGCACCTGGTGGCGATGCTGGAAGAATGCATTGGAGGAAGCAGCGATGGCGCCGGCTGAACCCCGCGCAGCGACCTTGCTGATCGTCGACGACAAGCCGCAGAATCTGCGCCTGATTTCCGACTTTCTCGCCGAGCAGGGCTTCGAGTTGATGCTCACGCGCAGCGGCGCGCAAGCGCTCGAGAAAATAGATCTGGCGATGCCCGACCTCGTGCTGCTCGATGTAACGATGCCGGAGATGGACGGGTTCGAAGTCTGCCGCCGGTTGAAGGACAACCCCCGCACCGCGGCGCTGCCGGTGATCTTCATGACGGCGCTCGACGATACCGCGCACAAGGTGGAAGGCTTCAGGCTCGGTGCCGTCGATTACATCACCAAGCCGATTCAACGCGAAGAATTGCTGGCGCGCATCCAGCACCAGGTCCAGTTGCACACCCTGCAAAAGGAATTGCTCGCCAAGAGCGAGGATCTCGCGCAGATGAACGCGGAACTCGAAGCGTATGCGCACACCATTGCGCACAGTCTGAAGACGCCGCTGGCCGCCGCCAGCCGCTTCCTCGAGATCCTGCATAAATTCAAATCCGACGGATTGACCGCCGAGCAGCGCCACCTGGCGCAGCAGGCGATCAGCGCGCTGGCCATGACGGGCAGCGCGGTCGATGCGCTGCTGTTGCTGTCAACCGTCGCCCAGCAAAGCGTGGAGCTGCAGCCGCTGAAAATGGATGGGCTGGTCGATCAGGTCCTGCTCCAGCTCGCCGATCTGCAGGCTGGTACCGGTGCCGCAGTGAAGTTGCCCAGGGCGTGGCCTTCCGCGCTGGGCTATGCGCCGTGGGTAGGAGAGGTGTGGCTGAACCTGTTGAGCAATGCGCTCAAGTATGGCGGTTCGCCGCCTGGCATCGAACTCGGCGGCACGCCAGAGGGCTCGCACGTGCGTTTCTGGGTGCGCGACAACGGCAAAACGCTTTCTCCTGAAGATCGCAAACGTGTATTCGTTCCGTTCACCCGCTTGCAGCAGGAACGTGCGGTCGGGCATGGCCTCGGATTGGCCACCGTCCAGCGCATCGTTTCGAAGCTCGGCGGCAGAGCTGGCGCCAGCGCCGGGCCAAAAGGCGGCAACGAGTTTTTCTTTTCCTTGCCGGCGGCCGCGAAGGCCGCGGTCCGCTGATGCGCCCCTTCATTTCATCATGAAAATCCTCCACGCCGACGACCATTCCCTGTTCCGCGAAGGCCTCGGATTCTTCCTCAAGCTGCTCGATGCGGGAGTCAGGCCTCTGGAAGCGGGCAACCTGCAGGCGGCGCTCGACAAGCTTGCGCTGGAATCGCCGGTCGACCTGATGCTGCTCGACCTCGAGATGCCGGGCATGAACGGGCTCGAAGGCTTCCACGAAATCCGCCGGCGCTACCCGGACCTGCCGATTGCGATCGTTTCGGGCGTGAACGACGTGCGCATCATCCGCGAGCTGCTCGATGGCGGCGCGCGCGGCTACATCCCGAAGCTCGCCGGCAGCGAACAATTGATGGATGCGCTGCGGCGCGTGCTCAAGGGCGAGATCTACGTGCCCGACGCGTTGTTCATTCCCGCGCAGCAAACCACGGCAAATGACGCAATGGCGTCACCGCTGACTTCGCGGCAGCAGGAAATCCTGCCGTTGCTCGCCGAAGGCATGCCCAACAAAAAGATCGCCGATGCGCTGAGCGTGACGGAGGGCACGGTCAAGCAGCATCTGAAGGATTTGTTCCGGCGCCTCGGCGTGCGCAATCGAACGCAGGCCGTCAAGGAGGCGCAGCGCCTGGGATTGCTGCGGGACTGAGCGCCGGCGCGACCGGATGGGCGCGAGCGCGAAGCACAAAAAGAAAGAAGGCAGGTCACCCTGCCTTCTCTCGTCTACTGCCTGAACCGGTATGAAGCGGTTTCAGTTATTGCGGTGCGACCTTCTTGGCTTTCTTTTTCTTGGACTTCTTTTCGCCGTCAACTGCGCGAGCCGGCTTGTCGGTAGCTGAACCCGACTTGACCGCGCCGTCGTCGACTGCACGGCCCGGCTTGCTGGTGCCGCCTGCCTTCACTGCGCCGTCATCGAGTGCACGGCCCGGCTTGTCGCTGCCGCCTGCGGCCTTCACGGCGCCGTCGTCGACTGCACGGCCCGGCTTGCTGGTGCCACCGGCCTTCACCGCGCCATCATCAAGTGCACGGCCCGGCTTGCTGGTGCCACCGGCCTTCACTGCGCCGTCGTCCAGGGCACGGGCGGGCTTGCTGGAAGCGCCGCCGGCCTTCACGTCATCGGCCGAGAAGCCGGGGAGGGAAACCATCAAAAGGCTGGCTGCGGCCAGCGCGGGAATCAATATACGCATGCAAATCTCCTTGTCATTGGTCTGCCGTTGCCTGCGGGCAGATACGGATTGCGGCCGTCACAGTTGATTTGGTTGCGAGGCCTGGAAGAAGGCTTTCTTCCTGACTCGATACTCGCAATAAATCGCTATTGCCGCCATTCCGCATTCGGGGTAGAGGACTATCACTTTGGTGATAGGTGGAGGGATGGTCCACCAGCGAAAGCCCGGACGCGCAACTTACGTCAGAACTTGCCCAGGTGCAAGCCTGCATCCACCAGAATCGATTCGCCCGTCACCAGGTCGGCGCCCTCGATCAGCCAGATCGCCACTTCGGCGACGTCGTCGGGCGTCGCCGCCTTAGCGAGCGGCACGGTCTTTTCGTAGCCGGCTTTGAATTTGGCGTATTCGTCCTTGCTGTAGCGCTGCAGGTGCCAGCGCGTCTCGATGAGCGCCGGACAGACCGCATTGACACGGATCTCCGGCGCGAGCGATCGCGCGAGCGCGAGCGTCATGGCATTCAACGCGCCCTTGGATGCGATATAGGCGGTGGACGAACCGATGCCCAGCACGCCCGAAATCGAGGAGATGTTCACGATCGCACCCTTGCCCTGTTTTTTCATCGCCGGGGCGCAGGCACGGATCATCTGGTAGGGGCCGATGACGTTGACCGCATAGATGCGCTGGAAGTCTTCCGCGTCGAGGCCGTCGAGGTCGGTTGCGGCAGCGAATTTGGTGATGCCGGCGTTGTTGATCAGGGCGTCGATGCGGCCCCATTTATCCAGGGCTGCCTTGGCCAGTGCACGGCAATCGCCATCCCGTCCCACGTCCCCCTGAACCATGATCGCTTCCGTGCCGGTCGCCTTGCAGGCGGCGACGGTTTCCCGCGCTTCCTGTTCGCTTTTCGTGTAATTGACCACGACGCGGCAGCCTTTCCCGGCCAGTTGAATCGCGCAGGCCGCACCGGTGCCGGTGGCCGAACCCGTGACAATGCAGACCGCATCCTTGAGTTTCATCGGCTTCCTCTTGTTATTGGCGTGTGGGAAGGGCGATGCTATCAATATTTCAGGCGCGAGGCGCGGGGCACGGGAAAATTGGCCTGAACTCTCCCGCCTCGTGCCGGGCGCCTCTTACTGGGTGGTATACCTGCGCCCCTTCAGGCACGCGACGAGCGCGCCGTGATAGGCCGGATCCATTTGTCTGCCATTTGCCGCGCGGCGGATCGTGGCGGTAGCGCGCATCGCGGTATTCGTCGCGATGGAATTCGCGCTCGCGGAATTTATGCCCGCGCGAACGACATGATCGTGCATCCCTTGCGAATTAACGCGGCGTCACGGCGACGTTCACTTTGAGCTGATTGCCCGGATTGTAGGGCAGCCGCGTCGAGAAGCGCTGGCCGTCGTATTCATAAGTCACCATGTAGCCGGTGGTGACCGCCTGGAAATTGTCGATCTGGCGGCAGCGTTGCACCGGCATGGTGGTGGTGATTGTGCCGCCGCCCCTGTTCTGGTTGGCAACGACGTCGCCGGTGACGGCGCCGACACCCGCACCCACGGCTGCACCCGCCACGCGGCCATTCCCGCGGCCGATTTGCGAGCCCAGCAGGCCGCCGGCGACGCCACCGATGATGGCGCCAAGATAGTTGTGTTCCGGCGGCGGTGCGGCCTGGCTGACCTGTTGCTGTTCGGTCCAGCATTGTTGCGTCGGATGGTTGACCTGCTCGGTGACCGGCGATACGCCGACGACGTTGGCGATCGCCTCGAAGGCATGGGCATTTGCCTGGGCAAGCGCCAGCATGGACGCAACGGCGATGGTAATTTTCCTCATGATCCTTATCCCTCCTGGCTAGGTTCCACACAGTGTTGCTGCCTGCACTAACGCATTGGATCGCCGCTGGTTACGCGAGTTTTTGTAACGTAGTGTCGTAACAGCCGTGACTATCGTGACTGACGTGACTGCGGTAAATCCGCAAATTCAAAACAATTCAGTTGGATATCAAGTGGTGGGGCCTGCGTCCTCCAATTGCAATCCCCGCCTTTTCACGTCGTCACGACAGTCACGATCGTCACGGCATTTCAGGCACAATCTCCCCCGGTGAGGAACGATCAACAAAACAATAACGACGCAGTGCCGGGAGGGGTGGATTCCACTTACGCGTGGACACGGCTGGTGCTGGCGCTGATCCTGTCGACCATCGGCGGGGTAGGCATGTGGTCGGTGGTCGTGGCGCTGCCCGCCGTGCAGGCCGAGTTCGGGGTGGCGCGCGCGGATGCCTCGCTTCCCTATACGCTCACGATGCTTGGATTCGGCGTCGGCACCTTGTTGCTTGGGCGGATGTCGGATCGGTTCGGCGTCCTGCCGCCGCTGCTCATCGGTATTTTCTGCCTGGTTTTGGGTTACGCCGCTGCCGCATCGTCTTCGACACTCTGGCAATATTCCGTCGCCCACGGCCTGCTCATCGGCTTTGGCAGCTCCGCGACTTTTTCGCCCTTGCTCGCGGACATGTCGCACTGGTTCGCACGCCGCCGCGGCATCGCCGTGGCCATCATTGCCAGCGGCAATTACATGGCCGGCACACTATGGCCTTCGGTGATCCAGCATTTCATCGAGACGAGCGGATGGCGGCATACGCTGTTCGGCATTTCGATTTTTTGCGCCGTCACCATGATTCCCCTGGTTCTGACCTTGCGCAGGCGCGCGCCGGACACACACGATACTGTGGCCGCCTCGACGCAGGAACTGGCGGTGCGCGCCCGTCCGCTGAATATGTCGCCGATGGCATTGCAGCACCTGCTGATCATCGCAGGCGTAGGCTGTTGCGTCGCCATGTCCATGCCGCAAGTGCACCTGGTCGCCTACTGCGGAGATCTTGGCTACGGCGCCGCGCGCGGCGCGCAGATGCTGTCGCTGCTGCTCGCATGCGGCATTATCAGCCGTCTGATATTCGGTTGGATTTCGGATCGGATCGGCGGATTGCGCACGCTGCTGATCGGGTCGAGCATGCAGTGCTTCGCGCTGTTCCTGTTCCTGCCGTTTGACGGGCTCGCCTCGCTGTTCGTCATCTCGGCCTTGTTCGGGCTGTTCCAGGGTGGCATCGTGCCTTCCTACGCCATCATCATCCGCGAATACTTCCCGCCGAAAGAAGCCGGTACGCGCATCGGCATCGTGCTGACTGCCACGATGGCCGGCATGGCGCTCGGCGGCTGGATGTCCGGGGTGATTTTCGACCTGACCGGTTCGTACCGGGCCGCCTTCATGAACGGCATTGCCTTCAACCTGGTGAACATGGCGATCGCCATGACACTTCTTGGCAGAAGCAAGGCACAGAAAAAGGCAGCAGCCACTCACGCCAAAGGATTCACATGATTGCGTCGACATCGCGGCGCCGCTTTCTCGCCGCCGATCGGACTGGGCCTCCTCTTTGCGACCTGCGCCATCACCGACACCGGACTCAAGGACGTGGTGCGTCCGATGGCGAAATATCTCGCGGAGTTGTTCGTGGCACTCCTGGTGCTGGTATTTATGCCCGCGTTTTCGCTCTGGCTCCCTGCGCGGTTCGGTTTCGGCTGACGCCAGCGAAACTGGACGCGCCTAAAGAAATAATCTCACCGCAAAGACGCAAAGAACACAAAGGAAGGGAAGGCGCAAAAAAAGGGAAGGCGCAAAAATATGCGTTCGGGGGTAAGACGCTGGCATCGATGCTTATTTTTCACGCCGAGCTCTGCCCCTGCTATTCACTCACATTGTCGTATCTTTGGTTTTCCTTCGCGTTCTTTGCGTCTTTGCGGTGATAACTGTTTAGTGCAGTTGCGGTTTTTTGAGGAAGTCGTTGCGGTCGGCCGATTGCAGGCGCACGTTGAGCAGCGAGCCTTCGCGCGCCAGGGTCAGTGGGATCTCGGTGCCGGCCGCGCCGAGTTGCCAGACCTTGCGGAACAGGTC
>JANXVW010000031.1 GCA_025351455.1 Betaproteobacteria bacterium | reverse complement strand
CTTTACCTCATCACGACCGTCACGGCTTTCAAGACTGAATCATCCGATCCTTAGCGACGAAATACTTCCGTGCATAGGCGACCAACTGCCCATCGGTCGGATGGTCTAGCGTCTCCACGCCGGCAATCTTCGGCACCATGTCCTGATGGTGCTTGTGGATATGTTTGATCAGATCAAGCTTTGCTTTCGCCGGGCCGACCACCAGGATCTCCTGCGCGCCTTTCAACAATCCGGCGATGTGCTCGAAGTAGGCGTGATCCTCCTTCGCATTACCCGAACCGCTGCTTCCGCGCTTGTGATGCTGGTGCGGACGCAGCTCGGTCGATTGCGCCGTCAGCTTCTGCACGTCCTCGGGCGTGAAATGGAAGACGTGTGCTTCCGAATGGTCGAGCCAGACAACGGCATGATAGTGGGACATGGGTGCTCCTGTTCATGGGGTGAGTTCACGGGGGTGATATGCAAGCTGCGAAACTTGAGCCGCGTTGCCGCCCAATCGCCGCCGCACAGGATTTTCCCCCGCGCGGTCGTTGCCCCGTTTGATCAGGATCAATGCCGAACGTTGCGTTTCAGCGGACACTTGGGAGAAGCAGGACTCAGGACTCAGGACTCAGTGGCGAGGGCAGGACTGTAAGTCTCCCGCGGTCTTGATGGCCCTTACGCAGTCCTGAGTCCCCGCCCCCTCATTTTCTGAGTCCTGAGTTCTGAGTCCTACGTCCTGAGTCCTGTATTTACCCGTCACGGCTCTTCTACCGCACAATAATCTCCACCCTCCGGTTCTTCGGCTCGACCGCGTCATTGGTCTTGACCAGGGGCTCGCGCTTGCCGCGCCCGGCGGTCTGAATCATTTTGGCGGGGATGCCACGCTGGATCAGCAGGTCTTTAACGCGGACCGCGCGCTGCAGGGAGAGTGCGTCGTTGTACTGATCCGTGCCCACAAAATCGGTATGGCCGATGACGGCGATTTCCGGCGCGGGCCGTTTGGCGACCTCGGCTGCCACGCCTTCGATCGCGCGCTTGGCGTCGGGCTTGAGTTCATCTGTCCCCTCCACGAAGTAAACCAGGAAGGATGCCGGCTGCGCAGGCAGCGCCGCCAGCGTCTTGCCAAACTTTTGGTCCACGCTGCTTTTGTCGATTGGCGACGTCTGCACCGATTTCGAATTGCGCAGGTTGGCCTCGATGTAGGGTTTGTCCACCAACACGGCCTTGCCGCCGCCGAGCGGATGCACCACGACTGCGCCGACGTGGCCATCGGGCGGCTTGGGCAGCACCACCACCGAGACGCCGGGTCCGAAGGCGCGGGTTGGCTGCTGCGCACATGCCCCCAAAAGCATTAACCCGACCAGGACGGTAATGAATGTGCCGCGCTGTATCCGATTGCACCTCGCGATACGACCCGTCGCGTTGTTAGTCATCTCTTCAGTATCCCCTTTGTTACGGTTCACGCCTTGTCAGGACGAAGGGTCTTTCTGTTCCATGTGATTTTAGTTGTAACTTATTCCTGGGCCTTGCGCTCTACTTTTCGAGCCCTGCTTCCCCCTCTGAGTCCTGCGTCCCGAGTCCTGCTCTTTCGGCTACGCCTTCTTCTGCGCCTCCACCCCCAACTTCGCCCGATCCAGCACCGTCATGGCGCTGGCGATAAAACTCGCCGCATCATTCAGGTTCGAGGGAATGATCAGGGTGTTGTTGGTCTTCGCCAGCTCCTTGAACGCGCCGACGTAAAGCTCCGCGACTTTAAGGTTCGCCGCACTCAGCCCCTCGCTGGTGCCGATGGCCTGACCGACGACACGGACGGCTTCGGCCTGCGCCTCGGCGATCATCTTGATGGCGCTGGCTTCCCCCTGGGCCTTGTTGATCTGCGCGGTCTTGTCGCCTTCGGAGGAAAGGATCTTCGCCTGTTTCTCGCCGTCGGCCAAATTGATCTCCTGCTGGCGCTGGCCTTCGGATTTCGCGATCAGTGCGCGCTTTTCCCGCTCTGCAGTGATCTGCGCCTGCATCGAGCGCAGGATCGCTTCCGGCGGGGTCAGGTTCTTGATCTCGTAGCGCAGGACTTTCACGCCCCAGGTGCGGCCGGCCTCGTCGAGCACCGACACGACTTGCTTGTTCATTTCGTCGCGGCTCTCGAATGTCTTGTCGAGTTCCATCTTGCCGACTTCGCTGCGCAGCGTGGTTTGCGCGAGCTGGGTGATGGCGAACACGTAGTTCGACGTACCGTAGCTCGCCAGCCGCGGGTCCGTGACCTGGAAGTAGATGATTCCGTCCACGGAGAGCTGGGTGTTGTCCTTCGTGATGCAGACCTGCTCGGGTACGTCGAGCGGCACTTCCTTGAGGGAGTGGCGGTAAGCGACGCGGTCGAAGAACGGCAGGATGAACGTCAGCCCCGGTTCGAGGGTGGCGTTGTACTTGCCTAGGCGTTCCACCACCCAGGCATTCTGCTGCGGCACGACCTGGATGCCTTCAAGGACGAATACCACCGCAACCGCGAGCACGGCAAAATACGGGGTAAGGGCCTGCGTGGGCGGATAAGCGTAGACGACTGCCGAAAGAACCGCGGCGACAATCAGTTTGATCAAAAACATTGGGGCTCTCCTGTTTATATTTCTACACTCTAGTTCGCACCACGAAGGCACCCCCTCTCTCCAACTCTCTCCCGCCAGGGGAGAGAGGGTTTTGAGGCACTCCGATTTTCAAACTCCCTCTCCCCCTGCGGGAGAGGGCCGGGGAGAGGGGGTGGGCGAGATCTTGAGGCGGCTGCCTTGCGTCGCGACTACATAGAGCATCGAATCCACTGCGACGGGATCGCTTCCGATGACTTCCGCATCCCAGGTGGTGCCACGGTAGCGCACGCGCGCGAGGCGCTGCGGTTCGCTGACCCAACTTACGATGGTCACCGTCTCCCCAACGTCGTTCGAAACGTCCTTCGGCGAAGTCGCATTCACCACGCGGTGGTAGCGATGCACGAGAACGCTGCCGGCAATGGCCGCGATCGCGGCCACCAGCGCCTGCATCCACACCGGCTGGCCGAGGAACGCGATCAGCGAGCCGATCAGGGCGGCGATGCCGATGATCAGCAGGTAAAAGGTGCCGGTCATCAATTCGACCGCCACCAGCAGGAGCCCGACGACCAGCCAGGCGATTGCGGGTTGCATGGTGTTTCCTTTCCTCTGGGACGCATGCCAGCCAGCGGCCGGGCGTCGATGGATGGCCATTATGCAGCGTTCATGCATCCAATGCCTCAAGCGCTCATTCTTCATTTTTCACCGCAAAGACGCAAAGGAACGCAAAGAAGAACGGCGGAGAGAAGAACGCAAGTCATTCGCCATCAGGGGTGCCGCAGGGAATCGCGATGCAGCCACCGGATAGTCCCCGTCGAATACTGTTCTTCCTCCTTTGGGTTCCTTTGCGTCTTTGCGGTGAAAATTGGATTTCCAGCACTGGGCGCTTGTCCGGCCCAATGACGGGGCTTACACTGCCCCGACCCCATGATCCGCCTCGAGAATGTCTCCAAAACGCTGAACCCGCGTTTCACCCTTGCGCCGCTCTCGCTCGACTTCGAGAACGCCACCACCACCGTCCTGATCGGTCCCAGCGGCTGCGGGAAATCGACCGTGCTGCGGCTGCTTGCCGGCCTGGTCGCGCCGGACAGCGGCAGCGTGAAGTTCGGCGAAGAGGTGCTGCAGCCGCGCAACGCGCATGAACTACGTTTGCGCATGGGCTATGTGATCCAGGAGGGCGGCCTGTTCCCGCACCTGAGCGTGGAGGCCAACGTCGCGCTCGCGGCCCGCTACCTCGATCGCTCCGAGGACGAAATCAGGAAACGGCTCGACCAACTCTGCGACCTGGTTGACTTGCCGTATTCGCTGCTCGCGCGCTACCCGCGCGAACTGTCCGGAGGGCAGCGCCAGCGCGTAGCACTGATGCGCGCCCTGATGCTCGACCCCTGGCTGCTGCTGCTCGACGAACCGCTCGGCGCGCTGGACCCGGTGACGCGGCGCGGCCTGCAAAAGGACCTGAAGGAGATCTTCGCGCGGCTGGGCAAGACCGTGATCATGGTCACGCACGACATGGGCGAGGCGGCGCACTTCGCCGGGGAGCTGGTCCTGATGCGCGACGGCAAGGTCGTCCAGCGCGGCACGCTCGACGATTTGCTGAAACGGCCAGAGCATCCCTACGTCACCGAATTCATTTCGGCGCAGCGCGCGCCGCTCGACTGCCCCGGGAGTGTGGCTTGAAAGCCCTGCTCGCTGCCCTGGCATTGGGCCTTTGCGGCAGCGCCTTTGCGGCGCAAACGCTGACCGTCGGATCGAAAAGATTCACTGAGTCTTACATCCTTGGCGAGATCGTCACCCTGACCGCGAAGGGCGCCGGCGAAGCGGCGGCCACGCACCGCCCCGGCCTCGGCAACACCGGCATCGTTTACTCGGCGCTGAAGAACGGCGAGATCGACGTCTACCCGGAATACACCGGCACCATCGAGCGCGAAATCCTGAAGAGCAATCAGCCTCTCGACCTTGAAGGACTGAACCGCGCGTTGCTGCCGCTCGGCCTGGCCGCTGGCGTGCCACTGGGCTTCAACAACACTTATGCGCTGGCGATGGGCGAGGAGCGCGCACAGGCCCTGGGCATCCGGGCCGTTTCGGATCTTGTGAAGCACCCGGACCTCGTGTTCGGCCTGTCGCAGGAATTCATCGGCCGCGCCGACGGGTGGCCGGGCCTGAAGAAAGCTTATGCCCTGCCGCATGCAACGCCGCACGGCCTCGACCACGGCCTCGCGTACGAGGCCATCGCCGCGTCCCAGGTCGACGTAATCGATGCCTACACCACCGATGCGAAAATCGGCCGCTACAAGCTGCGCGTGCTGACTGATGACAGGAAGTTCTTCCCGGTTTACGACGCCGTGCTGCTTTTCCGCGCGGACCTGCCGCAGCGGCTGCCGCGCACCTGGTCGGCCCTATCGTCGCTGCACGGCGCGCTCGACGAGCGCCGCATGATCGCGCTGAATGCGGAAGCCGAACTCAACGGCAAGAGCTTCAGCGAAGTGGCGAACGGATTCCTCGGCGCGCGGCAAACGAATGCGCGGGGCGACGGCTTTCTCGCCCGCCTGTTCGCTCCGGATTTCGGACGCCTGCTCTTCGAGCATGTGATGCTCGTTGCGGTTTCGCTGTTTGTCGCCATCGCAATCGGCATCCCGCTCGGCATCCTCGCCTACCGCGTACCGGCAGCCAGGCAGGGGATACTGGCAGTGGTCGGCGTGATCCAGACCGTGCCGTCCCTGGCGCTGTTCGCCTTCCTGATTCCGCTGTTTGGCAAAATCGGAACCATCCCTGCTCTCACGGCGCTGTTCCTCTACGCGCTGCTGCCGATCGTACGCAACACTTATTCCGGTTTGACGGACATCGCGCCGGGCCTGCGCGAATCCGCCATCGCGCTCGGGCTGCCGGCGGGGTACCGGCTGCGTGTGATCGAGCTGCCGCTCGCTTCGCGCGCGATCCTCGCCGGCGTGAAGACGTCCGCTGTAATCAACGTCGGCACCGCCACCATCGCCGCCTTCATTGGCGCCGGCGGCTTCGGGGAGCGCATCGCACAGGGACTCGCGCTGAATGACAACGCCGCGCTTCTAGCCGGCGCGGTACCCGCCGCTGCGCTGGCGTTACTCGTCCACGGAGGATTTGAGTTGCTGGATCGCTGGCTGCTGCCGGCGGGGCTTCGCACTCCTGACTAGGGAAAATGTTCACCGCAAAGACGCTAAGGGCGCGAAGGAAAGATTGGGGAAATGGGAAACCCGGAGGGGGTTGGCATAGACCATTTCAATTGTCGCCGCTACGATCCGGCTGCTAACGAACTTCTACACGACAATAATAATTTCAGCTCCTGTCTTTCCTTCGCGCCCTTTGCGTCTTTGCGGTGACATCGCCCTGGTCAATTACTGCGCAGGCAGGAAGCCTTCGACGGAGAGGTAGCGTTCGCCGGTGTCGTAATTGAAGCCCATGACTTTCGCGCCCTTTCCTAATTCCGGCAGCTTCTGGGCGATGGCGGCGAGGGTCGCGCCGGACGAGAGGCCGATCAGCATGCCTTCCTCGCGTGCTGCGCGGCGCGCCATTTCCTTTGCCGCTTCCGGTTCGACGGCGATCGTGCCGTCCAGAATCTTCGTGTCGAGGATCTTCGGGATGAAGCCGGTGCCGATGCCCTGCAGCGGATGCGGCGAATGCTTGCCGCCGGCGATCACCTGCGAAGACATGGCCTCGACGGCGAAGACCTTGAGTTTCGGCCAGGCTTTTTTCAGCACCTGCGCGCAGCCGGTGATGTGCCCGCCGGTTCCCACGCCGGTGATCAAGGCATCCAGACCCTCGGGAAAGTCCGTAAGGATTTCCTTGGCCGTGGTGCGCGCATGCACTTCGACATTGGACGGGTTCTCGAACTGCTGCGGCATCCAGGCTCCGGGGGTCTGCGTAACAAGTTCCTGCGCGCGCGCGATCGAGGCGCTGATGCCTTTCTCGCGCGGCGTGAGTTCGAATTTCGCACCATAGGAGAGCATCAGGCGGCGGCGTTCGATCGACATGCTGTCGGGCATGACGAGGATGACCTGGTATCCCTTTACCGCTCCGACCAGCGCCAGTCCGATGCCGGTATTGCCCGAAGTGGGCTCGATGATGGTGCCGCCGGGCTTGAGCTTGCCGCTTTTTTCGGCATCTTCCACCATGGCCAGCGCGATGCGGTCCTTGATTGAGCCGCCAGGGTTGGCGCGCTCGGATTTGATCCAGACGTTCTGCCCCGGGCCGAACAGCCGGTTGATGCGGATATGCGGGGTGTTTCCGATGGTGGCAAGGATGTTGTCGGCTTTCATTGTGTCTCCGGAAGATAACGTGGCGTTGCAATTTGAACGATCAGCATGCACCAGCTTCGATTTTCCGCGCAAGTATCCCGTATCCGGCATCGCGGCATGGCTCTGTACTGCTTCGCCTTTGCGTTGGGTGTAAGCACCAGGGATTAGACAGCAGGCACGACAAGATCGGTGGAGATGGTCACCCCGGAAACGACACGGCCCATGCGGGCGCGCTTGAGGAAATAGTGCGCGAGCTTCTCGCCCTTGAGTACGAACTCCTTGTCCTTGCCTCCGCGCAGCTTGCCCCTGACGACGAGTTCGGGCTTGTTGTGCACGACTGCGGCAAACAATTTGTCTTCCTCGTCGAGGCCCATGACGATGATGCCGCGGCCGCGCGGCTGGTACTTGAGCTCGTCGATGACGAACAGCAGCAGGCGCCCGCTCTCGGAAAGCGCCGCGACATAGTTGTCCTTTGCGTCTTCATACTTGAAAGGCGCGAGGGGCAAATGGCCTTCGTCCACGCTCATGAATTCGCGGCCCGCCTTGCGGTTCGACACCATGTCGCCGATCTTCGAGAGGAATCCATAGCCTCCGGTGGTGGCAAGCAGGACTTTTTGCTCCGGCTTGCCGCTCAATGCATGGATGATATGAGCGCCGTCCTGGATTTCCACGAGCGATGACGCCGGTACGCCATCGCCGCGGGCGGGCGGGAGTTGCGCCGCTTCAACGGTGTAGGCCCTGCCTTTTGAATCCAGGAAGATCACCGGGTCCACGGTGCGGCATTTGATCAGAGACATCAGGCTGTCGCCTTCCTTGAACGACAGCACGGCGGGATCGACTTCCCAGCCCTGTCGCGCGCGGACCCAGCCCTTCTTCGAGAAGATCACCGTCACCGGTTCGTCGATGACCGGGGTCTCGAGCACTGCTTTCTCCGATTCCTCGATGCGCGTGCGGCGCTTATCGCCGAAGGTCTTGACGTCTTCTTCGATCTCGGCAATGACGAGTTCGGCCAGTGCCTTCGGGTCTTTCAAGATTTTCTCGAGGCCCTTCTGTTCCTTCTGCAGATCCTTCAATTCCTGCTCGATCTTGATGTGCTCGAGCTTGGCCAGTTGCCGCAGGCGGATGTCGAGGATGTCGTCGGCCTGCCGCTCGGACAGCTTGAACGCCTTGATCAGCTCGGCTTTGGGATCGTCCGCGTTGCGGATGATCTTGATGACCTTGTCCACGTTGAGCAGCACGATCATGCGGCCTTCGAGCACGTGGATACGGTCGAGCACCTGCGCGAGGCGGTGCTTCGTGCGACGGGTCACCGTTTCGAAACGGAATCGAATCCACTCGGAAATGACGTCGCGCAGGTTTTTGCTGGTCGGCCGGCCATCGAGCCCGACCATCACCATGTTGATCGAGACGTTGCCTTCCATGCCGGTCTTGGCGAGCAGCAGGTTGACGAAGTCGGTCTCGTCGACTTTCGAGGTCTTCGGCTCGAACACCAGGCGCACCGGGTGCGTGCGGTCCGATTCGTCGCGCGCCTTGTCGAGCATCGACAGCATCAACTGCTTCTCGCGCGTCTGGTCCGGTGTGAGCGACTTCTTGCCCGGTTTGTTCTGCGGATTGGTGATGACGTCGATTTCCTCCAGCACCTTCTTCGCCGACGTGCCGGGCGGCAGTTCGTACACCACTACTTGATACTGGCCGCGGGCGAGACGCTCGATATTCCAGCGCGCGCGCACGCGCACGGAACCGCGGCCGCTCGTGTACGCCTCCTTGAGTTCCGCGCGCGGCGTGATGATCTGCGCGCCGCCCGGGAAATCCGGCCCCTTGATGTGTTTCATCAGACCGGCGACGCTCAATTCCGGATCGCGGATCATCGCGATCGCCGCAGCGGAGACTTCGTTCAGATTGTGGCTGGGGATTTCGGTGGCCATGCCGACCGCGATGCCCGAGGCGCCGTTGAGCAGCACCACCGGCAGGCGCGCCGGCAGGATCGTCGGCTCTTCACGCGTGCCGTCGTAGTTCGGAATGAAGTCCACCGTGCCCTGGTCGATTTCCGACAGCAGCACTTCGGCGAATTTCGTCAGGCGCGCTTCCGTATATCGATAGGCCGCCGCCTCGTCGCCGTCG
>JANXVW010000022.1 GCA_025351455.1 Betaproteobacteria bacterium | reverse complement strand
ACGACAGTCACGTAGTCACGACAGTCACGGTCGTCGCGGCCCTACTCATTTCTTCCTCTTGTAGTCCTTCGGCGGCGCAAACAGCGAGTCGTGCAGCGCTTCCATCTTGTGCGATTTGACTTCCGACGTGAGCGTGAACAGCGGCTTGTCGCCGATGTCCTTCATAGTCTGGTCCACGGAACAGGCCTCGCCGGAGAAATTCCATTTCACGGTCATCAAGATCGGCATGCCCGCCACCTTGTCCAGCTTTCTCGCGCCGACGAGGAAGCCGGCGCGATCCGCAGGGGTGACGTTCGGGAACAGGTAGCTGTTGATCATTCGGGCCGCTTCGGGCGGCAGATCCACCGGCCTGTCGGGCACTGCGTCGAGGTCGAGAATTTTTTCGCGTGCGCGCGCATACGTTTTTTCCAATGTGATTGCGTCCTTCAACGTCTGGGTGACCGGTGTCGTCCAAAGGTCGATGCTGATCGCACTGATGGACTTGCGCGAAGCGTTGTCCCGGAATGTAACCAGCCATTTGATGTCGTATTGCTCGGTGTCGAAGCCGTTGATGGTGCGCTTCTGCCCGGTCGGTTCGACCGTCACGGTCGTATTGCCGATCCGCAGCCGGCAGCCCTTGTCGTCGTCCGCGTCTTTTTTCGACGGGGGTTTTTTCGTAATGGCGCCGCTGCAGCCTTTCAGCGGGCACTCGCCGTACTGCCTGTTCTTCGCGTCGAGCGTCCACACCAGCTTTCTGTCCAGGCGCTCGATGCGCACCTCGGAATCGAGCGTCAGAGTCGTGAACGTGCTGCTGCCCTTGAGGCTGGATTCGTTGCGCTGCACGTTCGCCCGCGTATAACTCAGCGAGGTGCTTTCAAAGGCGGGGAAATCCCGGGTTCCTTCGCCGCTGATGCGCGTTGCCAGGACGGCGGTGGGCTGGATGCGCGATTGATCGGGATCCATCGGCGCGAGCGCTTTGCAACCGGCCAGCGCAAGCGCGAGGGCGACACCGCTAGCTGCACTGCGAACCATGAACTCCACTCCGTAGGAAACGTCGAACACGCAAACCGTGCAAGTGTAACCGGAGTTCCACCCGCCAGAGCGGCCTACAGCATTCCACCCAATACGCAGATTTTCACGACTCACTTACTTCTGTTCTCTTCCGTGCCCTCTGTGCCTCTATGGTGAGTTCAGGCTGAGGGCTGACCCCCGCACCCGGGTATTCGCCTACAATGAGTAGCGAAAGGCCCAGACATCAACAACAAAGAGGAGACTACGACATGTTCAGCCTGATGCGTGCTCTGACCGGTTTTTTCACCCCCCGTGCCGCACCGGGCAGCGGGGCGCAGGAGTGCAGCGGAACCATCACCGTGGACGAAGCCCTGAAGGCGGAGGACGCGCGCTTCAAGGCGCAGATGAGCGGCGACGGCGCTGCAATGAAGAAACTGTTCGGCGACGACCTGGTCTACATCCACTCCAGCACCGTGGTCGACACCAAACAGAGCTTCATCGAATCCATTACGTCGGGCAACGTGAAATACCGTTCCATGCACCGCGGCGAATCGACGGTGCGCACCTACGGCGGTGTCGCCATTGTCAGCGGCAGTGCCAAATTCGAAGTGACCGTCAAGGGCGAGAACCGCACGCTCGACCTGCTCTACCACGCAATCTGGGCCAAGCGGATCGCCGGCGCACAGTTCATCTCGTGGCAGGCGACCAAGAAGGCCTGAGAGGCCGCAAAGGCCGCGAGGGCCGTGAATCGCAAAACCGCATCTGTGGCGCTGGATCAGATCCGGATCGTTTCGGTCGAGCGGCCGCTCGGGAAAATTACGACGATCGATCCTGGGCGCGCCCTGGCAATCCTTCAGGAAATTTTCGCCGACCAGGAGGGGACGAGCGGCCAAGGGGTGAAGCACTACGGCATTAAAGCTTCAACGAGTTTCCCCTCAGTCCTCTTCCCTCGCCCCTCCCGTTTGTTAAACTTCGCGCCTTCTCCCTCGGGACCATAAGAACATGCCCGCCAGAAAAAAACCCCCGAAATCCCGCGGCTCGAAGGCGGTCAGCTCGAGGACGGCCAAAGCGGAAGTGGCGAAATCGAAATTCGGCCAGTCGAAGGCCGGCCAATCCAGGGCGGGGCAATCATCCGGTCATGCGAGTCCGGTAAAACCGGCACCTGCAGCGAAGCAGCAGGGCGGGGCGCCGAGCCGGCCGACGCCGCCCGCAAATCAGCCTGTCAACAAACCCGACACGGAAAGGCCTGCCATGCCCACGCTGCTCTTCTACCAGAAGCCGATCGCACTGAACCGCGAAGCCCATAAGAGCCTGAAGGTCCGCAGCGTGCCTTCGTTCGCTTATTCGGCAACCATCAACTCCGTGCCGCTGACCGTCGGCGAATTCGCCGCCGCGGCCCGGCAACTGCCGATCCTGTTCGTGCCGGACGCGAACAAGAATCCCAGCCCGATCGCCTTGCTCGGCCTGCGCCGCGACGAGAACCTGTTCGTGGAAGCCGAAGGGCGCTGGTCGGGCAGCTACATTCCGGCGTTCATCCGCCGCTACCCGTTTGTGCTGATCGAGGGCAACACGCCGACTGAACTCACCGTGGGCATCGACGCCGCTTACCCGGGCTTCAACACCGAGGTCGGCGAGCCGATGTTCAACGAAGACGGCACGGAAGGCCCGGGCCTCAAGCGCGCCATCGAATTCCTGAATACCTACCGGCTCGACGCCCAGCGCACCCAGGACCTGGCCCTGACCCTGAAACGTCTCGATCTGTTCATCCCGCGCGTCATCACCGTCCAGAACAAGGACGGCGCCAAGTACAACCTGGAAGGTTTTTTCGTCGTCGACGAGCAGAAACTCGGCAAGATCGACGAGAAGGAAGCCGGCGCCCTGCTGCGCAGCGGCCACCTCGCCTGGATCTACATGCACCTGCTGTCGATGCACAACATCGCGGACTTATCCACGCGCCTCGACGCGCGGACGCAAGTGAAGAAGACCGCTTAGCCGGGAGCATAGTCCCCCTCCCTTTCAAGGGGAGGGCGGGGGGTGGGGATGGGTTCAATATGCCGCGACACTCGAACAGGCCCGGGGTTGGGGGTGGGACAACTGCGACTCAAGCGTGTGATTCGCGGCGCAACGCTACCCATCCCCATCCCGGCCTTCCCCTTGAAGGGGACGGGGCGATAGGGCCGACACCAACCGCCAACCAGTAGCCACTAACCACTGCGCCGCCGCCTCGGCCTGACGGCCCGCGTCACTTCCTGCTGTTACCCATCGCGCGCCGCCTCGTTCCCCCAACCCCGCCACCAGCCGCGTCTTCACCACCTCAGCGGGCAAATTTTTCGGCGTTTCATCTACTTCTCCTATTTCGCTGGCTTAATAGGCTCGTGCCCGCAGGCCGGCGCTCCAGTGGCACGCGGCTTGCCATCCAATGCGGGTCCCTTGAAAATAGCAAATTCCTTGCCCCGCGATTATCCAATGCACAGAGAACTGGAAGCACAGAAACACCTCACCGATCGGCTGTTGTCGGCGCTGAAGGAGGACGAGTTCGTCCTGTATACCCAGGGCATCCTGCCGCTTCTCCCGCAATCCGACGGGCGGCCGTTCAATGAGATTTTCATCCGCTTCCAGGAAGAGGATGACAAGCTGCTGCCGCCTGGTACTTTCTTCCCGATGCTCGAGGAGGTCGGCATGCTGCCTTACCTCGATCGCTGGGTAGTCAACCGCCTGGCCCGCTTCGTTCGCGCCGCGCTGAAAGTCAACCGCGCGTGGAACGTCCCGCGTTACATCGTCAACCTGTCGAACGAGACGTTTGCCGACGGGCGCTTCGGCGAGTACGTGCTCAAGTACGCCGAAGACTCCTATCTTTCTGCCGGTGTGCTCGGTTTCGACATTTCCAGCGAGAGCGCGCTCGCGAACCGCCAGTCCCTGCTCCGACTGATGGCGCAGCTCCGCCCGCACGGCTGCACGCTGTCCCTTGCCGGTTTCGACGGCACCCCCGCAATGCTGGCGACGCTGAAGGAATTCGAACCGAACTACATCAAGTTCAGCGCCATTAACGCCGACCCCGCGAAGATCCCCGAACTCAACAAAATTTGCCACGACCTCGGTGTGCAGACGATCGCCGAACACGTGGAAAACACCAGGGTCCTCGACCACCTGCGCCGTTGCAAGATCGACTTCGCGCAGGGGTTCGGGCTCGGAAAGGTTGAGCCGCTGTAGAAGGCCGTGACGAGTGGGACCGTGACTGTCGTGACGACGTGACTATCGGAAACCCTGGCCGCTGGCGTTTCATAGAAACCGGACGTGGACCGGTCAAGCTGCGAATCGGGCGCCTTTGCAGATTTACCGGCACAAACCAGTAGTCCACGCATTCACGAGATTCAGGCTACGGCGGAGACGTCGCACTGATGCCCGGAGGGCACACGACATTCACGGCATCAAGGGAACACTCATATGCACCCTAAGGGGTGTGGGCCGCTTGCGGCGCACGCATTCACGGCATTCACGGCATCCGCGGCATTCACGGCATTCACGGAATTCACGGCATTCACGTCATTCACAACAGTCACGACAGTCACGACAGTCACGGCCCCACCCGTCACGGCTTTTATGCCCACCGATGCCGAACGGACTACATGGGTACCGTCCGCGTAGCGTCCGATACTGCGTAGCATCGGAATCTTTGCGGGAGAAGATCATGCTGCGAAACCTGGTCCTGATCGGTCTGGTTGGGTTAACCGGCAATCTTGCCGCGCTCGGCGCGGAACCGGCGCCCGACGCCTCACGCGGCGAGTTGTTGTACACGAAGCATTGCGTCGCCTGCCATACCACCCAGGTGCACTGGCGGGACAAGAAACTCGCAACCGACTGGCAGAGCCTGCAGGCGCAAGTGCGCCGCTGGCAAAGTGCGACAGGGCAAAAGTGGAGCGAGCCTGACATTTCCGAAGTGTCCCGCTACCTGAACGCGCTCTACTACCACTATCCCGCTACCGACTGACGCGAACACCTGAAATGCCGGCAGTTCCGACGGGCCTGCCCTGGTGGCTCGAGCCGCTGCCGGCCGGGACGGCGGAGCCTGCCGCGGTGACCGATGGCTTGACTGGCGCAGAGGCCTCGGCGCGGCTTGCGCGTTTCGGCCCCAACCTGTTTCGCGGAAAACAGGACAAATCGCTGCTCAGCCAATTTCTCGCCCGCTTCAAGAATCCGCTTGTCCTCATCCTGCTGGTCGCCAGCGCCGTTTCCGCGTTCACCGGCGAGGTCACCAATTTCCTCATCATCGCCAGCATCGTCTTGTTGAGCGTCACGCTCGATTTCGTGCAGGAGGTGCGGGCCAACGCGGCGGCGGACAAGTTGCGCCAGTCTGTATCCGTGCGTGCGCGAGTTTTGCGAGACGGCAAGGAGCAGGAGGTGTCGATCGTCGACGTGGTGCCCGGCGATGTTGTGCTGCTTTCCGCGGGCGACATGATTCCGGCGGATGCAAGAGTCGTGGAGGCTCACGATTTCTTCGTCAAGCAGGCGCTCCTGACCGGGGAAGCCTATCCGGTGGAAAAACGGCCGGCCGTGCTCGCTGCGTCGGCCACCGGTATCGACGAGGCAAGCAACGCGGTGTTCATGGGCACGTCGGTCATCAGCGGCAGCGCGCGCGTGTGGGTAGTCAAGACCGGCACCGGTACCGCCATCGGGGAGATTGCCGACAGCCTGTCGCGACCGCCGGCACCGACGTCGTTCGAGGTCGGCACGCGTCGCTTCGGCATGCTCATCATGCGGCTCACCGTGTTGATGGTGATGTTCGTGCTGCTCGTGAATGCTTTTTTCCACAAGCCCTGGCTCGACTCGTTCCTGTTCGCCGTCGCGCTCGCCGTCGGACTCACGCCGGAACTCCTGCCGATGGTGATTTCGGTCACCTTGTCCCGCGGGGCGCTGCGCATGGCGCGGCTGCAGATGATCGTCAAGCGGCTGGCCTCCATCCAGGACCTGGGTTCGATGGATGTCCTGTGCACCGACAAGACCGGTACGCTGACCGAAGCGAAAATCCGGCTGGAACGCCATGTCGATGCGCAGGGCCAGGCCAGTGAACGGGTGCTGGAACTCGCGTATATCAACAGCTTCTTCGAGACCGGCCTGAAAAGCCCGCTCGATGACGCCATCCTTGCCCACGAACACGTCGACGTGAGTGCCTGGAAAAAAATCGACGAAGTTCCGTTCGACTTCGAGCGCCGTCGCGTGTCGGTGCTGGTGGACAACGGCAAGACGCGCTGGCTGGTGGTCAAAGGCGCGGCGGAAGAAATCGTCGACCTGTGCACCCACTTCGAGGCGGCAGGCACGGGGCCGCCGCGCGATCTGGACGAAGCGGCCCTGGTGACCGTGCGCGGCCAAAGCCATGCGCTCGAGGAGGAAGGTTTTCGCGTACTGGGCATCGCCTGGCGCGAAGTGCCCCTCGACCATCCGCATGCAGTGGTGGGGGATGAAACCGAGCTGGTGCTCGCCGGTTTCGCCGCCTTCCTCGATCCGCCCAAGGAAAGCGCCGGTCCGGCACTCGCCGCCCTCGCCGAAGCCGGCGTGACCATCAAGATCGTCACCGGCGACAGCGACCGCTGCACACGGCATGTCTGCGAGCAACTGAACATTCCGGTCACGGGCCTGCTCACCGGCAAGGACATCGCGCAGATGGATGATTACGCGCTGCGCGCGCGCGTGGAAACGGCGAATCTGTTCTGCCGCGTCAATCCGTCGCAGAAGGATCGCGTCATCCTGGCGCTCAAGGCGCGCGGCCACGTGGTCGGCTATCTCGGGGACGGCATCAACGATGCCCCGTCCCTGCATTCGGCGGATGTTGGCCTGTCGGTGGATTCCGCCGTTGACGTGGCCAAGGAAGCGGCCGACATGATCCTGCTGAAGCAGGACCTGAGTGTCTTGCATGCGGGCGTGCTCGAAGGCCGGCGCACCTTCGGCAACATCATGAAGTACATCATGATGGGCACCAGTTCGAACTTCGGCAACATGTTCAGCATGGCGGGGGCCGCGCTGTTCCTGCCCTTCCTGCCGATGCTGCCCACGCAGATCCTGCTCAACAATATTCTCTACGACATCTCCGAAGTGCCGATCCCGCTCGACGAAGTCGATGCCGCGGAAATCGCGCGCCCGCGCGTGCTCGACCTGGTCTTCATCCGCA
>JANXVW010000001.1 GCA_025351455.1 Betaproteobacteria bacterium | reverse complement strand
CCAGATTGAAATTGCCGCGACCATCGAAGGATCGCGCTGAAATGCCGCGGAAGTCGCGGATGCGCGGAATCGCAATGGAAACCAGGCGGTCGAGGAATTCATACATGCGCCCACGGCGCAGCGTCACCATGCATCCGATCGGGTAATCCTTGCGGATCTTGAAGCCGGCGATCGATTTCTTCGCCTTGGTGACCACCGGTTTCTGGCCGGCGATCTTGATCATGTCGCCAACGGCGTTCTCGAGGATCTTCTTGTCGTTGACCGCCTCGCCGACGCCCATGTTCAGCACGATTTTGTCGATGCGCGGAACCTGCATGGAAGTCTTGTAACCGAACTGCTTCATCAATGCCGGCACCACCTCGTCGCGATAATGCGTTTGCAGACGCGCGGCTTGCGCGGGTGCGGTCTTTTCGGTAGCTGCTGCCTTTGCCTTCGCCATATCTTCCTCTTACGCTTCCAGCATCTCGCCGTTCGACTTGTAAATCCGCACGCTGCGGCCGTCGTCCAGGCGCTTTACCCCGACCCGGTCCGCCTTCTGCGTGGTCGGGTTGAACAACGCCACGTTTGAGACGTGGATGGGCATCTCCTTCGCGACGATGCCTCCGGTGGTGCCCTTCATCGGGTTGGGCTTCTGGTGCTTCTTGACGTTGTTGGCGCCCTCTACCAGGAGGTAGTCATCGCCCAGGACACGCAGTACTGCGCCGCGCTTGCCTTTGTCTTTACCGGTGATAACGACGACGTTGTCGCCTTTGCGAATCTTGCGCATGATCTTTCCTTACAACACTTCGGGGGCAAGCGACACGATTTTCATGAAGCGCTCGGTACGCAGCTCACGAGTGACCGGCCCGAAAATGCGGGTGCCGATCGGTTCAAGCTTGGCGTTGAGCAAAACCGCGGCGTTGGAATCGAACTTCACCAGCGAGCCGTCCTGCCGGCGCACACCGCTGGCCGTCCGCACCACCACGGCGTTGTAAATCTCGCCTTTCTTGACGCGTCCGCGCGGGGCGCAGTCCTTAATGCTGACCTTGATAATGTCGCCAATGCCGGCGTAACGGCGCTTGGAGCCGCCGAGCACCTTGATGCACATCACCGAGCGTGCACCGGTGTTATCGGCCACATCGAGCCTGCTTTGCATTTGAATCATGTGCTTTCTCTCTCCAACTTCGCCTGCCCCTTAACCAGCTTGGTCGGCAGACCAGTTTTGGAACCCGTCCGGGTCAGAAGCCGGTTCGCCGTGAAGCGTTCCGGGAAAAAGGCGGCATTCTATGGAAAAACCGCCGCCACGGCAAGAGGATTAGATTTCTTCCTTCGCCTTTTCAACCAACTTCACCACTTTCCACGCCTTGGTCTTGGACATTGGACGCGTTTCCTCGATCAGCACCAGGTCGCCGGGATGGAACTCATTCTTTTCATCGTGCGCGTGGTATTTCTTCGACCGGCTGACAAACTTGCCGTACAGCGGGTGCTTGACCTTGCGTTCGACCAGCACCGTAACGGTCTTGTTCATCTTGTCGCTGGTTACCCGGCCCGTCAGCTTGCGGGGATTGGACGTGGATGTCTGCTCGTTCATGCTTTTTTCGCCTTTTCGCCGATCAGCGTGCGCACGCGAGCGATGTCGCGGCGGACTTTCTTGATTTCGCTGGTATTGGTCAGTTGCTGGGTGGCCAGTTGCATGCGCATGGAAAACTGCGCTTTCAGGAGCTCATTGAGTTCCTTACCCAGATCAGACTCGGACTTGGTCCGCAGTTCACTCGACTTCATCGCTTATCCCACCTGTCTGATTACGAACGTGGTCTGGATCGGCAACTTGGCGGCCGCCAGGCGGAATGCCTCGCGCGCCAAGGTTTCGTCGACGCCGTCCATCTCGTAGAGCACTTTGCCGGGCTGGATTTCCGCCACGTAGTACTCCGGGTTGCCCTTGCCGTTGCCCATGCGCACTTCCGCGGGCTTCTGGGAAATCGGCTTGTCCGGAAAAATACGGATCCATATCCGGCCACCGCGCTTGATATGGCGCGTCATCGCCCGGCGCGCAGCCTCGATCTGGCGCGCGGTCAAGCGACCGCGACCGACGGCCTTCAGGCCGAACTCGCCGAAGCTGACCTTGGCACCGCGCGTTGCCACGCCGGTGTTGCGGCCCTTCTGTTCCTTGCGGTATTTCCTTCTAGCTGGTTGCAGCATGCTTTGCTCCTCGTCTTGCCTTGCGCTCTGGTTCGGGAGCGGGCGCGGCCACCGGTTGCTCGCCGCGGGCAAGCATCTCGCCCTTGAACACCCAGACCTTGATGCCGATCACGCCGTAGGTCGTCTTCGCCTCGGAGAATCCGTAGTCGATGTCGGCGCGCAGGGTGTGAAGCGGCACGCGACCTTCGCGATACCACTCGGTACGCGCTATCTCAATTCCGTTCAGGCGTCCTGCGCTCATGATCTTGATGCCCTGGGCACCCAGGCGCATCGCGTTCTGGATCGCCCGCTTCATGGCGCGGCGGAACATGATGCGCTTTTCCAGTTGCTGCGCGATCGAATCGGCAATCAGCTGGGCATCGACTTCCGGCTTGCGCACTTCCTCGATGTTGACGTGCACGGGTACGCCCATCAGTTTCTGCAGTTGTCCGCGCAGATTTTCGATGTCCTCGCCCTTCTTGCCGATGACCACGCCTGGCCGCGCGCTGTACACGGTTATCTTTGCATTCTTGGCGGGGCGCTCGATGATGACCTTGCTGACCGAGGCGTGCGCCAGCTTCTTCTTCAGGAAGTCGCGGACCTTGATGTCCTCCTGCAGCATTGCCGGAAAATTCTTGCTGTTCGAGTACCAGCGGGAGGTCCAGTTGCGCTGGACCGAAAGCCGGAAGCCAATCGGGTGTATTTTCTGTCCCATGCTTACTCCTTGTCCCCGACTGTGAGGTAGATATGGCAGGTGGGCTTGGTGATCTTGAAGCCCCGGCCCTTGGCGCGCGGCATGAAGCGTTTCAGG
>JANXVW010000339.1 GCA_025351455.1 Betaproteobacteria bacterium | reverse complement strand
TCTCCCCTGGCGGGAGAGGGGGGGGGGTGGGATTTATTTAAATTCCGGCAGCGCCGCGACGTTGCCGATCTGTTGTCCTGCGACGTGTTCGTGCGGTGCCGGCTTGTTCATGACCGTGCGCAACTTGAGGTTGTCGACGCCTTCCTCCTGCACGTAGATGCGTACCGCCGCCATACTCCTGAATTTCAGTTCCGGCGCGTACCAGATGGTCATGGTCTGCGTATCTCCGGATTCGCGGACATTGACGATCATGAACGGCGTATTGATCTCCATCCACGGATTCTTCAGGTCGGCGAATGATGTTGTGATCAGCGGCTCGCCATCGAGTTCCAGGGTGACCAACGTCTTGCCCGAATCGCCGCCGCGTTTGACGATCTCCACCGCATGGAACCATCCTGCGCCGAGGAAGTGTATGGCCGCTTCCTTGCCGTGCCTGGTCGGGCCGAGTTCGCGCTCGGCAGTGACCATGTCGCCGCGCAATACCTCGCCGCAGGCAAGCGCGCCGGAAGAGGCGAGAAGCGCCGCCAGGAAGCAGGCGATGGATGGCTTGAAGATCATTGCAGGAAGTCTAGCACTTGGAGAGCCGTGACGGTCGTGACTATCGTGACTGTCGCAAATTCAACTTTCTTGAGGCATTTTGCCGATTCAATAAGATCAATGATCTAGAATAGTTCGCGACGGCTGTGACTTTGTCGGTACGAAGTCACGTAGTCACGATAGTCACGACAGTCACGGAATTCATGGAAACCTACACCCCCGGCTATAGCGAGGTCGCCGCCGCCTTCATGGCGCGGCGCCGCCTCGATCCGAACGGCGCATTTTTTCTCCCCCATCTGAAGCTTGGGATCAGCGTCCTCGATTGCGGCTGCGGACCGGGCACGATAACCCGTGACATTGCCAGGCAGGTTTTCCCCGGCACCGTGACTGGCTTGGATTTCAGTGTCGATCAGGTTGCCCTTGCCACTCGTGAAGCAAAAGCCCGGGGTATTGCCAACGCCGAGTTCCGGCAGGGCAGCGTCTATGAGTTGCCGTTCCCCGACAACAGTTTCGATGCGGTCTTCTCCCATGCATTGCTCGAGCATCTCAAGGAACCGGTCAGGGCGGCCATCGAATTCAAGCGGGTATTGAAACCGCGCGGCATGCTCGGCGTGTGCACGCCGGACTGGGGCGGCTTCCTGCTGGCGCCACCTTCGGAAAAACTGCTGCTGGCCTTCGAGGCCTACAAGCAACTGCAGAACCGCAATGGTGGCGATGTGTATTGCGGCCACAAGCTGGGCCTTTATGTGGAGCAGGCCGGTTTCGAAAACATCGCCATGCGTTCGCGTTACGAGAACTACGATCCGCTCACCGTGATCGGCGACTTCCTTGCAATGAACCATGACGAAATCGGAGATGCAAAGAATGCCGCGACATGGCGCGAGTGGGGACGCAGCCCGAAAGGAATGTTTTCGCAGGCGTGGGTCGCTTGTACCGCGAGCAAGCCGCGGTAGAAGCAGCCAAAAGGTAAAAAGGGGGAAAGGGAATACGGCACTGACTAGACTTTTGCCAATCACCAATCACCAAAAAAAACCGGCAGCCGCTTGCGCGTGCCGCCGGTTCAACTGAGGGGTAGAACTTTTGTTGCTGGCTTGTTGACTAGTACAGCACTACCGGGTTGCCCGGCGAACCGGTCGCGCCGATGATGCGCAGGGGCGCCCAGATGAACGCGCCTTCCTTGATGCCGGCGGCAACCAGCGATTCGGTATCGACGTTCTCAAGGTTCCAGATGCCCCGGCGCGGTTGCATGTCGGTATGGCAGGGTACGGCCATGCCGTCTTCTTCACCGCCAGGCTGTGCGTCGTTGGCCGAGGTGTCGCCCATCTGCAGTGCGATGTGCTTCGATGCCAGCCACTTGCAGGCGCTGATGCCGAAGCCGGGTTCGCCTTGCGCGAAAATCGCGCGCGCGGCGGCACGTTGTTCGGAAGTCATCGACTTGTAGTGGGCGTTGCCCCAGGTGTTGCCCTGGCCGGTATGTAGCGCGACGCAATCACCTGGTTGCAAATCGCTGAGCCCCTGGGCCTTCATCATTCCCTGCATGTCATCCGCAGTGACGATGCCGGGATCGCCCGCTTTCTTCGGGATCGGCAGCATTTCGGCGTTGGACGGAATCGCGCCCTTGGACTTCTTGTACGCGACCGCATCCAGCACCACCAGGCGGCAGACGAAGCCGAGTTCGCCGACGTGCTCGACGCCAAGCGGGCCCATACCCAGTACACGTCCGCCCGCGCCGCGCTCGTAAGAGTCGAACGCATAGCGGCCGTTGTACATCCGGATGCCCTTGGATGTGTTCACGCCGATATGGCCGGGGCCATCGAACTGCGTCTGGATCTGGCCGATTTCGGTGGTGACCAGTTCGTCGTGATAGGTCAGCGCGTTCTTGCCGAACGGACCGCCGGTTGGCGTACCGGGAATGCTCATTTGCCAGCCGCGCGCGCCGAAAGCAGGGGCTTCACGGTGGTAGTACTTGCCAATGGTGATGGCCTTGAATTGCTTGATCGTCCCCAGAGCGCGCTTGATGTTGGCCGGGTTCTTGGTGTGGTTCGCACTGCCGGCCTTGTCTTCCGCGCCCCATTCCGGCGTTTCCCAGCTCAAAGCGCTGTCGTCGATCGGGCCTTTCATCGTCTGGGCGGACGCCGATACAGCGAAGCACAAAGCTCCGGCTGCCACGGCAATGGCGGTAAGTCTGTTCATCTGGAATTTCCTCCTGGTTGTCGACTGCTTTTTTGACTTCATTGTGTTGTCTGTCGGCACATGAAACCACCGATGCCGCGCAACGTAAGTACACTGACACAGTCGTTCTTACATTTCAACTTGAAACAAACGAATTTCACGATGAAATGATCCGCAGCGGCGGACCGGCCGCCGAGGGGCGTCGACCTTCGCTGCACAGCAGCGCAGAATGCCGTCGCGACCCTGCGCCGGACGGCGTAAAATCGCGGGAAACAGAGATTTGCGCGGAGGATCGAAGTGATCAACGAAAAAGACGTGGCGTCCTATCGTGAGAACGGCTATCTGGTGGTGGAGAACGTGCTCGACGCGGCAACGCTCGCCAGGATGCGCCAATCCATCGCCGATCTGGTCGCCAAAGCCGCCGGGGTGAAAACCCACAATGAGGTCTACGACCTTGAGCCGACGCATACTCCCGAGCATCCTCGTGTGCGCCGCATCAAAACCCCGCACAAAGTCGATCCGCTCTTCCTCGAGGTCGTCAAACAACCGGGCATGATTTCCGTCCTGAAAGCCTTGCTGGGCAAGGACATCCGGCTGCACGGGTCGAAGCTCAACGTGAAGGCGCCGAAGTACGGCTCGCCCGTCGAATGGCATCAGGACTGGGCGTTCTATCCGCATACCAACGACGACATCCTCGCCATCGGCGTCATGCTCGACGACGTCGAACTCGAGAATGGGCCGCTCTTGGTGATGCCGGGATCGCATCGTATAAACAAGGTATGGGACCATCACCTCGACGGCCGTTTTTGCGGGGCCATGGATCCGACCAAAACCCCCGAGTTGGATTATTCGAAAGCGGTGCCGTGTGTCGGCAAAGCCGGCTCCTGTTCCTTCCACCATGTGCGTCTTGTGCACGGCTCGGCCCAGAATACATCGGAAAAGCCGCGGCAGCTTCTGCTCTACGAATGCACCGCCGCCGACGCGTGGCCGCTGGTCAACTTCAAGGACCTCGACGAGTTCAACAGCCGCATGATCTGCGGCGAACCCACGCTGGAACCCAGGACCGAAAAAGTCCCGATCCGCATGCCCTTCCCGCCGGCCCTCGCGCAAGGTTCGATCTACGAGAACCAGACGGCGTTGCGCAACCGCTTCTTCGACATCAAGGCCGCGGCGACCTGAGCGGCGATCATTCACCGACGGCGGGCTAGTCCCGCCGTTTGTTTTTTCGGGGTCGCGGGCCGCAGGCCCGCAGCCAATCCCCGCAGTCAAAACCAAGAAGGAGGAGCAGTCATGGATGTCCGCGCAGCAGTGGCACACAAGGCCGGCGCGCCACTTTCCCTCGAAACCGTGCAACTCGATGGCCCCCGGGCCGGTGAAGTTCTGGTCGAGATCAAGGCGACCGGCATCTGCCATACCGACGAATTCACGCTTTCGGGCGCCGACCCGGAAGGATTGTTTCCCTCCATCCTCGGCCATGAAGGCGCGGGCATCGTGGTCGACGTCGGGCCGAACGTAAAGAGCCTGAAGAAGGGCGATCACGTCATTCCACTGTATGTGCCGGAGTGCCGCGAGTGCGAATACTGCGTGTCGCACAAGACCAACCTGTGCCAGTCGATCCGCGTGACGCAGGGTCAGGGCCTGATGCCCGATGGCAGCAGCCGCTTCTCGCTCGGCGGCAGGAAGCTGCACCACTACATGGGCACCTCGACGTTCGCCAATTTCACCGTCGTGCCGGAAATCTCGCTGGCCAAGATCCGCGACGACGCGCCCTTCGACAAAGTCTGCTACATCGGCTGCGGCGTCACTACCGGCATCGGCGCGGTGATCAACACCGCGAAAGTCGAACCCGGCGCGAATGTCGTGATCTTCGGCCTCGGCGGCATCGGCCTGAATGTCGTGCAGGGCGCACGCATGGCGGGCGCCAACATGATCATCGGAGTGGATATCAATCCGAAGCGCCGCGCGCTCGCCGAGAAATTCGGCATGACGCATTTCGTAAATCCGAAGGACATGACTGAGAACGAACTCGTCCCGCATCTCGTCAACCTGACCAAGGGCGGCGCCGACTACAGTTTCGAATGCATTGGCAATGTGAAGCTGATGCGCCAGGCGCTGGAGTGCTGCCACAAGGGCTGGGGCGTGTCGGTCATCATCGGCGTCGCGCCTGCGGGCGCGGAAATCGCTACGCGGCCGTTCCAGCTCGTCACCGGACGCGTCTGGAAAGGCACCGCGTTCGGCGGCGCACGCGGGCGCACCGACGTGCCGAAGATCGTCGACTGGTACATGGAAGGCAAGATCAACATCGACGACCTGATCACGCACAAGCTGAAGTTCGAAGACATCAACAAGGGCTTCGACCTCATGCACGCCGGCGAGTCCATTCGCTCTGTCGTTATCTTTTAGGGCGAACTTCTCACCGCAAAAGTGCAAAGAGCGCAAAGGAAATCTGACAGGAAAAATGGCAATGTGAACCGCCTCGAATGGGTGGTCCGACGTTGATTGTCGTCTTTGCGTTCTTTGCGTTTTTGCGGCGATAGATCATGATTGGGACATGAAAACGTTAAGCGAACATAAATGCTTCGGGGGCGTGCAGGGTTACTACGCGCACGCGTCGACGCAGATCGGGCTGGAGATGAGGTTCTCGGTGTTCCAGCCGCCGCAGGTGACGACAGCCAGGGTGCCAGTCCTGTACTACCTTGCAGGGCTGACCTGCACTGAAGAAACGTTCGCGATCAAGGCCGGGGCGCAGCGCGTTGCCGCGGAACTGGGGCTCATGCTGGTCGCGCCTGATACCAGTCCGCGCGGCGCCAATGTGCCGGGAGAGACGGACTCGTGGGACTTCGGCATCGGCGCGGGATTCTATGTCGATGCGACGAACGAACCCTGGTGCAAACACTACAGGATGTACAGCTATGTCACGCGCGAACTACCCGTGATCGTGGCGGAGAAATTTCCGGCGGATGAAGGGCGGCAGGGCATATTCGGCCATTCCATGGGAGGCCATGGCGCCTTGGTTGGCGCGCTACGCAATCCCGGCCTGTACAAATCGCTCTCGGCCTTCGCACCGATCGCCGCACCCATGCGTTGTCCGTGGGGTAAGAAGGCGTTCATGGGCTACCTCGGCGACGATCACGCGGCCTGGGCACAATACGATGCAAGCGAACTCATCAAGTCGACCGGATTCCCGGGGCCGATACTGATCGACCAGGGGCTCGCCGACAAATTCCTGTCCGACCAGCTTAACCCGGAAGTTTTCGAAGCCGCATGCCGCGAAGCCGACCAGCCACTGATCCTGCGCCGCCAGGAAGGCTACGACCACGGCTACTTTTTCATCTCGACTTTCATGGAAGACCATTTAAGGCATCACGCTTTGCAGCTAAAAACTTAATTCAATTCTCACCGCAAAGACGCAAAGGACGCGAAGGAAGAAGGGGAGATGCGCAATATGAGGCGAGAAAGTAATTGGCGAACGCTGTGCGGCGCGGAGAATATCGAGAGGCAAACTATATTTTCGTATCCTTTGCGTTCTTTGCGTCTTTGCGGTGAACGCCTGGATATAGGGAGATAAGAGATGCAAAAACTGCTGGTGTACCAATCGCTATGGGCCATGGAGCGGCGGCGGCCGGACGGCAAGGAATGGGCGCTCGATGAGAAGCTCAACATGATCCACGGCGCGGGGTTCGACGGGTGCGGGGTGCGTTTCTTTGACTACAAGCACGCCAGGGAGATCACCGACTTCCTGCGTGCGCACAACATGACCTGGCAGGCGCAGTGCTATCCGCAGAAGGTCGACGATCTGAAGCCCATCCTTGAGCACGTAAAAGAGCTGGGCGCGGACCACATCAATCTGCAACCCGACGTGCGGCCGTACTCGATCCAGGAATGCGTCCCGTACATCGAAGGGTGGCGTCGTCTGGCGCACGACGCGAAGATTCCGGTGCACATCGAGACGCATCGCGATCGCATGACCACCGACCTGTTTTTTACGATGCAGTTGCTCGACTGCTTCCCGGACCTGCGCCTGACCGGCGACCTGTCGCACTACGTGGTGGGACGCGAGTTCGCCTGGCCGATCAGCGACGTCAACCATGGCTACATGCATCGCATCATCGACAACTGCTGGGGCTTCCACGGGCGCGTCGCCAGCCGCGAGCAAGTCCAGGTGCAGATCAGTTTTGCCCACCACAAGGACTGGCTCGATCTTTTCATGGGCTGGTGGGAGTATGGACTGCGCAGCTGGCGCAAGCGCGCGCCGAAGGATGCGACATTCACTTTCCTGTGCGAGCTGGGCCCGAAGGAATACGCAATGACCGGGCCGGATGGTTATGAACTCTCCGACCGCTGGCAGGAGGCGCTGATGTTGAAGGACATGATCCGCGATCTATGGAACCGGCTAGAGAAGGAGGAATCCCCCGGGGCGGCGAGAGCCGCCTGACCCAGTCTGGAACAGATGCCGCGCGTCGAAGCAAGGCAGCGGCGCGGAAGACCTTTCAATATTTTCACGAACTGGATACATTAGTGACATCACCCGCCACCGGGCACGGCCATTTCCGGGATTTCCCGGCAACAAGAACCCGTGAGGCGCAAAAGACGCACGATAATAGGTGAGCGGTGTCCATGCAATTCAAGGGGGCGGTTCCGCGCGACTCTGCGCGTCAGGGGACGGGGTCAGACACTTCGCGCCGGCTTTTCGCCGCGGCGATGGCCTATGCGATGTTTTGGGCGCCTTCCGCTTTTGCGGACCTCAATGACATTCGCTTCCGGCTTACCTCGGACGTTACCTACGACGACAACATTTCCCGCGCCCGCAAGGAAGACAAGCTCCATGATTCTTTCGGCGCGCTGAACCTGGGCGCGAGCTTGCCCTGGCAACTATCGGGCACTTCCCGTCTGGTGATTAACGGGAACGTCGGCGGGGAAAAATTCAAACGCTATTCCGGGCTCGACCGCCTTTACGCAAACATCCAGGGCGAACTCCAGTACCGGAAATCCGGCCAATTCAGCGAACCCATCTGGGGGGTGTTCGTGCGGCAGGGCGAGGACTGGTACGACTCCACACTTCGCGACGGATACCGCACTGCGGCCGGGTTCTCGGTCAGGAAGCCGGTGACCGACAAGCTGTTCTTCTTTAGCGCCATTGCCTACAACCAGCGCGACGGCCGCAGCAAAGTATTCGACACGAAGGAAGTCTCCCTGCGCGCCAATCTGGATTACTCGCTGTCCCGCCGGCAGACCCTGTATCTCGGCCTGGAGGGCCGCGACGGAGACATCGTTTCCACGGCCCGTCCCAACCTGGCCTACTTCGATATTGCGAAAGCCCTGATCCTGGACGACGTATTTACCGATACCACCAGATTTTCCTACCGGTTCAAGGCATACACGGGCATCGTCACGCTCGGCTACAACTTCGCGCTTGGTGAGCATGCTGCGCTGGATCTCGCCTATCGAGCCGCGTACTCGCGTCCGCATGAACAACCGCCCAGCGTGGTCACGGCCGACACGATCGACTATGTGGATAATCAAGTGACTTTGTCGATTCTGATCCGGTTCTAGGAGCCCGAGCCATGAACCATTTGCGCGTTGCGATCTTCACTCTGCTTTTTGCCTGCGCGGGTTTTATCGGCGGCTGTGGTCAGGGAAACTCGGGAGATGATGCAGCCGCAGGCACGGCAGCCGTCCGACTGGGGCTCGATCGTTTCCTGCTGTTCCCGAATCCGATCGTCGATGCCAGCGGTAACTTTCAAACCAACACCAACGCCTTTGCTCAGGCCTATTACGCGGCGGTGGATCCTTACGGCGAGCGGGGCACGCTGAGCGGCTGGATGAGCAGGAACCAGTTCGGCACGGGCGGGCCGGAGTTTGTGGCCGTGTTCCGCGACGTTCGCGATTTGGGATACGGCCGGCGCATGCGCGGCCGCCGAAATACCGACGGCAGCATTGCATTCTTTGTCGAAAACTATAACGTCAGCACTGTGCCGGGCGGGTATTCGCTGGTGAATGTGGATGCTGCCGTTGTTCGTGACACGCAATGGCATGTCGGCACCAACGCGATCGAATGGAGTCCAGCCCAATGCACGGTAGCGGACCCACCGGATTGCGCGGCGTCCGTCAAGTTTGCGAAATATTTCAACTTCGATCCCACCACCGGCCAGCGGCAGAACATGCTGGATCTCGACGGCCGGGGCCAGAAGGCGATGCCCGGCGTGTGCATCAGTTGCCATGGTGGACGCGCCGACCCGCTGACGCCGCAGTCGACCTATGCGCTGGTGGAAAATTCGCTTTCCCGCAAGCGCGGCGACGTGCAGGCCAGGCTGCAGGGATTCGATGTCGACAGCTTCGAATGGTCCATGACGCCCGGATTCACGCGTGCGGACCAGGAGTCCGTTCTCAAGATCTTCAACCAGTGGGTCCTTTGCTCCTATCCTGGTGGGGGGAGCGTCTCCGGGAGCTGGGGAACGTGCAGCGCGCCGCCTGCAGGTGCGAACGAATGGCAAGGCACTGCCGCGACGCTGATCCAGGACTGGTATGGCGGGCCCGCCATGCCGAATGCACAGTTTTCCGACACTTATCTGCCGGCAGGCTGGAACACGGGCGCCACCAATGTGCAGTTGTACCGGCAAGTGGTTGCGCCGTTTTGTCGCACTTGCCATCTTTTGCGTGGAACCGCGAATCAAAGCGACATCGATTTTGACAGCGAAGTGAAATTCCGCAGCTATGCGAGCCGAATCAAGACCCATGTCTTCGACCGCGGCAACATGCCGCTGGCGTTTCTGGTCTACCAGGATTTCTGGAAGTCCAATGGGCCGGCAATCCTGGCGAATTACATCGATTCTATCCTCGGCGCGGGAACTGCGACGACGTCGAGCGGCGCGGTCAAGCAGCCGGGGCGACCGATTGCCGATCCGGGGCCGAACCGGATGGTGCGAACCGGCGCCAATGCGACGCTCTACGGCGGCGACAGCCTTTTCGCGACGAGCTACAGCTGGACTCTGGATTCCGCGACACCGGGTGCAACCATTACCAATCCGGACTCTGCGACGGCAACTTTCTTTTCCAGCTTCCCTGGAAATTACACGGTGCACCTGACCGTGAGCAATCGCGGGCAGTCCGACTCGAAGGCGGTAATTGTCACGGTCGACAATACTTTCCGCGATCCTGCCACGCTCAAATTCGCCCACGTGAAGAATGTGCTGCAGACCGGGTCAACTTGCACCACGTGCCACATTCCGAGCGCGCTTCCGCAACTTTCCGCGACCCCGCCGATCTGGTACACCAGCTTCGATCGCAACAACGACACCGTTACCGACGCAACCGACGACGCCTGGTTCTACAGCGAACTCATGGGCCGGGTCAATTTGACGGAAATCAGCGACAGCTCCCTGCTGCGCAAACCCACCGGCAACCATCACAACGGCGGTTCCTTGTTCGATCTCATAACCAACGCCGGGTTGTCGAACTACTCGATCATTTACAACTGGATTCTCAATGGTGCGCTGCCGGGAGGTGTAGCAGCGAATGCCGGGGCGGACAGTACAAATAACTTGGTATTCACAGGTTCACCGGCCGCGGCCACTATCCCCCTTGACGGTAACGGAAGTATTAGCGCAACGAGTTTCGCGTGGACAATTGTTTCCACTACGGTTGCCGCACATCCGAATGGCACGTCGTCGACCGGTATTGCGCCTTCGATTACCAATCCAACCTCGGCCACCGCCACGCTCAACGTTTTCGATATTGGCACCTACGTCGTGCGGTTGACGGTCAGCAATGGCACCGATACGGATTTCGACGATCGCACTATCACGATGACCGAGACGCCAGTGGTGGCTTCGGCATCACCCAGCGGCACGGTCGCGGTATCGTTCTCCGGAACGCCGTTGACCGGGACAATCAGTCTGGATTCCTCGGGCTCAACGGGTAACCCCCTCACTTATGCCTGGTCTTACTCGCCGAGCGGACTGAGCGGTGCATGCGGAACGATCTCGAATGCGACATCCGCCACGGCGACGCTTACCGTGCCTTCCAGCGCCGTGGGCAACACCTGCACTTTCGTGCTGACGGCAAGTAACCTGACAACGACCGATCCGGGAACGACGACGTTCACGATTGCCAGTGCAGGCTCCGGAATCGTTGCCAATGCCGGTGCAAGCGGCTCCGTGAGTCGAACATTTACAAACCCTTCCGTCACCCTCGGAATTCCGGATTCGACCGGGATACCGGTCGCGCCCACGATTTCGCTGGTCGGGAGCGCTAGCACCGGACCAGGTACGCTGACCTACACCTGGTCCGTAATCGCGATGCCCGCCAATGCAACCCTTTCCTATGCACCCGCAATCGCGAGCCCGAATTCGGTAAACGCGACGTTGACCGTACACAGAAAGGGCCTCTATACGGTCCAGCTTGTCGTGGACAACGGTCTTCCCCCGGGTCCGAGCAACACCGCGACTCGGGACATCACGGTCGATGTGACCGTGGGCAACGCTTTTACGAACATGAAGAGCACGTTCGTCAGTCGCGGATGTACTAGCGCAGGCTGCCATCAGTCCGGGAGCACATTACCGCCTTCCTGGGTGGACGAGACGGTTGGTGTACTGACGCTTTATCAACGGGTGACTGCCCGCGTGAACGCGACGGACCCGGCCAGCAGCCTCATCGTGACTTGTCCGTCGGGCGGTACCTGCGGAATGGGGCAGCAGACCGGATTCCACGACGCCGATGTGACCAGCTATACGCAGTTCCTGAACTGGATCATCGACGGCGCACAGAACAACTGAGCGGGATCGCGGGCTGCGGATAGAAAAACACCGGCTGCGTACAAAGCAGCCGGCCTTTGATTTTGCCCGGACCGGCGCTCAGTAATCCTTGCGCGGCCCGCCGTAATCCTCCGACGGAAACACGAAGGGCGGGCTGCGGCCGACAAGGGTTTCGATCAGCATCAGTTCCTGGTCGGTATGATTGATGAACGGGGCTTTGCGGATAGTCTTGCCGTCCTTCGGCTTTGCCAGGATGTATACCGGCTCGTCGTGGTGCTTCGACGTCACTGTTTTGCGGCTGTTGGGATCGCTGTTGGCATTGATGTCGGTGACGCCGTAGCACGTACAGAAGTAGGTCTGCTCGGGGTCGGTTTCCGCGTAGACGCCGGTGCCGCGGATGCCGATGGTGGCGGTGATGGTGGATATCCGCTGGGGATTGTTGGGAGCGAATACCGCCAGTACCTTGCCGGTGACAAGACGCAGCACATTTACCATGGTATTGGTCGCTGGCTGCTGCCCGAGACTCATCCGGCTCGACTCGCGCAGCATGAAGGCGCTTAAGCCATTGACGAATACCAATTCCGAATTCTTGCCGGTTTCAATCGTGTCGTTGGGGCCGATTCGGGTCTTGAGGGTGGCGGGTGTCCCATTGACGCTGACTTGGCCGCTGAGCCGGTATATGGAGCGATCCGGGGGCAGCTTTTGCGGTTTCTCGCCGAGAACGTCCGCGAGTACCCGACCCATTGGAAACGCCGAGAATGCGCCTGCGGCAAGCAGCTTCACCAGCAAGCGCCGTCGAGGATCATCAGGATCACGTAGCAGGTGCACGGAGCCTCCCGTTTAAAATGACTACGGCGTGTCTGGTGAATTATTTTGCTCTAATCCGTAATCCGCTGGCAGTGTACCGTTGGTGCGCAGAGACTGGAAGCAGATCGTTGCGACCGGTTTCGGCGCGTCTTACATCGGCCAGCAGCCAGATTCATTAAAAGCTTGCAGATTGTCAGCGCGCCGTTTCGCGGGATAAGACATTCGAAATTGCTTCGGCAATCTGCCGCAGGTCCAGCGGCTTGGTCAGGATGTGGTCGATCCCGGCGGAGAGTGCCTGCTGCGTAAGCACCGGTCCGGTGTAGCCGCTGATGAGGACGACCGGCATGTCTGTGCGCAACTGGCGCATCTGCCGCGCCAGGTCGGTGCCGGTCATTCCCGGCATGAGCTGATCGAGCACGACGACATCGAAACGCGACGGATCGAGGCGAAATTCCTCCAGCGCTTCTGAAGGGTTGGTAAAGCCCGCCGGTTCGTAGTTGAGTGCCGCGAGCATTTCCTCGGTCAGCAGCATGAGTGGCTTTTCGTCTTCCACCAGCAGGACGCGTTCGCCGTTTCCGCGTGGCAACGGCGCCGCGTGGTCCGCTTTTTCTATTGCCTCGGCATCCGATCGCGGCAGGTAGATGTCGAAAGTGCTGCCTTGGCCCGGCTGGCTGACGACGTCGATCGCGCCGCCGAGATCGGTGACGATCCCCTGCACGAGGGCCAGTCCCAGCCCGGTGCCCGTACCTGAATCGCGCGTAGTGAAAAACGGCTCGAAAATCCGCGCGGTGACTTCGGCTGACATGCCGCAGCCGGTATCCGCCACGCGCAGGCGCACATAGCGGCCCGCCGACAGCAAACCATGGGACAGCGCTGCATCTTCATTCGCGTCGATCACATCCAGTGCCACCGTCAGCTTCCCCCCGGCGGGCATGGCGTGCTCGGCATTGCGGCACAGGTTCATGATCAGCTGGTGGATCTGGGTCGCATCGGCGATGACGGCCGCCTGCCGTGCTGTCAGCTGCGCGTCCATTTCGATACCGTTGGGCAGTGAAACGCGCACCAGATCCAGCGTTTCTTCCACCACTTCGTCCACGTTGACGACCGTGCGGTGGCCGCGGTTGCTGCGGCTGTACGTCAGGATCTGGTCGATCAGTGCCTTGGCGCGATGCGCCGCCGCGAGGACATTGCCGACATACCGCTTGAGCGTGCTGCCCTCCGCGGCGGCGTTCTGCGCCATGTCGCCATAACCCAGGATGGCTGCAAGGATGTTATTGAAGTCATGCGCAATGCCCCCTGCCATGGCGCCGATGGCCTCCAGCTTGACCGCCTGGCGCAGCCGCGTTTCCAGTTTGTCGCGTTCAGCATCGGCGAGCCGTCTTTCCGAAATGTCGCGGTAAATCGCATAGCTCGCTATCTGGCCGGTCGCGACCAGGATGGGTGCGCCGAGTTCGGAGACGCTCAGGCGCACACCGTCCGCGCGCACGCGTTCGGTTTCCATGCTGGTGTGCCGGCCGTGCCGGACGGAGCGCGCCAGCCGTTGCCACTCTGGCCGCAATTCCTCGGGGACGATCAGCGTGTCGAGCGCCTGGCCCCGCACTTGTTCTGCCATGTAGCCGAACATGCGGGTGAATTCGCGGTTGACGCGGGTTACGCGTTGTTCCAGGTCTAGCATGACGATGGCTTCCGGCGCACTCTCGAACAATTCGTCGAGCAAGGCGGTTTGCACGCGCAACTGCTCTTCGGCGCGCTCGCTGCGCCGCAAATGGCGCAGGACCAGCCAGACCAGCGCGATGACGCTCAGGCACAGTAGCGTGGTGCGCACCGTGCTGTGCACGACTTGCTCGTGCCATGCATCGAGCACCGTGGCTTTTTTCACGCTGACGCCGATCGCCAGCGGATAGTCGTGCACGGCTTCGGCTGCGTAGACGCGCTCTTGCCCGTCCGCCGGGCTTTTCATAAGTTTACCCGGGCCGCGTGGACCGGCGACCAGGCTCCGGTAAAGGGCCTCGTCGGCGAATGGCGGACTCAGGTCGTCGCTGCGTCCCGGATAGCGCACCAGCAGGCCGCCGTCCCGGCGAAACAACACGATCTCGCTGCCGTTACCGAGATCGATGTCCGCGTAGAAGCGCCGGAAATAGTCCAGGTCGAGCCAGGCCACGGCGACGCCCCGGAAACGTCCGTCGGCATCATTGATGCGGTGGCTAAGCGCGATCGTCCAGTTGTCACTGCTTTCGCGACGAAATGCTTTCGAGATGAATAATGCGCTGGACGACTGTTCCCGCGGGGTCAGGAAAAAATCCTGGCGCACGACCCAGTCGCGGGCGGGAGGCGAGTCGGAACCGGCGATGAGGACGCTGCCGTCGCGGCCGGCGACGAACAGGTCGCGGATCTGGGGAATCAGTTGCATGCGGCTGCGCAGCCGCTCGTGCATGCCTGGATCGTCAGCGCGCAACTGAATCAATTGCATGACGGTCGCGGTGTCCTGCACGACCACTTCGACTGCTTGCACCGCACTGCGGGATTGTTCCGATAGCGTGCGCGCGAGGCTCGTGTAGTTGCGCTGCGCGGTTTCCACGACGATGTCCAGCCTGCGGATGATGTCGTAGAGCTGGACGCTGGCCATCACGACGACCATCAGTCCACCGGCGATGCGCAGCGCGAGCTGGAAATCGACGCGCCACGCTGCGCGCGGTTTGCCGATCGGTGGATCCCGCGCGGGGAGATAGCTCATGGATGCGCAGCGCTGGAAAGGTTTCCCGATACGACTTCCTCAACGGCCGCCAGCAGGTCCTGCCGTTCGAACGGCTTGGCCAGCGTCAGGGCCGCACCTTGTTCCCGTGCCGCGGCGGTCCAATTGCGCCTGCCGTCGCGCGCCCCCCCGGATATCGCGATGACCGCCAGCCCGGGCAGCATGCGGCGTGCTTCGCCCAGGGTCTGCGCGCCGTCGCGGCCGGGCATGTCCATGTCGGTAATCAGCAGGCCGGCCGGCTGGTTGCGCAGCATCTGCAGTGCGGCCGAGCCGGTTTCCGCCTGGCGAACGCGATAGCCGGCTTCGTTCAGCCACTCCGCGATCAGTCCGCGCATCAGCGCATCGTCGTCTACAACCAGAATTTCAGTCATGATCCCGGATTATCCCCATCCCGCCTCCCGTCGGGGCAGCGGGCTGTGCGGCGCGAATATTTCAATTTGAAACTCAGCGTGGTCCCCACGTCGCTATACTAATCCCGGTCTTCTGTTACCTCACTGGGAACTACGCTTCAGGCATGAGTATCCCCCGCCACATCCTGGTAGTCGATGACGATGCCGACCTTCGGCAAATGGTCGCCGACTATCTCGGCGACTACGATCTGCGGGTGACCGGTGCGCCGGATGGCGCGGCGATGCGCGAAGCCATGGCGCGTGAAGTCGTCGATCTGATCCTGCTCGACCTGAAACTTCCTTCGGAAGATGGCATGACCCTGGCGCGCGAAGTGCGCGAGAAGTCGAGCGTGCCCATCGTCATTCTCACCGGCCGCAAAGACGACGTCGATCGCATCATGGGCCTTGAGCTCGGTGCGGACGATTATTTGACCAAGCCGTTTAACCTGCGCGAACTGCTCGCGCGCATTCGCGCCATCCTGCGCCGCACGCAGGCGCACCCGGTCACCCACGCCGAAAAGCGCAACCCCCAGGCATTCCGCTTCGGTGCATGGGAACTTGACCTGCGCTCGCGCCGGTTGACCTCGAACGACGGCGAGCGCGTCGAGCTGACGCACGCCGAGTTTGCGCTGCTCGCTGCCTTCCTCAGTGCGCCCGAGCGCATCCTGAGCCGCGAGCAACTGCTCGAGCTAAGCCGCGGCAACGATGAGAACGTGTTCGACCGCAGCATCGACGTGCAGATCCTGCGCCTGCGGCGCAAGATCGAATCCGATCCGAGCCGGCCCAAGCTGATCCGCACCGAACGCGGCGCCGGCTACTTCTTCAACTCCCAGGTCGAAGTCGTCGCGTAGCGGCGTTGCTGCGGCAAGCGCAGAGAGTGGATGGTGACAAGAGGAAAGACTAATCTCTTTACCGATCACCAATCACCAATCACCATTCCTTATCCCCTGTCCTTCGACCCCGTCCATCCGAGCAGCTTCGAAATCAGCAGCGCGCTCTGGCGCAATTTCTCGCGCGCGGCGGGCACGGACAGCTTGGTATCGCGATGGCGCATGTACACGATGTTCAGCGCGGCCACTGCGCTGAAGTGGTCGAAGATCGGGAAGCAAATGTCCACGACGCCGCTTATGGTGTCGCTCGGACCTTCGTCGTAGCCGCGCTTGCGGATTTCTTCCAGGCGCTTGTCGAGATTGCGCCGGCGCGTCTCGCGATTGCGCCCGGTCCCGGCCAGTTCCGCGAGGCATTGCTCACGCCTCGCGCCTTGCTGGAATGCGGATATCACGCGCGCCGACACGCGGTCGTCGTGAAAGGGGAAATGCGAGCCCTGGCGCACCGAATAGCTCATCGGTTCGGGTGACTCGGCGCGGGCGAGCACCACGAGCCGCGCGTCGTGATGCACGCACAGGTGATTCGACTGGCTCGTGCCGCGCGCGAGTTCCTGCATGTGCGGCATGGCGCAATCCAGCAGTCGGTCCACCGGCGGATGCAGGTGGGCGAGTTCGAACAACCGCAGTGTGAGCAGGTAAGTGGAGTCCGTCTGGCGGGCCAGGAAGCCGCGGCGCACCAGCACGTCGAGCATGCGGAACAACTCGTTGGGAGAACGGCCGAGGCGGCGGGCGATGTCCTGCAGGTTCAGTCCATGCGGCTCGGCGGCCAGCAATTCCAGCACGTCCAGGCCTTTTTCCAGGGCGGGAGCGGAGTAGCGCGCATCGGTTGCCGATTTGTTTGTTGACAAGCGGACCCCCTGTTTTTATATTTGAAACCTGATTTTATATATGAACAAGTGCGGCAAAGTAAATTGTGCGACCGCACATGAACAATCAGGCTGGGAACGGCACGGTACCTGAAGTTTGCCAGGGGGCTGCGCTTACGGTCCGCAGGTGATCGTAAGTCCGTCGCAAGACCGAAGTGGGTTGTGGCAATCGAAAAATATAAATATCTGGAGGAGACATGATCACCAAGCAACTGTTCAAGCACGGCGCATTGAGGTGCGGCACGGCTGCCCTTTGCGCGTTACTGGCAATGTCGGCGGCAGTCCACGCGGCCGATCCATCGACTTTCCCGGCCCCGACGGGCGATGCCAGTTTCGTTCCTGCCGGCGCCAGGCTCGAACTCATATTCGACGGCGGTTGCGCGCTGACCGAGGGGGTTGCGGCGGGCCACGACGGGATGATCTATTTCAGCGACATCACGTTCACCAAATTCTGCAAGGACCCATCCGGCAAGTATCTGCAAGCCGGCAACATCTGGAAGTACAACCCGAAGAACGGCGAGACCTCGATCTTCCGTTCGCCGAGTGGCATGTCGAACGGCATCAAATTCGACCGCGAAGGCAACATGATCGCGGCGCTGGGCGCGGATTACGGCGGCCGCATGCTGGTCAAGACCGACATGAAGACCGGCAAGACCTACATCCTCTCCGGGTTGTACAACGGTCGTCCCTACAATGCGCTGAACGACATTACCATCGACGAAAAAGGCCGCATCTATTTCTCCGATCCGCGCTATCTCGGCCACGAGCCGATTTATCAGGACGGTTACGCGGTGTATCGGCTCGACACCGACGGGACGGTCACACGCGTGGCGACGGATTGTGGAAAATGCAACGGCGTGCTGATTTCGCCCGACCAGAAGACGCTTTATATCATCGGCAACGACAACGGCTGGTTCGAGTTCCAGAACCTGAAGGAAGGCGAGAAGACGCTGCAGGGCCACCATCAGTTGCAAGCTTACGACGTGGCAGCGGATGGAAGTTTGAGCAACCGGCGCGTGCTGATCGATTACACGGCGCGCGACAAACCGTGCAGCGGTCCGGATGGCATGGTTGCCGATGCCGAAGGCAACATCTGGCTGGCTTCGCGTTGCGAGTATCGTCCGGGCATACAGGTGCTCAATGCGCAGGGCAAGGAACTGGCTTATATTTCCACCGGCACGGAGCTGCCCACCAACGTCGGCTTCGGCCGCGGGGCGGACTCCAACCTGTTGTATTTGACCTCGGGCAAGAGCCTTTACAAGATCCGGGTGGGGAAGAAGGGTTACCAGCTTCCCTGAGTTTCGCGCAGTAGCAAGTTGGTCGCGGGGGCTCACGCCTCTGCGACTTTTTTCTTGAACAGGAGCAATTCATGAGCGGCGCGCAGCTTGCAGCCACCGATAAGACCTTCAGGGTCCTGACCCGGGACGAGGTGGACGCATTCAACAGGAATGGCTACCACTTTCCAGTTCGCGTGCTGTCCACGGCCGAGGCCGACGCCTGCCGGGAGAAGATCGAGTCGTTCGAATTCGACCACGGCCTGATCATGAAAACGCCGTTTCGCAACAAACCGCACATGGTGTTCAAATGGGCCAACCAGCTCATCCGCCATCCGCGCATCCTCGACACCGTCGAAGACATCCTCGGCCCCAACCTGCTGGTCTGGGGGACGAGCTTCTTCATCAAGGAGCCGAACGACCCGGCCTACGTTTCCTGGCACCAGGACTCGACTTACTGGGGCCTTTCCCATCCCGACATTGTGACCGCATGGATTGCGCTGACGCAGAGCGACATTCCCAATGGCGCGATGCGCGTCGTGCCCGGCACCCATTTGAAGGACCAGTTGCCGCACAAGGACACTTTCGCGGAGAACAACCTGCTGACCCGCGGGCAGGAAGTGGCCGTCGAAGTTCAGGGCGACAAGGCCGTGGACCTGACGCTCGAGCCCGGCGAAATGTCGCTGCATCATGTGCGCATCGTTCACGGCTCCGAGCCGAATCACGCGAACTACCGCCGCCTCGGTCTGGCTATTCGCTATGTGCCGACTTACGTGCGCCAGACCGAAGGCCCGCGCGACTACGCGACGCTGGTGCGGGGAAGAGACGACTATCATCATTTCGACTACGAACCCACGCCGCGCATCGACCTCGGTGCTGCTGAAGTCGCCGATCACAAGCGCATTACCGAAGAAGCCAACAAGATCCTCTATCGCGGAACGGACAGGCTTGAGAGCTGAAAAGCAGGGACGAGGGGAGAGGGGCGAGGGATGAGGGGAAAGCATAAAGCGGCATTCAGGTTCTATTCCTCTTGCGTCTTAAACCCTCACCCCTCGTCCCTCGCCCCTCATCCCTCATCCCTAATGATTTTAGAAGTCGCCATCCTCGGCGTGATTCCCGGGCGCAGCGCATCATGTGAACGACGAAGAGTGCCGCGGCAGCGCGGATAGTCCATAAAACAAGGGGCAATCAAGCTCCGGTACCGCCACACAAGGGGAAGAGAAATGCTCACCGGCATATTGCTCCTGGTTGCATTCCTGGTCGTCGTGTTCGCGATCGTGCGCGGACAAAGCCCGATCATCATGCTGCTGCTGCTCGCCATCGTCTGGGCTCTGCTCGCTGGCATCGGAGTCTATGACATCCAGGCCAAGATCCTGCAGGGCGGCGGCGTGCAGTATGCCTCCGCGGTGATCATCATCGTGTTCGGCGCGTGGTTCGCCCAGGTGCTGATCCAGACCGGTATCGCCGAGAGCGTGATTCGGTCGGCGGTCGAGTTGACGGGCGACCGGCCGATCGTGACCGCGATGACCATCAATCTGGTGACCGCCGTGCTGTTCACGTCGATGTACGGCGTGGGCGCGGCCATTGCCATCGGGGTCATCGCCTTGCCGATCATGTTGAGCCAGGGCATCCCGGCGCGCGTCGCGGCACCGGTGTTTACCATGGGGGTGGGCGCGGGCGCATTCGTGAACCTGGTGCAGTTCGGCACCTTCGAAAAACTTTTCCCGGGCATCAAATACGAAGCGCCCTGGCTGACTTATTTTTTCATCGGCATGGCCGTGTATATCCTGATCGCCTGGCTGATGATCTGGGTCAACCTGCGCAGGCTGGGCGTGCGCCATGCCGCCTCAGTGGATACCGCTGCGCCGGTGCCCAGGAAGCGCACGCCCTACTTCACCTACCTGGTGCCGGTGTTTCCGGTATTCATGATCATGGTGTTCAAGTGGCAGATCATTCCGACGTTCATCCTGTCCATCGTGCTCGCGCTGGCGCTGACCGCGAGGGGCCGCAGTTTCCAGGGCACGCTGAACCTGTTCAACAAGACGTTCTACGACGCGTTTCCC
>JANXVW010000267.1 GCA_025351455.1 Betaproteobacteria bacterium | reverse complement strand
CGACGGCGTCAGTGATGCGGTTGTGCTGATCAGGCTGGAGGGCTCGCGTCCCACCGCCTTGCAAAGTGCGGATTGGGTCGGGCGGCAGCGCAAAAAAATCGAGGCGGGCGTCGCCGAGCTGTCCCGCCTGCTGGGGGAGCGCGAGTGGTTCACGGAATCCGGGTTCGGGCTTGGGGACGTGACCACAGCCTGCACGTTAGGTTTTCTCGACTTCCGTTTCCCCGAGTTCGACTGGCGCCCGGCCGCACCCAATCTGGCGCGCCTGTTCGCGCGGCTTTCGGCGCGCCCATCCTTCGCGCAAACCAAACCGGAGGCGCAACCGCTTCCAGTAATGAAGTAACGGGCGACGGGGTTCGCTGCGCCGCAAATCACAATTATCCCGAATCCCTGATCATGTACTGCCATCGTCAGCGCTCATCGTGGAATTGACCATATGAAAGACAAGTCGATTGCCGTGCTGGAAAGCCGCTTCGGCGAGCATCTCGCTGCCTTGCTGGAAAAGCAGGGCGCAAGCGTATTTCGCGCGCCCGCCTTGGCGGAGGAGCCCGACCTCGATCCGGAAGCCATTCGTCGATTGATTGCGGACTGGGCGGCGCATCCCGTCGGGCTGGCGATCTTCCAGACCGGTGTCGGCACGCGCGCGCTGTTCGAGGCAGTCGACAGGCTCGATCTGGCCGGGCAACTGCTCACATTACTCGCGGATTGTGTCGTGGCGGTGCGCGGCCCCAAGCCGACCGCGGTTTTGCGCGGGCGCGCGGTGCGCATCGACATCAGCGCCGAAGAACCTTACACGACCGTCGAAGTGCTGGCGGCGATCCGCAAGGTGAATTTGTCCGGCGAACGCGTGCTGGTTCAACGCTACGGCGAAACCAATCTCGGCCTCGAAGAGGGGCTCGAAGCGCGCGGCGCGAAAGTGATCGAAGTGCCGACTTACCGGTGGGCATTGCCCCACGACATCGATCCGCTCCTGCGCCTGCTCGACGCGCTGGAGCGCCGCGAGATCGATGCCGCCGTATTCACCAGCGCCTCCCAGGTGCGCAATCTGTTTGCCGTGGCCGAACGGATTGCGGGGGTGGACCAGCTTCGCCGCAATCTGAATTCTGTGCTGATCGCTTCGATTGGTCCGGTGTGCAGCGACGCCCTCGAAACGGCCGGCATCCACGTCACGTTGGAGGCCAGCCCGCCGAAGCTGGGGCCGCTGGTCGCCGCGCTTGAGAAAGCTTGGCAACCAGGGGCGAGGGACGAGGGGCGAGGGACGAGGGAAAAGCAGTAATACTTTCTATTTTCCCCTCGCCCCTCGCCCCCCGTCCCTGAACTTCAGTCGATAGCCTTGTATTCGACACTAACTATCTCGAGCGGCTCGTCGCCGCCGGGCGTCTTGACGATCACCGTATCGCCGTCGCGGGCCTTGATGAGGGCTTTGGCAAGCGGCGATATCCAGGAGATGCGGCCGCGCGACAGGTCGGTTTCGTCGATGCCGACGATACTGTAGGTTTTTTTCGTGCCGTCGCGCCCGACCACGGTCACCGTGGCGCCAAAGAAGACCTGGTCGGTCTCGTCGCGTTCGGCGGGGTTCACAACCGCCGCAACATCCATGCGTTTGGTCAGGAAGCGGATGCGACGATCGATTTCGCGCAGGCGGCGCTTGCCGTAGATGTAGTCGGCATTTTCCGAGCGGTCGCCATTCGAAGCGGCCCAGTGGATGACCTTCACCAGTTCGGGGCGCTCCTTGTCCAGCAATTGCAACGCCTCGTCCTTCAGCCGTTTGAATCCGGCGGGCGTGATGTAGTTTTTCAGGCCAGCGGGCAGGGGTGGGGCCGAGGCGTCCTGATCCTCGTCGTCGTTCTGGTCGCTTTCCTTGGTAAACGCTTTGTTCATGTCGGTCGTGGGGCGCGCGGGACAGTTGTACAATGGCATTGTCTCATTTCAACCGACCACTTTAACCAGGATCTGGAGGAGTTTCAGATGACCATCAAGGTAGGCGACAAACTTCCCGCCGGTACGCTGTACGAATTTATCGAGGACGAAACGCCGGGCTGCACCATCGGGCCGAACGCGTTCAAGGTCGAAGAAATCACCGCGGGCAAGCGCATTGCGATATTGGGATTGCCGGGTGCGTTCACGCCCACCTGTTCCGCCAAGCATCTGCCCGGTTTCCTCAAGCTGGCGGACGATTTCAAGAAGAAAAAAATCGATGAAGTCTGGTGCCTGTCGGTCAACGACGCGTTTGTGATGGGCGCTTGGGGCAAGGACCAGGGCACGAAAGGCAAGGTCCGCATGATGGGCGATGGCAGCGGCGCGTATTCCAAGGCGCTCGGCCTGGAATTCGACCTGACCGCGCGCGGCATGGGTGTGCGCTCGCAACGTTATTCGATGCTGGTGGTGGACGGCGTGGTCAAAGCCTTCAACCTCGACCAGCCGGGAAAATTCGAAGTCAGCGATGCGGAGACGCTGCTCAAACAGACTGAGAAGGTGACGCAGTTCATCCCCTGAGATTGGTCATTGCATGATGCGACGGGCGCCCGGAAGGGCGCCCTATTTTTTTCAGCGGCATCAGCGGATCTTTACGCGCAAACAGGATGGTCGGCGTCGGATTGCTTCTGCAGACCGATTCGGATTCGCCGGCCTGCGGCATGAAGCGTGGGTTGACCAGCGTGCCGAACCTGAATCCTCTATTTCGCGGGCGGAACTACGGGAACGACAAGAAATCCCGCCCGCGGAAAATGCACCACCACTTCGCCAGCGCGTTCATCCTGACGCCGGATCGAAATGTGCTGCGCCGACAGGGAAACGATGGTCCCTTCCACCGGGATCCTGCCATAGTCATCCGGGATGACCTGCACGCGATCGCCGGGCTTGCGACCGTTGAGGTCGCCGGCGTCTTCGACAGTCGGCGTTTGCGGTGTCGCGCTGCGCGCAATCTCCAGCGCTTCGGCGGAGGACAATTCGCGTTCACGCGTCCCGTGGCCGATGTCTTTCACGCGCTGCTCCCATGCCCGCATTTTCGGGAAGCGCTCGAATAATTTTGCCGCGTCAGGCAAGTTGCCGCGCACATACCAGATGTTCATGTAGGCATGGACGTCTGCCAGGCCCGGCAGCGGGCCGCCCAGAAAAGCGCGCCCGTCCCCAAGCTGCGTTTCGATCCAGTCGACATGCGCGCGCAACTGGTCGCGCATCTGCGGAATGGCCGCCTTCATGGCGTCGACGTCGAATTTCTGCCCGCGCAATTGTTCGCGATCCTCGCGAAACTCCTTCGGCACCTGGTCGGCCAGCGAACCGAACACGAGGTTGACCGTGTTCTGGAAAAACGACCGGTCGGTCCACATCCCCAGGCCCCATGCAATCCCTGCGCTGCCGGCGGGATAGAGAGTGGGGTGCGGAAAGCGCCGCTCGAGTTCGCGGATGATGATCTGCGTGTCGCAGAATACGTCGGCGCCGATCTGCAGGGTTGGCGTGCGACGGTAACCGCCGGTCATCGGCATCAGGTCGGGGCGCGGCATGATTCGTGAAATCAGCACCGAGGTCCAGGCTATCTTCTTGATGCCGAAAACGACGCGGACTTTTTCGGAGAACGGCGATTTCTCGAAGTGGTGCAGGATGATCGGAAACGGATTTGCCATGTGTGCCTCAGTCAAGGAATGCAATCAGGCTGTCGAGCACGGCGTCGGGTCGCTCCGCCATGACGGCATGTCCGGTCCCGTCGAGCGTGACGACTTTCACAGCCGCCAGCTTTGCGGCAAGCTCTTTCGCGACTTTTGCCGGCGTCATCAGGTCGCGCTTGCCGAGGACCAGCAGCACCGGGCATTTCACATCCTGCGCGGCCTGCAGGCCGGAAACATAATCGTTGCAGGCGCTGAAATCGGCGTGCAACACGCCGTCGCCGGAGCGCTCCATGAGACGCATCGCGGAACCCATCATCCACATGCCCGGTACGCGGTTGCCGCCGAGTTGCGCGGTGTTGCTGTGCGCGTAGACATTGATCAACTCGTAGGCAAGGTGGTCGTTGGCTTTCGACGCATTCAGCAAGGGCTCTGAAACCTCGATGGGCACCGACGTCCCGATCATCGCCAGTTTTCGAACGCGTTGTGGATTGCGGGCGGCGGCCTCCATTGCGACCAGCGATCCCATGCTGTGGCCGACCAACGCCGCCTTATCGGCGCCTACGGCGTCCAGGAAGCGGGTGGTCCAGGCTGCGAGATCGCCGACCGATCGATACGCCGCGCCCGCCGATTTTCCGTGGCCGGGCAGGTCCACGGCGAACGCATTCCAGCCGTGATAGGCGTAGTAGCGGCTTTGCAGGGCCCAGACACTATGGTCGTTGGCGGCGCCATGGATGAATACAACCGTGGGCTTGCTGGCGTCGAAAGCGCGGTTGGCCGTGTAGGCGTAGATTTTTTTGCTGTCGACCGTCAAGTACATTGCAATCCTATTATCGTGCGGCAAATCCGCCGCGGCAGCAGGCTGCGCAAGGATATACACTGATGCCAGCCGCGTGCAACCTCGGGACAAAAAGGAATGGACGGCGCGGTCCTATCGCAGGTACCGGGGATTCTGGTCCGGTGCCGCGCAAGTCAAAACACATGGAGGAACTTGTCATGATTCAGAAGCGCATTGCAATCGCGGTGGGATCGGGTATGGCGCTGGCTTTCGCCGTGGGCGTGGCGGTCGGCCAGAACGCCCCCACGGAAAACAAGGGCGTGTCGGTCAGCGCGCCCACCTTTGTGGATCTGACCACCGAAGTGGACAGCGTGGCCGGCAGGCAGTTGCGCCTGCGCACGGTGACGATCGAACCCGGCGGCGTGGTGGCTTTGCACAGCCACAAGGGACGACCGGCGGTTGCCATTGCGCAGAACGGCACGTTGACCGAGCATCTCCAGAACGGCGATGTCCATGACCATCCGCAAGGCGAGGCGTGGACGGAAGCCAACGGCATCAGCCATTGGGCAGAGAACAGGGGCGACGCACCGGTGAAGGTCGTCGCGTGCGATTTATTCAAACCGTGACTTACCCCGTCCCCCTCTCCCCGGCCCTCTGCTGCGCTTCAAGTGTTCCCTTGTCCCGCCAGGGGAGAGGGAGCTTTGGTGCACAAACCGAATAAGGCGACCACATGGTCGCCGTTTCTTTTAGATGAACTATTGAATCAATTCTCCCTCTCCCCTCGCGGGAGAGGGCCGGGGAGAGGGGGGTGGGGTTGTTCAGGCCGTCGCCACCGCGGCGGCCACATCCTCGACGTTCGTCTCGAGTATTTGCACGGTCGGACTCATCTGCGTCATCTGCGCCGTGCCGAAAATGGTGGCGAAGGCTACATCCGTTGCATCGCGGCCGGTGCCGATGCGCACCACCTGGTTGCGCGGCGCCAGTTCTGTCGGATCGAACAGATACCAGCGTCCGCCGAGGAAGGCTTCGAACAGCGCATGGAAATCGGGCGGCGGGTCCGGGAAGTTCGCATAACTGGCGATGAAGCGCGCCGGAATGTTGAGCGCGCGGCAGAAGGCGATCGCCAGATGCGCGAAATCCCGGCAGACCCCGGCGCGCTGCAAAAGCACGTCCGCTGCGGAGGTATTGGGATTGGAACTGCCGATCTGGTACTGGATGTGTTCGCGTATCCAGCGGCAGATGGCTTCGACCCTGGCGTATCCCGGCGCAAGCACGCCGAACTCGCGTTGCGCCATGCGCATCAGCAGATCCGACTGGCAGTATCGGCTCGGATAGATGAAAGGAATGGCTTCCATCGGTAAGGTGGCGATCGGCGACTCCTGGATGACGGCGGGATCGCTCACCATGTAATTCAGTCCCACTGTCGCGCGATACGAAACCTTCAGCGGGCCCGGATTGGCGCGAATGCGCACGAAGCAGTTTTCCAGCAGCGGATCGGTGAATTGCTCGTAGGGCAGCGGCGGATCGAACGTCAGGTTCTCTTCAATGATCAGCTGGTACTGATTCTTCGCGGCTTCGATGTTGAAGATAAAGTCGCTGGGCTGCACGACGTTATAGGTCAATTCGTTATCGATGCCAACGCGGATCATTTCGGTCATTTCGGTATCTATTCGGGCCGGTTGGACACTGCCATTCGGAGCGTAGTTCAGATAAAAGTCACATGCCCCAACGCAGTGCGGCGGTGTGGACCGGGGCGTCCCATAACGCGAGCATCGCGCTGTCCGCGGCGGTGACGGTGATGGAGCATCCCGCCATTTCGAGCGAAGTGACATAAGGACCGGTGAGGTGGCGCACCACATTGATGCCGGCAGCAGCCAGCACCTTGCGTGCCGCATGGACCATCAAATACAGCTCCAGTGAAGGTGTGCCGCCAAAGCCATTAACCAGCAGGATCACTTCCTGACCGCGCTTCGGCGCCAGTTCCTTGAGGATGGCGCCGGTCAGTTCGACGGCAATTTCATCCGCGCTGGTGAGCTTGACGCGTCGCCGTCCGGGCTCGCCATGGATGCCCACGCCCATTTCCATTTCGTCTTCGCCAAGCTGGAAAGTCGGGCCGCCCGCGGCAGGGACGGTGCACGAAGTCAGTGCCACGCCCATCGATGCCGTAGCCTTGTTGACTGTCTCTCCCAGCGTGTGGAGCACGGCCAGGTTGTCGCCGCGTTCGGCTGCCGCGCCGACGATTTTTTCGACGATAAGCGTGCCTGCCACGCCGCGCCGGCCGGACGTGTAGGTGGAATTTTCCACCGCCACGTCGTCGTTGACGATCACGGTTGCATGCTCGCGATCGAGCAGGTCGGCGGCCATCTGGAAATTCATCAGGTCGCCGGAGTAGTTTTTGACGATGAAGAGAACGCCGGCACCGGTTTCCACTGCTTCGGCTGCGGCGAGCATCTGGTCCGGAGTAGGGGACGTGAATACATGGCCCGGGCAGGCGGCGTCAAGCATGCCGTGGCCGACGAAGCCGGCGTGCAACGGCTCATGGCCGGAGCCGCCGCCGGAGATCAGCGCGACCTTTCCCTTGCGCAGTCCGCGCCTTTGCACGAACAGGCGTCCTTCGCCCATGGAGACAATGTCGGCATGGGCGGCGGCAAAGCCGTCGAGTGATTCGGCGAGCACGTCGTCGACGTGGTTGATGAGTTTCTTCACCGGGGATTTTTTCGTGGGGTCATGGCGTGACCCGCAGGCTGTCACAGACTGCGCCGATGATCAACGCCATTGAACGCGAGCCGGGATCGACGTGGCCGCGTGCGCGTTCGCCGAGGAAAGAGGCGCGGCCCTTTATCGCTTCCATCTGTGCAGTGGCTTGCGCGGCGTCCAGCGCGCACTGGCGCACGCTTGCAAGCAGATCGCCGCTGGGCTGAACACTACGGTTCTCGAGCAGGCGCCGCACCGGATCGAGCACGTCCAACAAAGTTTTCTGCCCGACCTCCGCTTTGCCCAAGCGGGTCAGGGCAGCAATGCCGGAGCCGAGCGCGCGCGCCAGGTCGGCGGGTCCCGGCGCGGGCGGCAGTTCCTTTGCCAGCGTGACCAGCAGGGTGCCGAATACCGGCCCGGACGATCCACCTATCGTGCTTACGCAAGTCATGCCCATAGTCTTGAGGGCATCGTTGAGCGGCTTCGATTCGAGTTGGGGCAACTTGCCCTGGATCGCCAGGGCGCCGCGCTTCATGTTCAACCCGTGGTCACCGTCGCCGATGGCCTGATCCAGCGCGGTCAGTTCATCGGCGTGGTCGATGAGGGTCTGGGTGGCGGAACGAATGAAGGAAGCATGCGACATGACTCGCCGAGACTAACCCCGGGTTGGCGGAGGGTCAACACGGCGTTTACTGGCCACGTCCCCGCGTCGTACCATAGATGCCAAGACATGAATTCGCGCTGGAGAAGTGATGCACAAGGTTTTCGTCGATGGGCAGGAAGGCACGACCGGGCTGCAAATTCGCGACAGGCTGCTCGGCCATGGGGGCGTCACGCTGATCGAAATCGATCCCGAGAAACGCAAAGATGTCGCGGAACGCAGGCGACTGCTGAACGAAGCCGACATTGCTTTCCTGTGCCTGCCGGATGCCGCCGCAAAAGAATCCGCCGCGTTGGCCACGGGTGGACGCACGCGCCTGATCGACGCCAGCACGGTGCACCGCACCGAC
>JANXVW010000245.1 GCA_025351455.1 Betaproteobacteria bacterium | reverse complement strand
ACGCCCAGCGGACCGCGCGCGGCGATGCTGAACGGTGTGGTTACACGCAGTGACGGCGAATCCACGATATGGGTCAATGGGCATTCGGTGAGCCGGACCGGCTCGCCGAATGCGTCCGCATCACATTCCGATCCCGTGGCAGCTAGAGTAGAACTGCAGGGCGCCGGGGGCAGGATCAAACTGAAAGTAGGTCAGCGTTTCGACCGATCCACAGGCAAGGTGCAAGAGTCGTACGAATCGGCACCCGTCGACGCAATGCACTCCGCATCCGATGCGGCAATGCAAAAACCTGTAGATCGAGCACTGGGCGGAAGTCGTAGCCGCATTAGAACTTCGCGTCCTTCCGATCAGGATAGCGACGGCCCGACCAACGACTAAGAACCATCAAGGAAGTCGCCATGGTGGCGGCAAGAATGGTGCGAACAGCCTGGTGCGAAAATCATTGCCAAGCCAATCGGCAAAGCGGCATTGCCCTGATCGTCGTGCTGGTTTTGCTCGGTTTGCTCGTCGGGGCACTGGCTATCGGACTTGCCAGCGATTTGGCGCGTGAGAATAAAAAACAGAAACAGACTACGGACGCACTGGCCAAGGCCAAGGAGGCACTCATCGGTTATGCGGCCGGGGTCAATCTCAATCCATCGCCTGCTTGTGCCGGCGCCCCTAATTGCGTTCGCCCCGGCGACCTGCCTTGCCCGGACATTGACAACGACGGAATCGCCGAGGGTTCTTGCGGCAACGGTGCTGGGACGACAGGACAAGCAGCGCGTCTCGGCCGACTTCCCTGGAAAACCTTAGGCCTTGATGATTTGCGGGATGGAGACGGAGAAAGACTTTGGTACGCGATATCAAACAACTTCAAGTACAACTTTCGTACGGCCTGCGCTGCGCCTGGCGATCCGGGATGTCTGAACAGCGACTCACGCGGCACGCTTACCGTGCGCCGTAATGACGGCACGATAATCTACGATGGCGCTACCGCCAGCGGAGCAATTGCCGTTGTTATCTCTCCGGGGGCCGTGCTTCAGCGCCAAGGATCTGCATCTCCTCAGGACCGAAGCCCTGCCGGAGTGAACAACTCCGTGAACTACCTCGACGTTGGCAACGGTGAGGACAACAAGGATTTTGTCGACAGCAGCAACACAAACGGGTTCATCAACGGTTTAGTCTACGACGCCAGCGGTAACGTGATCGTGAATGACCGCATACTCGCTATCACGTACTCGGACATGATGCCGATCCTGGAACGCCGGGTGGCTAAAGAAATATCGAACTGCCTGACAAGTTATGCCGCCAATCCACAGAACAACGGTCGCTATCCATGGGCGGCGGACATGAGCGCTTCCGCAGGCGGCGTCTACACGTCCGCCTTCAATACGCGCGCCGGCCGGATACCGGATAGCTTCGATTACACGCTAATCGGAATAGGCGGCCCCGTCGTCAGTTTTTTTTGCAATCTATTGCCACTGCTCTGCATGCAAAGCAGCTGGCCTGGTTCCTGCAACATTATCATCGGCAGTTGGTGGACAAACTGGAAAGATTTGGTCTTTTATAGCGTGGCAGACGCCTATAAGCCACAGTTTCTCGGCGCGGCGCCTTCCTGCGGCGCATGTCTCACCGTAAATACGCCCTCATCGGTGCAGACCAACAAGAAGTTCGTGGTTATGGTCGCCGGCAAGCGGCTGTCCGGCGTTGCCGGAGGACAACCGCGCGCTACGATCCCGAACAAAAGCACCCCTGGCAATTACCTTGAGGGAGAAAACGACTGGACTACGGGGGTTGCCGATACGTTTAGTCAGCAACCGGCGACCGCTACGTTTAACGACTATTTGCTCTACCAGTAAAACCGACAACGATGCAAGTTACGCGAGGCAGCCAATACGTGATTCCCAACTCGGGTGTTTCGGGCTTTTCGCTGATCGAACTGGCAATCGCGATTTTCGTCATCACGCTTTTGCTTGGAGGTCTCCTGGTCCCGCTGTCGACTCAGGTCGAACAGCGCAAATTCAGCGAGACCCAAAAGGTTCTCGATGAAATCAAGGAAGCCCTGATGGGATATGCGCTCGCCAACGGCTATTTGCCTTGCCCTGACAAGACGACCGCAGCAGGCGTGGGCACGGCAAACGACGGGCAGGAAGATGTGAATGCCGGCACCTGCGTAACGCAGGAAGGCAACTTGCCCTGGGTCACGCTTGGGTTAACGGGCTACGACAGCTGGGGCAACAGATTTCGTTACCGCGTTGACGCCCAGTTTTCTCAGAGAGCGCCTACCTTCACCTTGACTACTACCAGCACAACGCTCCGCGTGTGCACCACCGCGGCCTGCACCTCGTTGCTGACCACAATTTCCGACGGTCCGCCGGCGATAGTGCTTTCGCACGGCAAAAACGGTTTCGGTGCGATCAATTCGATCACCGGCAGCGCCAATCCGGCGCCGACCGCCGTCGACGAGCTGGAAAACACCAACGGTAACGCAACATTTGTAAGTCATCCAACGAGTACCGCAGGTTCCGGGGCCGGCGAATTCGATGACATCGTTGTGTGGTTATCGCGAGAGGTTCTGCTCAACCGCATGGTCGCAGCAGGCAGGCTACCCTGACCTGCCCGGCCGCAAACCAAGAAGCGCATTCGCGCAAACCGCGGTCCGCTACGGGACGCCGGGAGATTGAAGCCGTTCTCCCCGCCGAAAAACCGGGGATGGATAAGTATGCGGTAAGTTGATTTGAATTTCTGCCGCCCCATTGTTCGGAATGGTATGGCGTGCCTGAATACGAATCAAAGTAAAATACTGTTCGTAGCACTCGCACATTTTCGGTTTTAACGACATCAGCAATGGAGAACTCCGGCCGCACTCTGGTTTGCAGCGTGCTGTTCCTCGACATCGTAGAGTATTCGAAGAAGTCGGTTGACGATCAGATCAAACTGAAGGAATCGTTCAATCGCACGCTTTCGAAAGCGCTGGAGGCTGTGGCCGCGCGTGACCGTGTGATCCTCGATACCGGGGATGGAGCGGCCATTGCCTTCCTTGGTGACCCCGAAGACGCACTTTTCGTTGCAGTCGCCATCCGGGGCAACACCGATCTGCCGGTGCGCATGGGCGTGAACCTCGGTCCCGTGCGCCTGGTCAAGGATATAAACGGGCAAGCGAACATCATCGGGGACGGTATCAACGTTGCCCAGCGGGTGATGAGCTTTTCCGAACCGGGCCAGCTTCTTGTATCGCGCTCTTTCTACGAAGTGGCATCCCGCTTGTCAAACGACTACGCCAACCTGTTCACGCACGAGGGTTCCCGCTCGGATAAACATGTGCGCGAACACGAGGTTTACTCGGTCGTTACGGATTTTCGCGGGCCAGGCGGCACGACCGAGAACGAAGCGTCACCGGCGCGAAAAAGCGATGTCTGGCATGCGGTCGATCTGCCCTCGGCACGTGCCCAATCCAAAGCGCATGACGAGAACCAGCCTGCGCAGATTTTCGATGCGGGCGCTAATCTAATAATTTCCGGATACAGTCAATCGCGCGTCGAGGAAACATTGAATAAGCTTGCCGAGGCGGGCTCCCGGATCATTTCACCGGCCACCCGGGTCAGCGACAAGTGGATCGCGAGTTGCGAACATCCCAGGGCCCGCTCAAGCACCTGCAAGGTTGCGACGATCGAAGGCAAGCAAATCGTCACAGGACCGACCCGGGAAGCCGTCGCGACAAAGGTGGATGAGCTGATTCATTTCGGCGCCACACTGGTCAGTGAAATAACGCTCACCCATGGCGTCTGGACTGCCGTTTGTCAGACCGGCCAACGTTAGCACTGGCCGTTATTTAAATATGCAGGTTGGTTGTCTGAGCTCGTAAAAATCCGGACAGCCAATCAGCGATCAGATGGGGTCAGAGAGAAACAGACGCGTCCTGGTTCGTTGCTGGATAGCGCTACGTCGTAGCCCTGCTCCCTCGCAAAGCGCGCCACCTGGTACATGCCGACGCCGAGTCCACTGTTGGATTGCACGGGAGAATTGAATAGTGCTCCGGCGAGCGAATCGGGAACCGGCTGGCCATCGTCGCAAACCGACAGAACAAATCCGCCAGCCCATTGAAGTCTGGCCAAAATG
>JANXVW010000225.1 GCA_025351455.1 Betaproteobacteria bacterium | reverse complement strand
ATGACAATAGCATCTATCAATAGTTCTGGGCGGCTAAGTCCGACAGGCTCCTAGGGCTTTTACTGAGTCCTGAGTCCTACGTCCTGAGTCCTGCCCTTGCTGAGTCCCGCTTTTCGCGGCTACGCCGCCACCGCCGTCATCAACCTTGCCCTTGCCGGCACCGATAGCTCCCGCAACGCGCGGTGCACGAACTGCACACAGATCGAGCCTTCGCCGACCGCGGCGGCGACGCGCTTGACGCTGTCGGAGCGCACGTCGCCCACGGCGAATACGCCGGGAAGGCTGGTTTCGAGCAGATAGGGCGCGCGCGGCAGCAGCCAGCCGGTTCTGGTGAGGTCTTCGGCGCGCAGTTCGGTTCCTGTGCGCACGAAGTCCTTGTCGTCGAGCGCCACGCAACCCGCCAGCCAGGCGGTATTCGGCACGGCCCCGGTCATCATGAAAACGCTGCCGATCTCGCATACCTCCGACCGACCGGTTGCCGTGTCATGCCACGTCAGGCGCTCGAGGCGTTCATTGCCATCCAGTGCCGTGATCTGCGTGCGCGTGTGCAACGTAATGCGCGGGTTTTCCTCGATGCGCCGGATCAGGTAGCGCGACATGCTGTCGGCGAGGCCTTCGGAACGCACCAGCATGTGCACATGGCGGCAGCCGCCGGCGAGGAAAACGGCGGCCTGGCCGGCCGAATTGCCGCCGCCGACGATGACGATTTCCTCGTTCTCGCACAGTTTCGCCTCGAGGTGGGTCGCGGCGTAATAGATTCCCGCGCCGATGAATTTCGTCAGGTTGGGAATGCTCGGGTCGCGATATTTCGCGCCCGTTGCAATGATGACGGTACTGGTTTGCACCACGCGGCCGTCCGACAATTCCAGCGCGTAAGGCCGGCGTTCGCAGAGCAGGCGCGTGGCATGGCAGGCGACGTTGACGTTGGCGCCGAACTTCTGTGTCTGTACCAGTGCGCGGCCGGCCAGCGCCATGCCGGAGATGCCGGTGGGAAAGCCGAGATAGTTCTCGATCCTGGAACTCGTTCCGGCTTGTCCGCCTGGCGCATTGGACTCGACCACCAGTACGTCGAGACCTTCCGACGCTGCGTAGACCGCAGCGGCCAGACCAGCCGGGCCAGCGCCGACCACGACCAGGTCATGCACCTTGGTATCGTCAATGGCGGGGTTCATCTGCAGAAAATCGGCGACCTGCGCGATGCTCGGGTTCTTGAAGACGCGTCCGCAGCGGCCGATCAGAACGGGCACCTCGGCGACCGTCACCTGGAAGCGTTCGAGCAAGACCTGCACGCCGGCGTCGGTGTCGATGTCGACGCTGACGTAAGGATAGCTGTTACGCGTCAGGAATTCGCGCAAGCGCAGTGTGTCCGCCGAGTGGCGCGAACCGAGCAGCATCGCTTCGCTTTGGCCAGATGCCACCAGACCCATGCGCCGCAGGATGAACGCGCGCATCAAAATTTCGCTGATCTCGGCATCGGTCTGCACGATGTTGCGCAGGCCCGCCTCGCTGATCGACAGGATCTCCCCGGCCTCGCGCACGCGGATGCGGGTGAAGCCCGGGATGCCGCGCAGCGTGCTCATTTCTCCGGCGAAATCGCCAGGCTGCAGCGCGGTCACGATTTCTTCGCCGCGCATGCCGGGGAGGGCGACTTCCAGGCCGCCGGCCAGCACGATCACCATGTCGTGGTGGCGCTGGCCCGGTTCGACCAGCACTTCGCCGGCTTTCGTGCTTAAGCGCCGTCCGTGCGCCTCGAGGCGGGAGAGTTGCACGGCCGTAAGCTTGGGGAACATCTGCTCGCGGCGTTTTTCATAGAGCTCGTTTGGCATTGCTTTCTCCTGGCTTGCGCTTACTTCAGCAGCAATCCCACTTCATCGACGAAGCACCAGCTCCAGTCCTCCCCGCGCTCGAGGGAGGTCATGATCGGATGGCGGGTGGCATGGAAGTGTTTGGTGGCGTGTTTGTTTCTCGAGCTGTCGCAGCAGCCGACGTGGCCGCAGGTACGGCACAGGCGCAGGTGCACCCAGGTGTCGCCCATGGCGAGGCATTCTTCGCAGCCCTCGCCGTTGGGCTCGCTGGTCTTTACAAGGTTCAGATGTGTGCATTGGTCTGACATGGCTATCCTGTTCGAGTTTGAGACGCCATTCCAGCGACGTGGTTTATCGTGACAGGGAGGCTGGACTCGACCATGCATTGTGGGCTATTTTGCAACTGGCTTTCAATCCAGGCTATACATCTAAACTGTATCCGCGGCAGCAACGCATGAAGCTCCCCCCAAACGACCTGGACCGGATTTCCGCCCAGACGCTGGAGCACTACAGCCAGCGCGCGGCCGAATTCCGCGATGGCACGCGCGATCATGACGTGAGCCAGAATATCGCCGCGTTGCTGGGCCATATTCAGACCGAGCCTCCTTTCACGATTCTCGATTTCGGCTGCGGGCCGGGACGCGACCTCGGTACATTTTCCGGTCTGGGCCACATCGCCATCGGGCTCGATGGCGTGGGGCGTTTTGTGGAAATGGCGCGTGCGGAGTCGGGGTGCGACGTCTGGCAACAGGATTTCCTCAAACTCGACTTGCCGGACGCGCGTTTCGACGGCGTATTCGCCAATGCCTCGCTATTCCATGTTCCGTCGCCGGAATTGCCGCGCGTATTGCAACAACTGCATGCCACATTGAAACCCGGCGGCGTGTTGTTCAGCTCCAATCCGCGCGGCCGCAACGAGGAAGGCTGGAACAACGGCCGCTACGGTGCGTATCATGACCTCGACACTTGGCGTGCGCGGATGACTGCGGCGGGATTCGTCGAACTCGATCACTATTACCGGCCGGCCGGATTGCCGCGCGAGCAGCAGCCCTGGCTTGCGAGCGTGTGGCGCAGGCCGGCTGGAACGGCAAGGCGGCCGCATGAATGAGCTCTTTGTCGGGTTGATCGCGGGAGCGTTCGGGGCGGCCTACTTCGTCTACGGAAAACGCCAGCAGAAGTTTGCGCCGATGATCAGCGGCGTGCTGCTGTGCGTCTATCCCTACGCCACCGATAGCCTGCTCTGGCTGTGCGTCATCGGCGCCGTGCTTCTGGCTGTGCCATTCTTCACGGATTTCTAAGACGACGGCTCCCTCCCTTTCAAGGGGAGGG
>JANXVW010000219.1 GCA_025351455.1 Betaproteobacteria bacterium | reverse complement strand
CCGACATTCACGACATTCACGTATTCACGGCATTTACGGCTTTCTCGTCTTCGTCATCGGCCGCGCGGAGGAACTTGCCGGCGCACCAACCTCCAGCTTGCTAAGCTTCAGTTGCTGTCCTGCGACCCACACCTTTTGCAGTTCGCGGTAGAGTTCCTTGGGCATGCCTTCGGGCAGGTCCACCAGGCTGTGATCGTCGAAGATTTCTATCCTGCCGATGTGCTTGCTTTCCATTTGCGCTTCGTTGGCGATGGCGCCGACGATGTTGGAGGGCTTCACGCCGTGCTGGTGGCCGACCTCGATGCGGTAGGTCTGCATGCCGGCTTCGGGACCGCGGCGCGGACGGGGCGGGCGTTCGGCGGACGCTTCGGCGCGCGGAGGGCGGGCATCTTCGCGCGGGTGAGCGCGCTTCGGATCGCGGTCCTCGAAGCGCGGACGCGATGCGGGCGATTCGTTCATCAGCGGGGTCTCGCCCTGGGCCATGTAGGCCAGGGCCGCCGCGAGGTCGGTCGATGATGTTTCGTGCGTGTGCTCATATTGCTGCACCAGGTTTTTGAACGGCGCGAGCGTGGCCGCGAGGTCGGCATTGCCGAGGATTTCGCCGATGCGATCCTTGAGTTTGGACAGTCGCTGCTCGTTGACCGCCGCTGCGCTGGGTAATTCCATGGGGGTAATGCCCTGGCGCGTGGCGCGTTCGATGATGCGCAGCATGTGGCGCTCGCGCGGCGTGACGAACAGGATGGCTTCGCCACTGCGCCCGGCGCGTCCGGTGCGGCCGATGCGGTGCACGTAGGATTCGGTGTCGGTCGGCACGTCGTAGTTGATCACATGGCTGATGCGATCCACGTCCAGGCCGCGCGCGGCGACGTCGGTGGCGACAATGATGTCCAGATCGCCCTTCTTCAGGCGATTCACCGTGCGTTCACGGGTTTTCTGGTCCACATCCCCGCTCAGTGGCGCGACGCCGAAACCGCGCGCCTCCAGCTTGCCGGCGAGTTCGGTGGTTTCCTGCTTGGTACGCACGAACACGATCATGCCGTCGAAAGGCTCGGCCTCGAGGATGCGGGTCAGCGCATCGAGCTTGCTCACGCCACCACCGCCCATCCAGAAGCGCTGGCGCGTGTTGGCAACGGTGGAGGTCTTGCTCTGGATGGTGACTTCGACCGGCGACTTCAGATAAGTCTGCGCAATGCGGCGGATCACGGTCGGCATGGTTGCCGAGAACAGCGCGACCTGGCGCGTGGCTGGCGTGTTCTTCAGCACCTTCTCGACGTCGTCGATGAAGCCCATGCGCAGCATCTCGTCGGCTTCATCGAGCACCAGGCATTTCAGTTCGTCGAGCTTCAACGTGCCGCGGTCCATGTGGTCGATCACGCGGCCCGGCGTGCCGACGATGACATGCACGCCGCGCCGCAGCGCATGCAGTTGCGGCCCGTATTCCTGGCCCCCGTAGATCGGCAAAACATGGAAGCCGCGCAAATGGGAGGCGTATTTCTGGAAGGCTTCGGCGACCTGGATCGCCAGCTCGCGTGTCGGCGTCAGCACCAGCGCTTGCGGCAACTTCTTGTGCAAATCGATGCGCGCGAGCACCGGCAGCGCAAAGGCCGCCGTCTTGCCGGTACCGGTCTGCGCCTGGCCGAGTACGTCCTTGCCTTGAAGCAGCGGCGGGATGGTCTGCGCCTGGATCGGCGAAGGCGTTTCATAGCCGACGTCGTTCAATGCTTTGAGCAGAGGCGCGGGCAGGCCGAGGTCGGCAAAAGTCGTTTCGGGGGTGGCGGGAAGGGTGTCGGACATGGGGAAATTGCTCAGTACGGCCAGGGGGCGCATGGTACGCTCAAAGGCTGTGAATGTCGTGACTGTCGCACCTGCGGTAAAGTACTGTCCCCACTGCCTCCGCGAGCGCCCGGCCATGTCCAAGCCTCCTGTCTCCGAGCCATCCCGACTCGACCGCGTTGTCGCCGAAGCCCGCCGTCACAGCAGCGAGCGCGAAGCGACTTATCGTGAAAGGGCGCTCAAGCTCTATCCCTGGGTCTGTGGACGCTGTGCCCGTGAATTTTCGGGCGTGCGCCTGCGCGAGCTCACGGTGCACCACAAGGATCATAATCACGACAACAATCCGCTGGACGGCAGCAACTGGGAATTGTTGTGCATCTATTGCCACGAAAACGAACACGCAAGAGTGGCGGACGAGGCGGCAAGGGGAAGGCGTCCGGGCGACCAGGGTACGATCGCGACCCACAACCCCTTTGCCGAACTACAGAGTAAGCTGGCGCACAAGAAAAGGAACTGAAGGGGTGGCAGGTTTCGTTTCTATCGAAGCGCACAGGAGAGGGGGCGATCGCGATGGACGCAAAAGCGGCAACGTTCGGTGGACTGATCCTGCTGTTCGGCGCCGCCTGTGCGCAGGCGGCGGATCTTGACCAGATGGATGGCCTGCAGCTCTACAACAAAGAATGCTCGGTCTGCCATGGCAACATGGCGCAGAAGACCGGAATTCTGGTACCAGGTCGCCGCGTGCAAGTGGCGATGGCGGATTCGTTGAATGACCTGGCGGGCGAGCGTCTCGCGGT
>JANXVW010000202.1 GCA_025351455.1 Betaproteobacteria bacterium | reverse complement strand
TCAACCCCGCCTCGGCACTGGCCTTGACGAGCAACGTCAGGTCGCTGCCCCAGTTGCCCGTCATCACGCTGTCCGCCCCCGATGCCCGAATCTTGGCCACATACGGAGCGAAGTCCTTGATCTTGCCCAATGGCACCAGATCATCGCCGACGATCCGCACATCAGGGCGCTTGCGAGGCAACATCTCCCGCGCCGCGCGAGCGACCGCCTGCCCATAGGCGTAGTCCTGATTGAGCAAATAGACCGTCTTGACGGAGGGGCGCCCTGCCATGTAATCCGTGAGGGCGGTGACCAGCGTGTCCGCATGCACACCAAAGCGGAAATGCCAGAAACTGCATTTGCTTTCCGTCAGGGCAGGATCGAGGCCGAAGAGATTCAGAAACAGGACTGACCTATCGGGGTCGCGTGCGTTGTGCTTGCTCAGCGCATCGGTGATGGCATGGGCGATGTTCGAGCGACCGGAGATCACGAAGCGAATGTCCTGATCAATCGCCTGTTTGAGGACGATGAGTGCTTCCTGCGGGTTCGCCTTGTGATCCAGCGCCACGATCTCGAACCTGCGCCCCCCGGCAACGCCACCCCGGACGTTGACGATGTCTGCCGCGGCCTTCACGTTCTTCAGCATCTCTTCGTCCTGCAGCGCATAGGGGCCGCTCAGGCCGCCGAGGAAAGCGAGCTTGATCGTTTCCGCGGGCCATGCAGGAAGGAACTGCAGCAGGAGCGCGGCACCGACGAGAAACCGGATTGCAGATGCGTTCATGATCTCCCTTTTTTTTCGACCAACCGGCAAAGCCGCCATCACATCGGAGGACGCTCTACGGTGCACTTGATCGGCGGGACCGCGTCCTTGCCCTCGACCTTGGATACGGTTTTCCAGCCGAGCCCCGTATTTTCAACGTCGAATTTGACCCCCGGCTCTCCGACCTTGGTGAGCCGCGCAAGATACAAGGGCGCAATCAACTGGTGATCCTCGGGCCGCATCCAGACCCGCCCTTCGGGGCCGTCGAACACCATGCCTTCGAGCGCGGAGGCGACTTTCAGCGGGTCGTCGCTATGCGCTTGCTCCATTGCACGCGCCAGCATGCCGACAGACCGATGCGCCGTGATGTAGTCGAAATTCTCCGTGCTCTTGTATTTGATTTTGAATTCCGAGTTGAAACTTTGATAGGAATGGGCTTCCGCATTCTCGTGCCACGGGAACAGGCTCAGAACCTTGCCCACTCCCGCGCCCCCTACACCAGCAGTCGTTCCGGGAACATTGCCGTTGAAGATGTAATAGCGCACGTCCAGTCCGGATTCCTGCCCTGCCCGTACGAGCAGAAACAGATCATTTCCCCAACTGCTGGTGACCACGCTGTCGGCGCCGCTGGCGCGGATTTTCGCGGCATAGGGCGCAAAGTCCTTCACCTTGCCTAATGGAACAAGGTCATCGCCGACAATTTGAATGTTCCCGTTTTTCTTCGGCAATAAATCCCTGGTGGTCCGCTGGACGGCCTGGCCATAGGCGTAGTCCTGGTTGATAAGATAGACCTTGTGCACCGAGGGCTGTTGCGCGAGATAGTCGGTCAGGTAATTCATTTCCGTATCGGTGTGATAGTTGACACGAAAATGCCAGAAGTGGCATTTGGTTTCAGTCAGCGCCGGGTCGCGCCCATCGAAGTTGAGCAGCAGCACACGCCGGTCCGGGTTGCGGGCATTGTGTTTGACGATCGCATCGGACAACGCGTGATTCACGCTGGAAATATGGGCAACGACATAGTGGATTCCGCCGTCGATGGCCGCGTTCAGCGCGAGCAGGCTGTCTTGCGGATTGGCTTTCCCGTCCAGGGCGACAACCTCGATTTTGCGACCATCGAAGAGCCCGCCCTTCGCATTGATCAGGTCTGCCGCTCCCTTGATCTGCTTGACCGTTTCCTCGCCAACGAGCGCGAACGGTCCCGAGAGCGGTGAAATGGCGGCGACGCGCAAAGTATCCTCGGCGCAGACAGGCAGTATGACGAGCGACGGCACAAGAAGAGCGAACGCAACGATAGAGCGCAGCATAGATTCCCCCGTAGTCGGTCCGATCGTGGGCACGGTGCCCGGCAACCGGCACTTGTCGTGATGTTTTCTCCTCGGACAGCGGAATGACGGCCCGCGTCGCCGGATTGCGCGCCGCGTTGCGTCAGACCCGTCGAGGGAGC
>JANXVW010000200.1 GCA_025351455.1 Betaproteobacteria bacterium | reverse complement strand
AGGCCGCAATCCACCAGCATTGACTTGCCGGCGGATTTAACAAGGTACTTCGAACCGGTCACCGTGCCAGTGCCGCCAAGGAACGTAAGCTCTACAGTCATCTTCTTTTCCCTCCAGCATGGTTGAGCTACAGCACCACCGGTTTGGCAATTCATTCTGACCGGCACCGGACGCGGGGAAATGTTTCGTCAGATGCTGCGTCACGGCCTGAATGCCGCTGATTACGCCGCTTTCGTAGTTGGCTTGCTTAAACGCTGTTTCCATCTTGCGGCAGATGTTTTCCCAATCCCGAGAGCCCACCTTCGCGTGAATCCCGCGATCGGCAACAATCTCAACGTCCCGGTCCGCGAGCAACAGATAGATCAGCACGCCGTTGTTGTGCTCGGTATCCCAGATGCGCAATTGCGAAAAGACTTCAATCGCCCGGTCTCGCGCAGACTGCCCCTTTAACAGCGGCGTGCTGTGCAGTGCACCTTCCACTACGAAACGGATTTCTCCAGCGTGTGCGGTCTCGCTCGCTTTGATCGCTTGCCCGATCGCGATCAAGGTTTGGCGGGGGAAAGCCCGGTTGACCTGCCAGTGGGTCAGCAGGAGATGCTTTGTTATGCGCCGGATGTTCATCGTTACCACCGCCCCGACGCGCCGCCGCCACCAAATCCGCCGCCGCCCCCACCAAATCCGCCACCTCCACGCAACCCTCCGCCACCCAAACCCCCTGTACCGAATCCGCCACGATGCCTGCCGGCGCCGGGTCCACCCATACCGCCGCTGAGCAAGGTGAACAACAGCGCGATTACGCCCGCGACCAACGCGATGGACACCGCGCCGGCAAACAGCCATGCGACGCCAGCCACGGCCCCGCCGGTTACGAGCGCCCCGGGGAATCTGCCCAATACGGAACGCAGCACGGCGCCCAGCACAAGCGCAAGAACAAAAATGACCGGAACATACCGCTGAATATGCGCAATGCCACCCGCAGGATTGGTCCTGGGCGCCGGCAACGGTTCGCCGTCAATGACGCGGATGATCTGGTCGACTCCGGCCGTAATGCCGCCAGAGAAATCTCCTTGCTTGAAGGGCGGCGTAATAATCTCGCTGATGATGCGCTTGCTGGTCGCGTCATTGAGTGCGCCCTCCAGGCCGTAGCCCATCTCGATGCGCAGCGCGCGGTCGGTCTTGGCGACGACCAGGATTGCACCGTCATCGACTTTCTTGCGGCCTAACTTCCATTGCTCCGCAACGCGCAAGGCATATTGCTCGATCGTTTCCGGAGCGGTGGTGGGAACAATGAGAACCGCGAGCTGACTGCCTTTCCTGGCTTCAAACGCTTGCAGGGTCTGCTCCAGGGCAGCCTTTTGCTCTGCGCTGAGCGTGGCGGTCTGATCGGTGACGCGTCCGGTCAAGGGCGGGACGGCGATTTGTGCTCCAGCGATGAATGACCAGCAAAGGGTCAATGCCAGCAATGACGCCCTTGCCGTGTTCATCGCCCTCACTTGGCGACTCCCTGAGCCTCGCCCTGGGGCTTGGCCGGCACCGGCCCGAAATCGACTTTGGGTGGCTTGGCAATTTCCGTTTCGTTTTCCACCGTGAAATTCGGCTTTGTTTTGAATCCGAACATCATCGCCGTAAGGTCCGAGGGGAAGGAGCGCACAGTCACGTTGAATTCCTGCACCGACTTGATGTAGCGGTTACGCGCGACCGCAATGCGGTTTTCGGTGCCTTCGAGTTGTGCCTGCAGATCACGGAAGCTGGCATCGGACTTTAACTGCGGATAGTTCTCGGACACCACCGCAACCTGGAGAGGGCACCCGATAGCTCTCCCTGAGCGGCCTGGCAATTGGCAAAAGCCGCAAGGTTATTGGCGAGTTCAGGAGTCGCCTGGATGCTGCCGACTTTGGCGCGGGCGTTGGTGACACCGAGCAATACGTCTTTTTCCTGGGCGGCTAAGGCTTTTACGGTATTTACCAGATTGGGAACCAGATCCGCACGTCGCTGGTACTGGTTGATGACCTCTGCCCAACTCGACTTGATCTGCTCATCGTTCACTTGCAATGTGTTGTAGCCGCAGCCGGTAAGGCTCAGCGCGACAAACGCTGCGAGGGCCACCCATAATTTACGCATATTATTTTTCCGATTATTTCTTCAATATGGCGTTGCCATCGCGACGCTATTTCGCCGGCGCTTCACTATTGAATCGCACTACCTTTCCTGGTCCCCGCGGGGCAAGACGTCACTTGCGCGAATTGGTGTCCCGCGTCAGTTTTTCCTTTCTCTCGTCATATTCCGCCGTAGAGACCTCGCCGGCAGCGTAACGTCGCTGTAACACTTCGAAAGGCGTTTCCCGTATGCGCCGCCTCGGTACTGGAGTTGCGTAAGAGAAAAAGCCGACGAACAGAACGATCCAGACAAACCACCAGATCATGTGCATTCCCCAAAACAACCCTCCTTCGTGAATCATGGACAGACGCTCCTTGGTTTATGAATGACGTGCTTCGATTAAGTCTGGCCTGCTGCGGCCCGCAACATATCGCGCCGAACATGGCAATTACACCCAGATAAAACCTGCGTGCAGTTGGTGGACAGCCTCAGCGACCGCGCTCCATCTCCTGTTCCGCGCTTTCGTGCTCCATCATCATCTGCATCATGTCCAGGCGAGCCTCCACGGAATTGTGCTTTTTCATCATCATGCACATTTCCATGCCGTCGCCGGCGTCAACCTTGGACTCGGCCTGGTCCTTCTTGGCCTTGGCCATCATGTCGGCGCCTTTCACCCCTGCGCCCATGCCGCCCATCATCTTCATGCCGTCTTGCATGGACTGCATATGCTCTTTCATGAGCTTCTTGCGTTCCTGCGGATCCTTGGCTGAATGGATCTTCCCCATCTGCTCCTGCATCGTTGTCATTTTTTCCTGCATCTTATCGATCTTCATGGCGGCCTTATCGTCCTGCGCGCGGGGGGCTTGACTCTGGTCGGCGCCGGGATGATGCGCGGCATGATCTTCTTCGTCTGCCGCCTGGACCAAAGGTACGGAAAACAGGCAAGCCAGGAAAATCGTAAACGTGAATCTGTTCATTCAAGTGCTCCTTTAAGGAAGTTTGTCAATCGATGCACCAGCGGCCTCATTGCTTGCTATCCGCTGTCCCTCGGGGTAGACGCTACCTGAAACCTCAGGATTTTGGGACGCCACAATACTGACTTCACCACTCAGGACGCCGGTTGATCCAAGTCAAGGCTTTGCGCAATAACTGTGAGGTAATAAACGAAATACTCGATGTTGTATGTGCGCTGGCACGCTCTGGTCTTTCCTGAACCATCGACGCTTGCGCAAATTACCTGCCCAAATCCGATCATATTTGGTTTGGTCCTGACTCCTCGCCGATGTCGGAGGCCGGCCGCGGGGCAATCGATTTCACGGCACGCTTGCTCACGCGTCCTTCCAAGTGAATCAGGGTCTGGACTTTGTGAATTACCAACGCAATATGCATGTGGGAGCCGCTGGACCTTTAGGCGCCGCTTTACGCCGCCAAAAAGCAACCCATAAAGGTCGGCAGGCTATTTTTCCGGCTCGGCTTGTATAACCGTGATTGCGCCGTTTACCTTCTCGGCGACAAAGTTGATCCTGTCGCCTTCCTTCATCTGATCGAGCATGGCCGGGTCTTTCACCCGGAAGACCATAGTCATCGCCGGCATGCCGAGATTGGCCAGCGGGCCATGCTTGATGGTGACCTTGCCACTCGACTTGTCCACTTTCTTGACTTCGCCGGCGCTCATTGGCGCGGTGCTGTCCAGGGACTTGGTACCGCCCTGCTGCGTTGTGGCTTGATCGTCAGCGGCGATTGCGCCGAAGGGCACCGCCAAACCGAGGGTGATGGCAAAAAGAATTCTTGATGTGGGGGTCATCTGCTGCTCCTTAAGTGAGGTGTCGAGAAAATCGGCTTAACGCTTGACCGCAACCTTGCCCACCATGCCGGCCTCAAAGTGGCCGGGCTGCAGGCAGGCAAAATCGAAGGTGCCGGCCCGGGTGAACTGCCAGATAAGTTCCCCAGTCTTGCCGGGCTCGACCGACACCATGTTCGGGTCGGCGTGCTCCATCTCGGGGAACTTCTGCATCAGGGCCGCATGCTCTTTTAATTCCTTTATCGATCCCAGCACCATCTCGTGCTTCACCTTCCCCGCATTCGTCAGCACGAACTTGATGGTCTCGCCACGCTTTACTTTGATATTTGCCGGCGAGAACCGCATGGCGTCGCTCATTTGGACTTCGATCGTGCGGGATATCTTTTTAGGATTGCCCGGTTTTCCCAGTGCGTCCGCATGTCCTTCGCCCTGCTTTGCGTCCTTCCCGGCTTCGTGTTCATCCCCGTGGGCAAAGGCGCCCGTTACCGTGAAGCTCAGGGCGATCGCGGATGCGATTATTAGCTGTTTCATTTACAACTCCTCTTCCGAAGACCAATGTTTGATTTAACGTTTGACGCAACGGCTGGTTTCATTTCCGCATATCAGTGCGAACCATGGGACTTTCCTTTCGTAACTTTTAAAACGGTTTCACCGGACTTGGGCGACATTTTTTTGCTGTCGGGTGCGCGGATCGAAGCCATCGGTTCGCCCGTCCATTCGTAAGCTGCTGTGCCCGGCGGCTGCTTGTACCAGCCCGGGTCCTGGTAGTCGTTGCGAGCAAGCCCTTCGCGAATCTTGACCATGGTGAACATGCCGCCCATTTCCACGCCGCCAAAGGGACCCTGACCCGTCATCATCGGCAGCGTGTTGTCTGGTAGCGGCATTTCCATGTCACCCATGGATCCGCCCGTGTCGCCCATCACCATGTAGTCGGGTATCAGGTTTTTTATTTTCTCGGCCACGCCTTGTTGATCGACGCCAATCATGGTGGGGACGTTGTGGCCCATCGCGTTCATCGTGTGGTGTGACTTGTGGCAGTGGAACGCCCAGTCGCCGGGGTCGGAAGCGTCGAATTCGATGGCCCGCATTTGGCCGACTGCAATGTCGG
>JANXVW010000101.1 GCA_025351455.1 Betaproteobacteria bacterium | reverse complement strand
GGTGGCCCCGGCATGGCGGTGCAGACGATGGCGGCGCAGGCCTACGGCGCGGGTGACAACCGCGCCACTTCGCGCGCGGCCTGGGCCGGCGTGCGAGGCATGTTGCTGGTCGCACCGGCATTCGTCGCCCTTGCATTCATCGGCCCCACGGTCATCGGCTGGCTCAGGCTCGACCCGCACGTCGCGCAACTCGCCAACGAATTCTGGTTTCCGCGCTTGCTCGGCGGCGCATTTGCCGTGGGCATCTGGGGCACCACGGGATTTTTCAACGGCATCGGCCGCACCCGCATCACGCTCGCGCTGATGACCTTCGTCGCGGTGCTGAACGCGGCGCTGAACCAGATTTTCATTTTCGGTTTCGATTGGGGCGTGGCCGGCACGGGCTGGGCGACGACGACTGCCATGGGCGTGGGCCTGCTGGTGTCGATCGTCCTCATCACGCGCCGCGGCCTCGATGCCGAATTCGATTCCCGCAAAACCTGGCGCGAGAGCCGCACCGATGTGGGAAGGCTGATTCGCGTCGGCTTTCCGATCGGCTTGTTTCCTGCGATCGACGTAGCCGGGCTGGCGGCGTTCCAGGCCATGCAGGTTTCAGCAAGCGCGATCGGCGGGGCTTCGACGCAGATCGTGATGATGCTCACGTCGATTGCCTATCTGCCGACGATGGGTTTCGCACTCGCCGGCACCACGCTGGTCGGCCAATCCATCGGTGCCGGCGACAAGGATTGGGCCACGAAAGTCGGCAACGCGACCATCAAGCTCGCCGTCGGTTACATGGGATTTGTCACCGTGTTCCTCGCGGTCATCGGGCCCTGGCTGATTCCGCTGTTCGTGAATGCTTCGGATCCGCATGCGGACGCGGTCATTGCGCTGGGACGCACATTGCTATGGTTCGCCGCGGGCTACCAGATTTTCGATGGCCTGAACCTCGGCGCCGGTTTTTGCCTGCGCGGCGCCGGCGACATGCGCGTGCCCACACTGGCGATCATCATCCTGTCCTGGTTCGTGTTCGTGCCCTTCACGCACATGTTCACGTTCGCGCCCGGACAGGGCTGGGTCGATTTCCTGCCGCAGTTCGGCTATGGCGCGATCGGCGGCTGGGCCGTCGCACTGGTCTATTGCTGCCTGCTGGGCAGCCTGATCTATCTGCGTTGGCGCTCTGGCGCGTGGCGCAGGATCAACCTGCGCTAAGATAGGCGCCAGGACAATTCAAAGCGAAGGGCGTTCAACGCGCGCCGCAAGCGGCACAAGTGTTCCCTTGAGGACGCGAAGGGACGCGAAGGAAAACGGAACGAATAAAAGAAATAGCAAGTGTGGTTGGCGGTATGACGATATGCCGAATAATTCATCTGCCGTCCATCTACAACGTTAAGCTCGGCACTTGCTTCCAGTATTCCTTTGCGTTCCTTCGCGTCCTTTGCGTTTACAGACTTAAATCTTTGTCTTTAGTGCCGCATTAAAAAATAATCCGAGGAGGCCTATGCAATCCCTGATCCGTCGCATCTCGTTTCTCGTGTTGGCTGGAGCAACCGTGTTCGCGCAAGCCGCACCGCTGCCGGAAGCGGCGCCGGACGAAGTGGGCATGTCGGCGGAGCGACTCGGGCGGGTGGATGCAGCGATGCGCAAGGCGGTGGATTCCGGCGAACTGCCCGGTGCGGTGGTGTTCATCGCACGCGACGGCCAGCTGGTATACGCGAAAAGTTTCGGCTGGCAGGACCGCGAAAAGAAAATCCCCATGTCCAACGATTCGATCTTCCGGCTCTACTCCATGACCAAGCCGGTGGTCAGCGTCGCCGCCATGATCCTGGTCGAGGAAGGAAAACTCGGCCTGCAGGAACCGGTGTCGAAATACATTCCCGAGTTCAAGAACATGAAAGTCGGCACGGAATCCAGGGACGCCGACGGCAAAGCAGTGCTCTCGCTGGCCGATGCGAAGCGGCAGATTACCGTGCAGGATCTGCTGCGCCACACTTCCGGCCTGACCTATGGCGTTCTGGGCGCGCCGAACGCCATCAAGAAATTGTATCTCGATGCGCAGATTTTCTCGCAGAAATGGGTGCTGGCGGATTTCGCCAAGGCGCTCGCCAAACTGCCGTTGCAATCCGAGCCGGGCACCACCTGGGAATATAGCCATTCCACGGACGTGCTGGGCCGCGTCGTCGAAGTCGCATCTGGACAAACACTGGATGTTTTTCTTGCCGAGCGCATCTTTGAACCATTGAAGATGGCCGACACCGCGTTCCAGGTGCCGCCCGGGAAACTGAACCGCCTCGCGCAGCCGATGCCCGACGTCTATACCGGCAAGACGCCGGAGCTGATCGATTTCAGCAAGACGCAGACTTTCTTCGCAGGCGGCCACGGTCTGGTCTCCACCGCGGGCGACTACCTGCGCTTCGCGCAAATGCTGGCCAACGGCGGCGAACTCGACGGCGCGCGCATCCTCGGCCCGCGCATCGTCGAATACATGACGTCCAATCACCTCAATGCCCAGATCGACAAGGGATCGACCTACCTGCCCGGCCCCGGCTACGGTTTCGGACTGGGCTTCGCCACGCGCACCGATCGCGGGCAATCCGAGTGGCCGGGCTCGCCCGGCGATTTTTTCTGGTCCGGGTATGCCGGCACTTATTTCTGGGTCGATCCGGAGGAGGAACTGGTCCCGGTCCTGATGACGCAGGAGCCGCTGCGCCGCCAGTACTACCGCGTTCTCATGCGCAATCTGGTGTATCAGGCCATCGTCAAGTAACCGGCCGGGCACCTTTGCTTCAAAGAGGATGTCAAATTAGTCCGATGCGCGGATTCACCCTTACGTCGATGCTGCTCGCAACCTTCGGATTGTGCCTGACCGGCCTTGCGCATGCGCAAGGCGATAGCGAACGCGCTTTCCTTCTCGTCGCGAAACCGGGCATGCTCGATCCCACCTTCGAAGAAACCGTCGTGCTGGCCGTGCGGTCCGATGAGGGCGGACCGATCGGCGTCATCCTCAATCGCCCGAGCACGGTGGGTCTGAGCGCCCTGCTCCCCGGTCGGCCCGAACTGGCGAAGCGTCGCGACCTGGTGTTCCTTGGCGGTCCGGTGGATCCCGAGGCGCTGCTGTTCGCATTCCGTTCTTCGAGCAAGCCGGCGAAAGGCCTGTTCGTCGCCGACGACATCTACATCAGCGGTTTCAGCGAAGTCCTCGCTGAGCTGCTCAAGCACCCCGAAGACGCAGACCGCCAGCGATTTTTCACCGGCTTCTCGGGATGGGCCACCGGCCAGCTCGAGGACGAGATCGCGCAGGGCGGCTGGTACGTGCTGCAATTCGATGCCCGGGCCGTATTCGACATGAACCCGCTGACGATGTATGAGGAGATGCTGAAACGTGCGACCGCTCCGCGCATCGAGGCCCGGCGCGGATTTCATCTGGCGGGCGCCGCCCTGCGCTGACGCCGCGCACCGTTGCGCCGACCCATGCTGCCCGCTCCACACCTCTTCCCGATGGGCGACCAGGCCCTGATCATCGAATTCGGCGACCGCGTCGACCCGGTACTCAGCGCGCGAATCGCAATGCTCGCACAGAGGCTGCGCGAGTCGTTGCCGATCGGCGTGCTCGACATCGTTCCCGCCTATTCCACCCTCGCGCTGCACTATGACCCGGCCGCAGTCGGCTCGGGCACGTCGCCCTATGAAGCCCTGGCGGAAATCATCGGCAACTGGCTGCAGACGCAATCCGCCGAAACGTCCGCGGCCGGCCGGCTGGTCGAGATCCCGGTCTGCTACGGCGGGACCTTCGGCGAGGACCTCGAAGCGCTCGCGATTCTGCGCAATCTGTCCGTCGAGCAAGTAATCGCGATCCATAGCGGCACCGACTATCACGTTCACATGCTCGGCTTCGTGCCGGGTTTCGCCTATCTCGGCGGGCTGGATGCGCGGCTGGCGACGCCACGGCGCGACTCGCCAAGGCCGCGCGTGCCGGCAGGCAGCGTTGGCATCGGCGGCGAGCAGACGGGCGTGTATCCGCTGGACACGCCCGGCGGCTGGCAGATCATCGGCCGCACGCCGCTGCAGTTGTTCACGCCGGACGCTTCCCCGCCAAGCCTGTTGAATGCAGGCGACGTCGTTCGCTTCGTACCGATTTCCGCGCAGGAATTCGAATCGCAGTCAAAGGCCGCGCAATGACCCTCATGGTGCTCAAGCCCGGCATGCTGAGCACCGTGCAGGATCGTGGGCGTTACGGTTTTCAGCATCTCGGCGTGCCGGTTTCCGGCGCGATGGATTTCTTTTCCCACCGCATCGCCAACATCCTCGCCGGCAATGGCGCAGATGAAGCGACACTCGAAATCACGCTGCGCGGGCCGCGCCTGCGTTTCGACGCTGACGCGCTGATTGCATTGTGCGGCGCCGACTTGTCGCCATCCATCAACGGCGCGCCGGTTCCGGAAGGCAAGGCCGTGCGCGTACGCGCGGGCGCGGTGCTCGAGTTCGGTGAGAGCATCGCCGGATGCCGTACCTACCTCGCGGTTCACGGCGGGTTCGATGTGCCCGTGGTCATGGGCAGCCGCAGCACCTACGACACAGCGCACATCGGCGGCCTGCAAGGCCGCGCATTGCGGCAGGCGGATGTTTTGCCCACAGGCGTAGCAAAGTCCTCCCCTTATCCGGGACTGGCGCGGGAACTCGCAGGGTCGAAACGCAACTTCAGCTTTCCGAAATGGGCGGTCAACCAGCACATCGAAAAACTCGGCCGGTCGCCCCAGCTCGTGCGCATCCTTGCCGGGCGCCATTGGGATGCATTCCCGGCTGCGGCGCGGGATGTGCTGACGAGCGCCGTATTTCGCATCGCCGCGGACTCCAACCGCATGGGTTGCCGCCTCGACGGGCCGGGCATCGTTGCCAGCGGGCCGCTGGAAATCCTGTCTGAAGCCGTCACCTTTGGCACAATCCAGGTTACGCCCTCGGGTCAGCCGATCGTGCTGATGGCGGACCGGCAAACCGTCGGCGGCTATCCGAAGATCGCGGAAGTCGCCAGCGTCGACCTGCACCTGCTGGCGCAGCTGCGCCCGGGTGACAAATTGCGCTTCGAACTGGTTTCGCTGGCCCAGGCGCAGGCGCTGTGGCTCAAACGCGAACAGGAAATCATCACCATCCGCGAAGCGGTGGAAAAGCATCTGAACGAGTAGTCAATCCTTCCCCATCGACGACACTCATGCACAGCGAACACCTAATGCGAAGATCTCACCACGAAGACACGAAGTGGCACGAAGAAAAACAGGAGAAGCATGGGTTGTTATCTACCTTGGCTCGGAATCCATCGTCGGCAGTCATTGTGACTCTGTCCCTATGATAAATTGGCTTCTTCGTGTTTCTTCGTGACCTTCGTGACTTCGTGGTGAGCAGTTAGTCATTGCTGATTTCTGCGCAACTGGATTGAGCCGCTGAAAATGAAGACACTTGATCTGAACTGCGACATGGGCGAAGGCTTCGGCGCGTGGACGATGGGCGACGATGCTGCGCTGCTGGATCACGTGACATCGGCGAACATTGCCTGCGGGTTTCATGCCGGCGATCCCGGCACGATCCATCGCACGGTGAAGCTGGCGCTGGAAAAAGGCGTCGCGGTTGGCGCGCACCCGTCATTGCCGGACCTGCAGGGCTTCGGGCGCCGCCGCATGAACGTGTCAGCGCAGGAAGCCTACGACCTGGTGGTCTACCAGGTCGGTGCGCTGTCTGGATTCGCGACCGCATGCGGTGGAAAGCTGTCGCACGTGAAAGCGCACGGCGCGCTCTACAACATGGCGGCAAAAGACGCGAAGCTCGCGCAAGCCATTGCGCAGGCGGTGAAGGATTTCGACGCGCGGCTGGTCCTGTTCGGCCTGGCCGGAAGCGAACTCGTCCGCGCCGGCGAGCAGGCCGGCCTGAAAACCGCAAACGAAGTTTTCGCCGACCGCACCTACCAGGCCGACGGCAGCCTGACGCCGCGCACGCAGCCCGATGCAATGATCCACGATCCCGCCCTCGCTCTTTCACAGGTCAGGCGAATGATCGATGAAGGCAAGGTGAAAAGCATCAATGGCCCGGACGTTGCCGTAAAGGCTGACACGCTGTGCATCCACGGCGACGAACCGGGTGCCGTAGAATTCGCCCGGCGCATCCGCGCCGCGCTCGACGCCGACGGCGTCCGCGTCGCGGCTATTGCGGTCTGACAATAGAACTTACATCCAACACGGAGGCACGGAGAGCACGGAGAACACGGAGAAATGCGAGGGGAATTAATTGTCGTGAGAAGAGGTTCGGTCGGCAGGAGGCCGAAGCAGCGGCGGCAGTCCACGTTACCGTTACGGCACAGTTGCAATTCTCTCCCTATCTCCCGGTTTTCTCCGTGCTCTCCGTGCCTCCGTGTTGGGTTGAGATAAAGTCTAAATAAAAATAAATAAAGGAGGTAAAAATGCAAGACAAGCTGTTTTCGGTGGAGGATCAGGTGGTGCTGGTGGCAGGGGCAAGCCGGGGCATCGGGCGGGCACTGGCGGAAGGGTTTGCGGAGCGGGACGCGAAGGTGGTGATCGCGGGACGCGAAGCGGACACCCTGGCAAAGACCGCGAAGGAGATCTCCACGGGCAAGCATCCGGTCCACTTCGAAGTCTGCGATGTCGCCAAACCCGACGACGTGGCCATGCTGGTGAAAAACGTCATCGGCAAATTCGGTTATATCGACACCCTGGTCAGCGTAGCCGGCGTGAACAAGCGCATGAAGGCGGAGGACTATGCGATCGAGGAATACGACTGGATCGTGAATATCAACCTGCGCGGCGCCTTCGTTGTGGCGCAGGCAGTGGGGCGGCACATGATCGGGCGCAAGTCCGGGGCGATCATCAACGTCGATTCACTCAATACCTATGCTCCGCTGACCGGCGTGACGCCTTACGCGATGAGCAAGGCGGGCGTGCTGATGATGACCCGTTCGCTTGCAAACGAATGGGGGAAACATGGCGTGAGGGTAAACTCGATCGCGCCGGGCTTTTTCCCGACCGCTCTATCGAAAAAAATGTGGGAACAGGAAAAAATGACCAACTGGGCGAAGACGAACACGCCACTCGGCAAGCTGGGCGACGTGAAGGAACTGGTCGGTGCGGCGATCTACCTCGCTTCGCCGGCGTCTGCATTCGTCACCGGCCAGACCTTGCGTGTCGACGGCGGCGTCACCGCAGGCATCAACTGGCCCATCGACCTCTAGCCGGGAGGCGCATGGCTGCAATGACGTCCTTCATGCAACGCGTGGCGGCAACAGTTATCGTCCTGGCGATGGCCGCGCTCGGCGGCTGCGCCCATGCCGCCCGACCGGGTTGTTCCACCGACATTCCGACGTTGTTCGACCGCGTTTCGCCGGCGGTGGTGATGATTTCCGCGCAAAGCATCAATCCTTATAAGGTGCAGGGCCGCGTATCCCATATCATCGGCTCGGGATTCATCTACGATTCCAAAGGCCTGATCATCACCAACTCGCACGTGGCGTTCGGCCGGCAGACTCTGTTCGTAACGCTTGACGACGGGAGCGTAGTGGCCGCGCACCTGCTCGGCGCCGACCCGATCTTCGACATCGCGGTACTGCAGATCCCGAAGCCCGAGAAGGGAAAATTGACCGCGGTGCCGCTCGGCGATTCCGAGCACCTGCGCGTGGGAGAAAATGTCATCGCCATCGGCAATCCACTTGGCCTGGACCAGACCGTCACGCGCGGCATCGTCAGTGGCGTCAACCGCATCCTGCCGGATACACCGCTGTCGCTGAGCGAGCCGCTGATCCAGACCGATACGCCGATCAACCCGGGCAATTCGGGGGGACCCTTGCTCAACATGTGCGGCGAAGTTATCGGCATGAACACCGCCATGGTGCAGGACGCTCAGAACATCGGATTCGCGATTCCGATCTCGCTGATCAAATCCATTGTGCCCGCGCTGATTCGCGACGGTCGCATGATTCGCCCCTGGGTGGGCTTCCATGGCACGGTGATCGGAAATGAGGTGCGCAAGGTACTAAAGCTGTCGCTGACCGATGGTTTGCTGGTCGAAGTCGTGGAGCCTGGTAGTCCGGCCGAGACCGCCGGCCTGCGCGGCGGCGAGATTGAGTTCACGCTCGGTACCATTTCACTGTTGCTTGGCGGCGATATCGTTACCGTGATCAACGGCGTTCCCGCGACAGACCCGGACAAGATCGCGCCGATGATGCGCACACTGAAAGTCGGCGACACGTTGACCCTGTCGGTGTTTCGCGACGGCGAGACACGCCGGATCGTCTATGTATTGCCGGAGAGGCCGTTACTGCCAGGCGATCTACCGGAGGAGCAGGCGGGATCCCAGCAACCGCTGGTTATGCCACGCCGGGACAAGCCGTAAACGAATGGTGCTGCTATCCGTTGTAGACTGCTTCCGACACTTCCGAAAGCACAAGATGCGAAATTTCCTTGCGTTATTGCTTCTGCTTACGCCGTTCGCCGCGCAGTCAGCGGAAGAGCCGATGCTGTACGTCGAATATCAACTGGCGGGCAAGACAATCACGCCTGACAGTTTCGACGCGCAGGTGAAGAAAGTCTGGCGCGTCGGCGATACGCTGCTGCGCTTCGAAGACGCGCCGAATCCATCCACGAAAATTCACGGGCTGATCATCGTGGCCGAGCCGAATATCTGGATCATTGACCGCAACACAAACAAGGGAGAGCACACCGTCGATCCCGGTCCGAACTTCAAAATACATTTCCCGCTGCTCGCGTCCGAGCAATCGGAGACGCTGCGCGAACTCGAATTCGGGCACGAGCTGGAGTTCTTCCTGGCCAACAATGCGACAGCCTTGCCGCAGCAGGAGATCGAAGGCGTAATTTGCAAGCCGCTACGATTGAACATCGATGACCGCGAAGTTACGTTGTATTTGCGAACGAGCGATGTACCTTTGCTGATCGTGGTGAAGTCCCCCGACTACGAATACAGCGTGCGCTTCCTGCGTTACGAACCGGCGCGCAAAGTGAACAAGTCGCTTTTCAGCCCCCCGTCTGAGGTACAGATGAAGAACTGACGCGCCATCGCGTTGCCCAACGGATGCGAAACTTTCAATCTCGTCCGACCAATCGTTCATGGATTTTCTGTTCTTCTGGAAATCGCTCGGCATCGGCATGGCGGTGGCCGCTCCCGTTGGCCCGATGGGCCTGCTGTGCATCCATCGCACGCTCGATCGCGGCCAGCTTGCGGGATTGGTATTTGGCGCCGGCGTGGCGGCCGGCGACCTGACCTACG